>NZ_CP042913.1:3621657-3921657 GCF_008065115.1 Bythopirellula goksoeyrii | reverse complement strand
GGGCAGTACGGGATCGTTCCGCCGCTGGTAGTTCTCAGTCAAGAGTCTAGTGCTGAGCATCCAGAGCCAGAATCTGGCTCTAAGTTCTCGGATGTTGGCTCTCAACTTTCGACTCTTAACTCTCCGCTCTCTAACACCGAACTCATTGATCTCGCGCTGGCTATGGAGTGGATGGATCAGGCTGAGAGTGAGGGCAATTTCTTCGTTGAAGTTCAACCAAGCGAGAATGAGGCGGTTCGGGATGCTGTGTTTGCGAGGGGAGACGTTCTTTCGACATCTGTTCTTTCCGCGGAGTACGAATCGCTTGCAGCTGGGTCGGATGATGAGAAAACTGGAAAGGAAGCTTGGCTTGCCGAGGAACTGCTGGAGCGAGTGTTTAGGTAGTAGAGGCTGGTCAACAAGTCAAACGCTTATCAAGACCTCCAAAAAACCACACTATTGATCCAAGTCGCGTCTGCCATTGTAGTACGTGTCGACGCGATTAAGATGCCCCTGACGGCGTCGTCAAAGTAACTTGCTAAGTGCACTCGTTGTGCGCGACCTCGTTCAGTTTGGCGACCGTTTAATTGAGCGAGGATGCATCACTCTCAGCGCCGTAGCGGTTCGCCTGAGGCGCATCGGTGTCATTTTTCGGGAGACACCTCTGCATCCAAGGCTGCTCCTGGCGACGCGTCTCACGGCATCATGATTGAGTACAAAGTTGGAACAGGTGCGTATATTGAACTTAGGAGCTGCAATCGTTAAATTGCCATGGCTCGACAATTCGCATAGGGAACACCCCATGTCCCGGTACCACTACGTTTATCTGATACTCGCCACCCTTGTACTTGGTCCCGTCGCTAGCGCCGAGGAGCACATAGCCCAACCATTCGTTGGTGTGACGCTCCGAGGACTCTTTCTCGACGACCCTCGCCCTCTGACTATTTGGGTGGCAGAGATCGATCTCACTGCGGATGGAATCTCGTTTCTTGTCACCCCTGGCAATGGCGACCCAAACGGGAGTGAGGCTGGTGACCCAAATGCTGAGACGACAAGGCAGACCACCTTGGAATTTCTCAAGGAACAGAATGCGCAGCTCGCAATCAATGCCACATTCTTCGGAATGAGTGCCCGGGATACGGACAACCTTGGCCTTGTCGTCTCTGCTGGCGAATGGGTCTCGCCATTTCGCGAAGATTGGCCCAGCTTCAACATCAGTTCGGACAATCAGGCTAGTATCGTGCGCGGTAAACACGACACCTACCAAGTCACCAGTCGGAGTCAACACGAGAATCTGTACAACGCCGTCACTGGAAGCGATCAGATCGTAACCAATAGTAAGGCGACGACCGGCAGACGAGAGTTCAGCACCGCCTTGCACCCACGAACCGCCATCGGCTACACCGCTGACAAGAAGCTCATTCTGGCCACCGTTGACGGTCGTCAACCGGGAGTCTCGGAGGGAATGTCGCTGTTGGAACTCGCCAGTTTGATGCTGCGGTTTGGTTCCGTTCAGGCGCTAAACCTAGACGGTGGCGGATCGACGACGATGGTCATTGCCGATCCTGAGCCACGCGTCCTGAATACGCCAAGCAGCAAGAACAAGGCCGGCGAGTGCGGAGTGCTCCGCAAAAACGGCACCAACCTCGCTGTGTTCGCCCGCCGAAATCCAAGTTATCAGCGGACGGCCCCCGTACTAAGACGTGCCAATCGTGGCCAAGCAGAGCAGGCCGTGTGGTCAGATTGAACGCCCGAGGAGAGCGTGCCGGCTTCCCACGACCATAGGCGTTTACGTTGTCGCACAAGGCGTCGTTGAGGCAACGGCTTGCATGCGGCGGTCCGTTCACCGCCGGCAGTTCGCAGATTTTCCAAGTCACCGAGGATGCATTGCCAGCCCCCTGGAAGAGGTTCTTCCAATGCGCGGAGGTGTCTCGATCTGCGACAGATCTCAGCGACTTAGCTCCACCCGAAACTCGCAGCGAGTGGTCCAATCGCTGCGACTTGACGACTGACCATACTTGCAGCGGTGTGGGGACCTAAGCAGCGTCGAGTGCGATCTGAGGGCACTTACTCCGACTGCTTAACGTATGGCATAACCGGGCCGCCGCGGTTTATGGTCTATTTGGAAACGCGCGATCGGCGACTCCGCGTTCATGCCTTCCTTTGCTACAATTTGGAGAGTTGTAGATCCTCAGCATACGGGTCGGCCGTTGATGTGGCATTTTTCTTCAGTGACTTCATGACTTTAACGTCAAGATTCCACCGGTGAGGGATAAGAAATGAGAACAATCGGCTCCATCACACTGGCATGGCTGATGCTCTTGGCTACGGCATTGGCGGCACCAAGGAACGTACTGTTCGTGGCAGTTGATGACTTGCGTCCTGAACTAGGCTGCTATGGTGCGGGCCATATGAAAACACCCAACATCGATCGCTTGGCACGCAATGGCTTGCTGTTCGAGCAGGCCTATTGCCAGCAAGCCATCTGCGCCCCGTCGCGCATCAGTATCATGACGGGGTTGCGACCCGACTCAACCAGAATCTACGACCTGAAGAAGCCACTCGACGAATATCTGCCTGATGCTCGCACGCTGGTTCAGCACTTCCGGGAGAACGGATACAAGACCGTCTCGCTCGGAAAGATCTATCATCACGGCGAGGATGACAAGGAATTCTGGAATGTCCTCGATCGTTGTGGTGCTCCGCATTATGCTGCTCCAAAAAACGTAGCTCTCGTCAAGAAGCTAACACAAGAAGCCAAAGCCAATAACTTGAAGGGCAATGCTTTCAAGAATTACGTCCGAGGTCCGGCTTATGAGTCGGTCGAGGTACCCGACAACACCTATACCGATGGGATTGTCGCCGATCGCGCCATCGAAGAGATTCGTAAGCAGGATGATCGACCTCTGTTCCTTGCAGTTGGTTTCAGGAAGCCGCACCTACCCTTTGTGGCGCCCAAAAAGTACTGGGATCTATATAACCGAGAAGACATTAGTTTGCCATCCAAAGATCAGCCAAAAGGTTCGGCTGATTGGGCCTTCGCCAATTGGGGTGAGCTCCGCAACTACCACGATATGCCGAAGAAGGGATACGTCTCCGACAATCAGGGAAAAGCCTTAATCCATGGATACCGCGCTTGTGTCTCCTACGCAGACGCACAGCTTGGCCGGGTACTTGCCGAACTCGACAGGCAAGGATTGCGCGAAGATACGCTCATCGTCCTATGGGGCGATCACGGCTGGAAGCTTGGTGACTACGGCGACTGGTGCAAGCATACTAACTTTGAACTCGATACCCATGTGCCGCTCATCTACAGCGGCCCGGGCGTGCCTCGAGGCAAGCGGTCCAAGGCACTGGTGGAGTTTGTGGACATTTTCCCAACGCTCGCCGAGTGCTGTGGGCTAGATATTCCACAGTGTGACGGATTGAGTTTGGTTCCTCTCTTCGCAGATCCTTCGAAGACATGGAAAAAAGCCGCCTTCAGCCAGTATCCACGCAACGGGGGCATGGGCTATTCCATCCGCTGCAGAAACTGGCGTTTCACCCAGTGGCGCGATAAGAACGGTACGGTCGTTGCTCGAGAGCTTTACGATCATAGTGAGTCGGACGTCGCAACAGTCAATTTATACAACCATCCTCAGTACAAGGAGGTGGCACGTGAGATGGAAACCATCCTAGAAGATGGATCACTAGACTGAGGTAGTTAAAATGGGCTAGCCCGAAGCAGCAGCCTAGCGATTCGATTAATCTGTTTAGGACAGATTTGCCGAAGCAGTTTCGTGCGGATTGCGAACAGCACCCGGCGTGAAAATTCGACGTAAGTTCCGGGCCTTCTCCATCAGCTGTCGGTGGAACTCACGTCGATCAATTCGGTGACTGGCCAATCGAGCGAAGTTACTCCACCCGCTGTCGTTTCAAGGGACCACAAACTGAACGAGGTCGATTTCACCGACCGAAGTCACTGGCATGTCCGACCATCACCCCACTCCCGTCTTTGTTCCAAGCAAGGGAAGCCAGTCCTCGACGGAGCTGCACGAAGGGGAAAAGCCCACTAAGTCGTCGTCATTGGGCGTCGAGTGTCGATCCTCAGTACGAACAGACAAGCGAGCAGGCACAACATGCCCGAGCTCGGTTCTGGAACCACCACCGCAACTGCAAATGCGCTCACCCAGAGATCGGTCCCTTCGGCGATGGCCGACGCGTTGCCCGTCACCCCGTCGAACGACCGCAACGTCGGTAAAAGAAAAACCGCCCCGCCCCCGCGGTCCAAGACAACGACATCACCTGTCGACAGATCGACGTCGAGATCAATTGGATTGTACCAAAGATCATTGCCACTAACGATCTCCGTACGATCGCCGCCCTGACCGTCGAACTGCAGAAGTCTCGGCGGACGAGTTGCAGCTGCTCCACCCAGATCGAGTACGATCGCGTCACCGTTTGCGTCTGCCGTGATCTTCGTAGCGTCGTACCACAAATCGGGCCCTTCGGCGACGATTGTTGCATCGCCCGTAAGTCGATTGAATCTCCGAACAGCGGGCAGATCGCGGGCCGCCGCGCCGCCCAAGTCCAGGACGAAAACATCGCCGGTTAACGGATCCGCCACCAGGTCTACTGCGTTGTGCCAAAGATCTTGACCGTCAGCGATCACTGTCCGTTGGCCTGTCTGCCCATTGAACCGCAGAAGTGCGGGCTCAAGAAAAACCGCCCCGCCTCCCTTGTCGAGCACCACGATGTCGCCGTTGCGGTCAACTGTCACTGCCAGTGGATCGATCCACAAGTTTTGGCCGCTGGCGACTTCCGCACGTGCGCCCGATTCCCCATCGAACCGCAACAATCGCGGCGGATAAGTCACAGCCCCTGCTCCCAAATCGAGCACGATCACATCGCCAGTTGTTTGATCGGCCGCCATGTCGAGTGGATCAGTCCAGATGCCATCCCCACTCACGAGTTGGGATTGATACCCAGTCGTGCTGAGGAATTCATGAATCGCAGCGGGGTCACGTGCGCTCGCACCGCCTTTATCTCCCACAAACACGTTGGCAGCCATTGCTGAGCTGGCGGCTACACACAGAAACCCCAAAACAATTAGAGGCTGACACGTTCGGGCCACATTCATTACACACCTCCTAGCCTACTGGCACATGAAGTACAGAGCGACAAGACGAGTGATCACCCGTTGCAGATGACCCGTCCTCAATATAACAGAAGTCGCAGGGTCGGTTGCACGAATTCGAGCGGCCCTTCGTGATTGGGCGTCGACGTGTGGGTTTGCGGGCTTCCCGCAAGTATAGATACGGTCAAAGTGAGCGAGGTTCTTTCAAGCTGCTTGCCGATGCCGCATCAAACGTCCGTTTTTGAAACGCTTCCGCCGGGCAATGTTTCTTCCGAAGAACCTGCTTCGGTCGCCCCCACCGCTCGCATTTCGCGGGCACTCGAAGCCGCGTCGGATACATCATTCTCAGCGGCTAAGTTTTTCGGTGAACTGCAAGAGGTGTCCTCGCCGAGACCACACTGCTGCAGCCTTCGCATTCCATCGGACCAAATGTGGTAGACCTCTGCAGAAATAGTGCTGCGATACTTCTCGGCAACAGCAAGTTCTGCAACAAGCCAATCATCGGCCATCGGCAGCTGGAGCCAATTACGGATGTGTCGATAGCATGAGAATATCGAAAAGGTGTGGGCTGCGGGCGAGTTGACTGGCAGGCTCACGGTGGCTTGCAGTAGGCCATTAGTCTTCGACCCAGCGGAATTGCTGGGTGACGTCAAATCGAACTTTGCAATCGTTTCGACCAACGGCGTCAGGGCGACTGGCGCCAGAGCGAATTAAGTCATCCAATTCCGAGGTCAGTTCGGTCACCTTCTCCGGTCGTTTCAAGGCCAAGTCACTTGCTTCACCTATGTCCTTGGATAGATCATACAATTCAGCTACGGTCGGTTTGCCACGCGAGGCTTCCAGATTTGGTTTCGAAAGTCGGTAGACGAGCTTCCAGTTATCCCGACGGTAGGCAAACTCACCAAAGTTGGAGTGGTTAACCATAGTGCTCCTGCTGGGCCTCTTTGGGTTTTCGATGCGAGTTGCAGCTCCATGAAAACTAAAACTATCCTGCGCGCATCCGTCCGGTAAGTCTCGCCCTAACACTTCCGCGCATGTGGCATACACGTCGGTCAGGCAAACCATGGCGTCGGACCGTGAACCGGGAACTACCTTGTCAGGCCAACGCACGATTAGTGGCACTCGGTGGCCGCCTTCCCATACGTCGCCTTTGTGACCACGGTAGGGTCCGCTCGGCAAATGTTCTGCGGCGACCAGCTTGTCCCAGCCAGTGTAGTGGGAATGTCCATTGTCGGCCGTGAAAATCACGATGGTATTGTCAGACAACCCTGCGTCATCGATCGCTTGAATGACTTGGCCTACCGACCAGTCAGTTTCCATTACAAAGTCCGCAATGGGGGCGATGCCACTCTTGCCGCGAAAACGTTCTGAGGGCACTATTGGTTCGTGTGGCGAAGTCTGCGAGAAATAGAGAAAGAATGGTTTGTCGCCTTTGGCGTGGTCGTGAACATACCTGACCGAGCGCCTGGTCAGCTCAGGCAGGATCGTTTCGAATCGCCAGTCAGGTGCCATGGGAGCACCCTCGAATTCACGCGGCATCACGACGAAGCCTTCTTCGGGTTCATATGTATATTTTTCTGTGGGTAGCTGCGTCACCCGGTCGTTTTCGATCCAGCAAAAGGGTGGCATGTTGGGCAATACGACTCCGAAGTAATAGTCAAAACCGTGGTCCGTAGGCCCTCCACCAATCGTTTTTGTGAAATCCCACTTAAAGTGTTTTTGATAGTTGCGCTGTAGCGGATGCATTTTGGGTTTCTGTGGCCCAGCCCAGTCCCAACCAAGGTGCCACTTTCCAATACATGCAGTTTCGTACCCGTTCTCTCGCAAAAACTCGGGAAGCGTTAACAAGTCCCCTTCAATCAGCGGTGGTTCGTAAGCTGCGATTACCCACTCCTGCATCCGAGTCCGCCAACAATATCGCCCTGTCAATAAACCATAACGAGTTGGAGAGCACACTGCCGACGGACTGTGAGCATCTGTGAAGCTAATGCCCTCGCGGACCAGCTTGTCCAAATACGGAGTCGGAATCTTATTCTTTGGATAGTGAGCGAGAATGTCCCCGACGCCAAAATCGTCCGCTAATATAACCACAATATTGGGCGGTTTGTGCAACGCTTCGTCGGCCTTCAAAGTAGTTGTCTTGTCAAGAGAACAGATGACAACGATAACGACTATGGATACTCGCAAAATCATGGCAAATCGAGCCTTTCATGGGCAAAAAGCGAATCAAAAGAATTGTTTTCACTGATCGGAAGTGTCGCTTCCTGTCAATCATACTGGATATCAAGATTCCTTTCCTGCCGTGCTCTGGAGCCACCTCCCACAATCAGCAGACTTGCTCTGGGGCATCAGTTGCATCAACCGATCGCTGGAAGAGCTTCTTCCAAGGCGCAGCGGTGTCAAAGTACACCTCTGCGAGTTGGCGTCGAGCGTAACTTCAGTCGGGTGGTCCAACTTCGTTCAGTTCGAGAGTTCTTCAGGATGCAGCGGTGGAGTTTGAGCGAGACTACCACTGAGTCGTCCGAACGGAAAGTGTCCTTGGCGGTCGTGAATATCAGCGTGAGATAGCCGCTGCGAGGCTTGAATTACATCAGTTCCTGACAGCGTATTGATAATCCGTTGAAATTGCCCCATCTAGTCGAATTGTGAAAGTTTATCGATCGCCCAGTTGACCCAGGTCAAAGCCTCCCCTTTAATGCCCTCTACAGGGGCGTGTGATTCCAACTTCCCTTTCTTTTCGAGGTGCCCGCGGACAATCTTGATCTCTTTGAGTTCACTCTTGTACAGCCATAGCCCTTTGCACACTCTACACATGTCGATTTTGACGTAGGTCTGTGGGTAGTCAAAAGCCTCTAGTGGGACAAGGCATTTCGGGCAAGTCATCCCCGTTGGCTTGGCGTCGTTGGGAACCTGCAAGTCCTTGCTGGCGACCGGCAACACCTCGTTCAGTTCGTTGGCATCGAACCAGACGCCCTTACAACGCTCGCATACGTCGACGACTACGTCGGAGCGCTTGAATTTGTAGGGCTTCAGTGAAGTCTGATTGCACTTGGGGCAATGCATGTTCTGTCCTTCTACCAGCTACCGGTAGCGCCTCCGCCGCCCGACGATCCTCCACCAAACCCTCCGCCAAATCCGCCCGAGCTCCAAGAGCCGCTGGAATCACTGGATTTGACGAGAATAGCCAGAATTCTCAAAACGGCAAGCACGAGAATGATGAGAATTCCAACGCATACCCAACCCCACCCGCGTTTGCCGCTCTTGAAGAGGCTGAATGCGATCGCGCCAACGATGGGGATGGCGACGATCAATGCGATCAACTGCCAATTGACGCCGACACGCACACCGGCGAACTCCGCCATGAGTCCCCGGACCCCTTCTATAATGCCCTTGTTGTATCGATCCTCCTTGAACTGCGGAATGATCCGGCCATCCATGATTGCCACAGCGTCAGCGTCGCGCGATCGTCCGTAGCTTTTGCCAAGTTCGATCCGAGCCTCGCGGTCGTTCCGCGCTACTAGCAGCAGCACGCCGTCGTCTTTCGGTAGGTTCCCAATGCCATATTTGTCGAACAGACCAGTAGCAAACGACTCGATGGAATCGTTCGCGCTGCCCGGATAGTCCTTGATGGAGTTAATTATTACGACCGCAATTTCCACGCCCGTCTTCGCTTCGACATCCCAAAGCCATTGCTCGATTTGTTCTTCTTCCTCTGGTGGTAGCAGGCCCGCAAGGTCGGTCACGTAGCCCGAGTCCGGCTCTGGATAGGGGGCATAGTTCTTCTGCTGCGCCAGCCCCTGCTCGGCGCCTACCGCGGCTGGCGGTTCTTCTTGCGCAACACCCAAAGAGGAGAGCATCACCAACACAACGAGTGACCACAGAAATTCAGTCTTCATGGACAACCTCGTCAGTAACTTCGTTGACGTCGTCCTCAGCACGTGGGAAATAGGTAGCGAGTTGGTCGCCAACGCGTTCGACTCCGGTGCAGAGACCGTCGACCAGGTTCCCCGCCTGGAACTTCTCCCGCATCGCGCTGCAGACCGTTGACCAGAAGTCTTCTTCCACCTTTTCGTGGATCCCTTTGTCCCCGTAGACAAGAAACTCGTGATTGACGAGGACCAGCAATATCATCACGGCGTTGCGGTCTTGAGTCTCGTGAAGCTCGTATTTGTAAAAGAGTGACTCTGCTTTCTCACGGATGTCTGTCCAGCAATAGCTTAAGACGATCACCTTTATTTCCGCGGATGTTCGATATTCTGCGGCGGAGACTGCTTCAGTAATTCGATCGCTGGCTTCCTTTGACATGCTATTCATTGACTTCATTTGAGAACTCAAAATGCTGGTCTTCCGGTTCGTCTGCGGCGGAATCGCTATTGAGAGTTGGCCTGATGACCATCCCCTCCAGGCGTTCATTTTGCGCTTGATTGTCCAGCAATATCAATCCATTTGTGGACAAGACGATCTAAACACCCAAAGTACTGCTTTCCGGTACATGAGCCGGTAATAATACAATCAGATGCCAACCGGCAACGTCAGGACTGGGCCTTTTTCGGTCCAGCCTAGGAGGCGTAACCTACCGGCATTACGCCCACCGGGACCCACTTGCCTTCAAAGCGATCATGTCGCTGCCCCAGCCGACGGCATTCACCGCGCTAGTACACGGCTTTAACGGCGAGTGCCCATGCTGCCGCCGTAGGTTCCGACAGGCGTAGAATCCGGCCGGGGTGACGCCTCCCGGCTAAACTGCGGAGGGGTCGCCGCCGGTGGGCAACCTCAGTGGCATGACTTGCTGAAACCAGTCGAGCCCTTAGCCGCTGAGCATGCGGGAAATTGCGGGCGGTGGGAGTTGTGACTATTCACCTCCGAAGTTGGTACAATCCCGTTTAAACTACTTGTCATCCAGCGAAACCAATTTGCGAGGTAATTGCAGTGAACTCTGTTGCCGATGCACTTGTTTATGCTGTGGCGTACATCAATTGCCAAGAAATTGAAGACGAGGAGAGCTTAGACGATTCTGAGGACGCAAACGAAGCAGCGATGAGTCATATCATGGCCTATCTTTTGCATGCTACGCCAGAAGAGGAGGAAGCGTTGGCGGCGGCTGCGAAACGGGCTCTGATAGAGGAGCAGTCTCTCTCCTATCCACAGCAAGAAATGATCGACTTCTTCAAGAGTTGGATGGAATACGTGCTAGGCGGAGATTGGGATGGAAACGAACGAGCATGGGACGACGCATAAAACGTGAGATGGTAACCTAATGTTGGTTCGTTCGGGAGCTAATCGCCGTGTTGGGAGCAAAGCGAAAATGGGACACTCGCAGTTGCGACGAGTAATCATTGATCAGACGATGTTCAGCATGGCGTTTGAACGAGACGTGGACTTTCAAGATGTCTGTCCAATATCTACCTACCTTGATTTAGAATCCGGCGAGGTCGAATGGATTTACGAGAACGATGAAGATGCGTACATGGAGGCAGGCATTTCTCCCGAGGAGAACAGCACCCTTCGCGAACGTACTAACGCCTCTCCCCAGCAATACCTTGAGATTCCTGGTCTTGATCACGGTGACCATCACGAGCTTCTGCGGGAATTCCTGGATTCAGATTGGACTGAGAATATGGAAGACCATACAAGGGCGCGAATCGCCTATTCCGGCTCCATCGGTGGGTGGAAGAAGTCAGTGAATGACGACAGGATTGTCCACGCATTCTATGATTACCGTGAGCGAAAGACCCAGCAGTTGGCGGAGGAGTTCTTGCGTGAGCACGGTGTCGAACCAGAGTGGAAGTGAAGCTCAGGCGCAGCGGTGGACAATCTCGAAGGACTCCTCTGTACTTAGCCAATTCTGTTAAATCACGTCGGGTGGTCCATCCGCTGCGCCGCTGCAAATTGCCGAATTGCTGGCGGTGGCGCGACCTCCGTCAATTGGCAACACTTGCCCTAGTTGACATAAGCATCGACTGGGGCAAGTGCTTTGAACTTACCAATCTCAGGCCTCGTGGCCGGATGGTTGGCCAGAACTCTGATGAGGTGGGGGGTGGTTTCGGGTTGCCGGGAAATTTCGTCGTGGGTGTGATCAGGGCGATCGTAGGCAGGTTAGTGTTCGGGCTCCTCGGGTTTGAAAGCACTAATATCTTGGGAAGCCTGATCACGGTCACAGTAGGGGGCGTCTTACTTCATTTTCTTTTTACGAGTAGTCAACCGCGCGTAGGCGCACTTCGTCGCGAATCTGATTATAATGGAAACAACAACTTAGGGGTTTCCTTTGCCACAGAGCATGGAAAAGAGCAGCCACAATAGTGGATTTGGTTTTGCCTGGACGAGGACTCTCCATTAGTTAGGGGACCTGTCTCATGGAACTATTACCTCCTGAAGAAGAAATTCAAAAACTCCTGACCTTCGTCAGCGAGCATGAAGCCTCGGACTTGCATTTGAAAGTCGGATATCCTCCCTATGTGCGGATCGGAGGGCACCTCCGCAAGTTGCAGTTGCCGGAACTTCCGGATGCGAGCTATTTGGATGGCATGTTTAAGTCGATGGTCCCGCACGATCGTTGGCGAGACTTCGAGAATAAGGGCTCGGTCGATTTCTCAGCCGCTCACCACACAGGCGACCGCTTTCGGATCAACCTATTTCGTTCACGAGGTGAGATTCATGCGGCGATTCGGCGCGTGCAGGCTAAGATCTTGAACTTTAATGATCTGAACCTTCCTGACGTCTACCGCAAAATGATCACGGAGACTAGTGAAGGATTAGTCTTGGTGTGTGGCGTGACGGGCAGCGGCAAAAGTTCCACCTTGGCAGCTATGCTCGAACACATCAACCAAAACCGTAGCATGCATATTATTACCATCGAAGACCCCATCGAGTTTGCTTTTCATGGGAAAAAGTGCATCATCTCGCAGCGTGAAGTGGGACTTGACGTACCGAACTTTCAGGATGCGATGCGAGTTGTCGTACGGCAGGATCCCGACGCGATACTGATAGGTGAAATGCGAGATCGAGAAACCATGTTGGCGGCGATTCAAGCTGCCGAGACAGGACACTTGGTGATGGGATCGTTGCACTGTGCAGATGCTCAGTTGAGTTTTTCTCGGATTCTCGAATTCTTCGAACGGAGCGAGCACAGCTTTATCCGCTCCTCGCTCTCAAACAGCCTGAAGGCAATCATGTGCCAGCGGCTGTTGCCAGCTTTGGAAGAGGGGCGGCGCTATCCAGCGACGGAGGTGTTGCTGGTGAACTCGATTGTCAAAGACAAGATCTTGCACGAAGAGGACGATGACCTGCCAGCACTCTTGCATCAATGCCGGGCGGAAGGGATGCGGGAATACACTCATTCATTGTGTGAGTTGGTGCTAACAGAAAAAATCTCGCGCGTAGTGGCGCTAGACGCTGCCCCCAATCGTGAGGCCCTGCTCTCGTCACTCAAAGGGATTGATTCGGCTTCCTCTGGAATTATCTCACGATTAAGGAAATAGGCTGCTGCCTTTGGGTCGCTTCATTGAACTAGTCGCCCAGCCGAGTGACTGCTCAGACCAACCTCTCTGCCCAGTCGATCGATAGGGGTCGATTTACCGCCGTGAAGTTATCTCATTCACGTTTTTTAACTGAACCAGAGAAGACAGTGATCTCAGTATCGTTGGCGTAGTCAATCATCTATGAAGTGACGGGATCTGTCGGCAGATCCTGCGTGTCATCGATACGCTGCCGTGATTGCTTGGAATCGTACTCTTCCACGAGCGTGGAAGGACACACTTCCTGTTCGCCGCACTGATGGCAGACTACACGTATCAAATCCGAGCCGCCAAGCTTCAGGTGTTGTTGCTGGCAAAGCTTGTAAAGCTGCTGTAGGTGAACGCACGCCATGGCAAGACTCCCTTGGTTAAGTTATCCGATTGACATCATAGCAGCTTTTCCTAGCTCTGCGTGCCCCTCGCCAGGTCGCCGTGGGATGAGATTACATCTTGCAACGATCCCTCGAACATGACAAGCCAAGAAATCACTCACTGCAAATCAACACTCGTCTAACTCTACGATTCAATCGAGCGATTTAACTTGCGAATGAACTATAACAGCATTTCCGGGTGCGAATACCGGTTTTTCCGGAATTGTCCCTCGTATATTTCACTCTTATGGCCAAATACAACGAAGCGCAGATTCAGATCTCGCCACGTCGAACTAGAGTGAATATAGAGGAACGATCCGTCAGCACATGTGGCTAGAGTACAGGCAGGAAATCCCCGGCCAAGATGGCAGCAGCGCCTTGTCCCAAAATTCCCCTGTCACGCTTTCGGCTCAGGTTCTGACTGACAGGCATTACCTACATCAATTTCATCGCTTCATGTCTGATAAGGATTGAGAGGTGTCTTATGTTTCTGTCTCCTTGCTGTAACTGTGTAAACAAGGCTCACTGTTCACGCTGCGGCCTCAGCCACCCGTGCAAGTATTACGTCGATCCAGCTTTGGAAGAAATGCCGAAGCGTCTGAGTGAGCTGGCGGTCCAATTGTTGCGTCCCGCTATCCTGGAAGGGGGCCACACCGAAATCCAACAACCTAGGAAAGAACGTTGCTCACAAAATATGACGGCAAGCGCAAGAGCGGAGTGGACCGTTAGGATGCACAGTGCAAGGCCCCACGTAGTGGACCCCATTGGTGGTTAGTGCTCCAAGCGGCGACGGCTTAAGTGCGTCCCTTGATTTCACTAATCCTTAGTTTGATGGCACTCGTCGACTTTAGTCTACTTACGGCAATATCTTGGCAGCACTCTGTTTCTAAGCCCATGACATCAATCACAGTTCCAGATTACCATCGAATCGGCGCCGGTTGAGACACCCTCATAGAATGTTCTACCCCGCATCGGAGTCAGTTCTCAACTGGAATGGGAGTGATCGTTTGGCTGTAGAGGTGAATTCGACTTCGCTCAGATAGGCGACTGCCCACTCACTCAGGATGCATCAGTCTCAGCAAGTTAGCCCGCTCGCCAGCTCGCACTCATCGCCATTTTCTCGACTAAAATAGGGACATCTGTGCAGTTAGCGTAAGTTGCCTGACCTCATCACAGAACGACAGGAGGTTCAGCAGGAGGCCGATCGAGGCCATCGGCTGGTGGAACCTGCGACGAAAGCACGTGCCGACGGCCTGGAGTCGTCGCCATGTCCATCAGCTTTGAGTCCGTTGCCGAAAATAACTTAGCCATCAAAAAGCTCTCGTGTCGTTCCCGCAAGGAATAACGCGAACAGTAGCGACGTATGCCGTCTCACGCGAATTATTCATGGACTATTTCACAGCGGCGACAACAACAGTCACGTTGTCCTTGCCACCATTGAGCAAGGCCTGCTTCACAAGTTCATCAGTAGCTTCCTGAGGATCGGCATGCGATTGCAGCGTTCTGGATATGTGGTCGTCCGGAATCATATCCGTAAGTCCATCCGTACAAAGCAGTAACCGGTCGCCAGGCTCAACGCGGACGTGATAAATTTGCGCAGATACTTGCTGCTTATCTCCGCCAAAATGATTCAGCAATAAGTGGCGAAACTGTTTAACGCTCTGTGGGGCCTTCCCTGCATCGACAAAAGCCTGGGCCACGGTCTCGTCATGGGTAATCTGTCGGAGTTCTTTCTGTCTGAGGGTGTAAGCACGTGAGTCGCCAATGTGCACGATCAATACATCATGAGACAGGCAAAGCGCAGACGTCCACGTGGTGCCCATGCCTGCTAAAGCGGGATCGGATTGGATGTACTCCCGCATGGTGGACTGAAGCTGATCAACGTACGCTCGAACACGCTGTCGAATTTGCTGAGCTTCGAAGTCTGTAAACCTCATTACCCAACTTGTAGCATGGTTTGCCAGGTCGAACATGGTTTCCAGAGCGACTCGGCTCGCAAATTCCCCAAATCTTTCACCACCCATTCCATCAGCTACGATTGCGGCAAAACTGCTGTCTGTAGAGAAACTGTTGCTATTTATTTTTAGATTGCTCATCACTAGTTCACTGGAGCGTCTGCGTTGAATGACCGCAAAGTGGTCTTCATTGTTTGGCCGGACCTCGCCGACATGTGAGGCTGCCCCAAATGAATATTGAAGTGCGGGTTCCTTGGGCGCAAAGAATCGATGAGCGAATTCGTCCTCCGAGAGGAAGACGTCGGTTTCCTCAAGATCCCGAGAATCTGCCATTCAGCTCACCGCACAACTAGAGAGTTACTGCAAACTATCCAAATATAGGCGGAACGCCTGTTCCGCGTCTAGCAGGATGCATTGACCGCGGCGGCGAAGGCCTTCTACATACTACAGCGGTATGTTTCCCAGCAGGATACCGATGCGAGTTTGCGACGAGCGCAACTCCGGTCGGGTGGTCCAACTTCTGCAACTTAGCAGACAATCAAGCTAACGTCCTTGTGCTCAACCGACGCGGCAATGAGAATTGTTGGAGAGGAGCACGGGTGGTGAGTCTCATGCCCGCAATGGGTCGGATATCCCGCCATTTCGATAGTTCGGAATTCGTTTTAACAAAGCAAAGTATCGTGCTGGAAGTTCCTTTCGCTGCTCCCGCATGACTTGTCGACTACTGAGAAGGTTCAGCTTTGCACACGAATCTCAATAGCCCAAAAACATCTACTACTCTTCCTCGATTTTGGGTGAATGGACATCCAATTGCTCAATCGCTTCCCTCAGTTTCTTGAGGTTAAGCCGATCTCTACCTGCGGATGGGTTACTTGCCTCCAACTGCTCAAGCAAATCAGAGGCTTCTTGGATCGCAGCAAGTACGTCATTCTCCCTTCCAGCGACTCGCAAGGATATTGCATATTCCTCAAGCAAAGTGGCAAGTAAAACTATTTGATCACTTGCGTCAGTGGTGGCATCCAACCTGCTGCGCGCTTCAAGAATTGACTGCTCTTGATCGCGGAGTCCTTCATCAACGTTCCCCATTTTTACCAAAGCATTGCCTCTGTTGCTCAATGCAACCAGATCGTCAGGTAGTGCCATAAGGCATCCGCTATACGCTTGAGCCGCTTCAGCATGTCTTCCCATTTCATCGAGCTGAATTCCCTCGAAAAAGATCGCATTGTAGTAGGTTCGATCGATGCGTCTCATATCTCGATAGGCAGCGAGTATTCCCTCGTCTGATAGTGGATCAGCAAAGGGCGGGCGCACCCATGAAGCTGCAGCTCCCCAGCGGCGATCTCGCACGATATAAAAGAGTTCGGCCGCGTCCTGTGGCGCGGTCTGCTTGGCAAGCGCCCTGAGGCGAATGGCCTCCTGATCGTGGTGCGTTCTCACATCGCCGTCGGTTAGGTCCCCTAAGCGTTGATAACAGCTTGCAAGTACCCAATAGTAACCCTTCGTAGGTGGATGCAGCTTGTCGGCAATCGCCAACATTGAGCGAGCTTTGCTGATCGTTTTTAACTTTTTCGCAGCAGTCTGACCATGAGGCTCCATCCAAAGCACTTCGTAGTGAGAAATACAGATCAACAATTCGTAGACCTGAGGAATAAGTTGATCAATATAACCCTTGGGCAAGTTCTTGCTTTGCAGACTTGCAAGCCACTTGGAGTCGTCGAGGACTCCATAAAGTCTGATTGCTTCTTCAGCCAACTCCGACGGACCAGAAGAGCGATCCCTTCGAGCCTTTTGGTATAGTTTCGTAAACTGCTGGTAGCGATCTAGTTCGTTGCTAAGTAATTTTATTTCTTTTCGAAACTGCTCACCTGCCGCACCAAGTTGGCTTGCGGTTGAGCTTGAGGCCGAGAGTAGTTGCCGTGCCAATATTTCCTGGTTTGAGTCAATCGCGGCGTTTACTTCTTCTAGGTCTTGCTGCAATTGTCTGGTCACCGCTGCTTGAAACGCAATGTGCCCTCCCAGCCAAACGGCAATTGTCAAACTGATCACGATAAAGCCAATAGCGATTGTCCACGCAATTTCGGCATGTCGCCGAGACCATTTTGCCAGTTTCGTAAATAGGGTAGGTGGAATTGCCTCGATTGGCTCGTTGTTCAGATAACGACTGACGTCTTGTGCCAGTGAGCTAGCCGACTCGTACCGGCGGTTGCGTTCCTTTTCCAATGCCTTCATGACAATCAGATCTAGATCGCCCCGAATTGTAGAAGTCATTTTCCGTCGGTCGAATATCTCCCGCTGCTGCACCGGGAGTGTCGAATCGTCGGAACCCTTGAGCGTGCTGAGCCGGGTACTGGGCCTGAGGGGATCGACATCACAAATTATTCGACGGACCTCATCAATACTCAGCTTTGATAGCTCCTCTCGATTGAAAGGAGTCGTGCCTGTAAGCAGCTCGTAGAGTAAGACGCCAAGCGAATAGACGTCGCTACGGATGTCAATATCGAGCCCGTGCTGATCTGCCTGCTCAGGACTCATGTAGAGCGGCGTACCTACAAGCTGCGCAAAGTGAGTGAACAATGTTTTATCCGTAAGATCATGGCTGAGCGCCTTGGCGACACCAAAATCGATCACTTTTACCACAGGTTGGCCATCGTGATTGGTGATCTGCACGTTTGAAGGTTTTAGATCGCGATGGATAATTCCCTTCTGATGGGCGTGATGTACCGCCTGGCAGAGGGTGATGAAGAGATTCAGACGGCTTTCCAGCGAAAGCCTATGTTCGTCGCAGTATTCTGTTATCGGAATACCACGGACTAACTCCATTACAAAGTAGGGCCGACCCTGCTCTGTGGTTCCTCCGTCGAACACTCGGGCGATGGAGGGATGATCCATCATGGCCAACGCCTGCCGTTCCGCCTCAAATCGAGCAATCACATCGCGGCTGTCCATGCCGGGATTGATGACCTTGAGGGCGACTTTTCTTTTGACCGGCTCAAGCTGAGCGGCCAAGTAGACTGTGCCCATTCCGCCACGGCCGATCTCTTTGAGAATCTTGTAGCGGTCGACAACGGGATGGGAAGAAATATCCGACATTACGGACGTCTCTTCAGTACCAACGTCGCCGCTTGTTTCTTTCTCACCCAATTGGGGATTTAGCACTTGAAATGCGCCGACTAGTCGATGATCTTCGGAGTCCCTGTGGGCGATCAGCAGCCGATTGACTTCCTTTTGTAACGAGGCATCCTGGTGACATGCCTCGTCAACGTAATCGGTCCGCGCGGCAGGATTTTCGATATCAAGCGCTGCGAAGAAAATCGACTTGGCAGAGTTTTCGGTCGACGAGAGATTTTCCATCGGCTGCGAGACCATGGTTAGAGGGTCGGGCTGTCAATTCATCATAGCAGAATGGTGGGAGTCAGTAGTAATTGACTAATTATTATCACTTCACCGATCAACACATCAAACAGATGAGCAGGCAGAACCTCGATTTCCCAAAAATCGATCTGCAAAGTGCGACTTTTTCGTCAGCCTTAGCGTGCTGAGAATCCATGCTGGAACTATTGCTAGTAACAGAAGAGAGCTCGGTTCGGGAACTGCCACGCTGACTGCCGATTGAGTAGCACTGCGGCCGTAGTTAGCCTGCCAGTTAGCGAGGTATCCAATAGCAGGGTTTCGTTGCCAGATGAGAAAGTCCGCACCGTCGACGTCGCCATCGAGATCGAAGTTGCCAGTTTCGATAGTCGGAAGCCCACTAGCTGAGAAGAGCACATTTAGGGCATGGCCGGAGTCTCCAAGAGATAAATAGAATGCTCCATTGCCGAGGTCGTTTAGGAATGCACTCTCTTCAATGACATAGGTCCTAGCCGAGAAGCCGCTGATTGAGCCGAGGACTGTGGCGATGGTCCAACTGTAGTCCTGAGTGTTATCGAAATTTGATGCTTGCCCTGGAGCGTCGAGTAAGTCCAGCGTGTGGAGCGAGATCGTCATCGGCTCGGCGATGGTGGCGGTGTTGAGGAGATCACCTTCAACGGCCAAGAGGTCATAGTCGACTCCGGAAGTTCCCTGGGCGTCGCGGACTTCGAACTCGAGGGTCGATCCTCCCTCAAATGTCATGTTGCCGCCGATTGTCAGCATGCCGGGACTAAAACCGGGGGATACCGTAGAAAATGTACCAGCAGCTACATCACCAACGGACTTGCCAGATCCCTTAAACTTGGCAGGATCAAATCCGGGAATACCTAACATCTTAATATTGGGAACGTCCATCTCACCTGCGAGATCGACGGCGAGCGTTCCCGTCAATTCGACAGGCGTTGAAGATGTTATTTTGCCTTTGACGCTTACCAGACTATTTCCGGTGAAATGCCAATTGGCGGCCTGCGCCGTTGCACCTGCTTCTACGGCCAGCGATCCGGTGATAGTCGCATCGCCGGTGGACGCCAGATTGCCATTGATTACGACTGACCCCAGGCCGAGCACATCCATCCTCCCCGAACCCAAGACACTTGCCCCGGCGCCGAGGACCAAAGTGCTTCCATCGTTGACGAGCAATTGGCCGTCGATATTGACAACGCCCGACTGGATATTGTTTTCACCAAAGCAATTGACTAATCCGAAACCCGCACCCGCTGTGGAGGTCACCACAGCACCATCGAGTGTCGCTTCGGAGATGGTTCCGCCTATTTCAACTGGACCTGTCACTCGCACTTGTTTGTTGAGAGTTCCATCAATGGTGACCAGGCCGTCCTGTAATTCTAAAACCCCGCTCCCACCTAGAGTTGCTCCGTCGGCAATTATGAAATGTCCGCCATTTCTCACAAACATGGGGACGTTGACTGCTAACGTGCCAGCGGCCAGGGTGCTCGTGGAGGTCGAAATCGTTAGGGCTCCTTCGTTGATTGATAGTGCCGCGCTGCTGGAGAACATTGTTCCGACAGCAGTAACGGAACCTTCGATGACTCCCTCGCCTTCCACTTGAGAGCCGCTTTGGCTCGTCATGCCTTGCGAGCCGAGCGAGAGGGTCGTGCCGGCGCCAATTCGGATTGTGCCGCTATTGGAAACCGGATCATTTGGTAATCCCTGCACCGGCCGACCTGTCAGGTGCAAATCATGTCCGCCACGCAACTCCAGCGTGCCAGAATTAGTCCACAGCCCGTCGATTACAGAGATTTCAGCGTTCGGGCCATCCAGGACTACGACGGCATCATTGTGCCGCAGATCAAATGGGGTCCCGCCAGCGGACGCTGGAAGTTGAATGGCGCCAGTTCCTCTAGCAATCCAAGTTCCTTCAGAAAGCGTTGCTATTGGGGTGATCTCCAGGGGTGCGAGCGGATGAACCACGATGCTGTTGGTGGTTCCGATCACAACAGTGCCGTCGCGAACTTCCAGCGTTCCGGAATTGTCAAACGGCTGATTTGACGGGAGATTAAATTGCCCTCCGGAGTCCACGAGTAATACGCCATCATTCGTGACGAATGAAGCCACGGAAAGGTGGCCATTGTCAACCGTGACGATTCCTTCCTCGTCATTGTGTAGTCCTGAACCGAGAGTTAGGTTCATGCTCGGTCGGACATTTATCGATCCCGCATTATATACAGTTTCTCCGAAGTTTAGCGTACCGCTGTTGACATTGACGGTTCCGGTATTGTTGAACGTGACACTGAAGTTAGTGACGCCTGTTCCGCCGCTCTTGGTGAAGGTCCCAGCGTTGTGGAAATGCGATTGACCTCCGGCGCCGTTGGAGAAGCTGCCATCGAAATCGGTGTCGAACGTCGCTCCCAGTTGGTTGTTAAACACTGCCCCATGGCTGGTGGTGATTGGGCCGGCCGTCCAGGCCGCTGCGCCAGCGTTGTTGATGGTGCGGCCATACGTGAGGAACTTGGTCGACCCGCTCAGATTCAATCCGCCGTTGGCATTGGTGACGCCCGTGTCGGTCATCTCGCCACCTGTCCAGGATGTGAGTCCCGAAGCGGTGACCTCCGCTGTGCCGTCGAGAACGCCATTGGAAAGATTAAGTATATTGGTGGTGGCCGGGGCGTTAAATTTGGCCGTGCCACCGGTAATGTCCGTCGTTTCCGTCACGTTGTACGTGCCGTCGTTGAGGTTCCACATTCCACTTTCGAACTGCACTGTTCCATTGCTAGTCACGGAGCTGCCAGTGTTAAAGTCGTGCGTCCCCCGAAAAGCCAACGTCGTTCCTGCCGCGGCGGTAATCCCCCCAGTGCTGATGCCACCCTGGGATAGCATGAGTGTGCCGCTATCGACTTCTACGGTTCCTGAATTATTGAATTCGACACTGAAGTTAGTGACGCCTGTTCCACTGCTCTTGGTGAGTGTCCCAATGTTGTTGAACTGTGACTGACCTCCGGCGCCGTTGGAGAAGCTGCCATCGAAATCGGTGTCGAACGTTGCTCGCAGTTGGTTGTTGAACACTGCCCCATGGCCGGTGGCGATTGGCCCGGCCGTCCAGGTCGCAGCGCCAGCGTTGTTAATGGTGCGGCCATTGGTGAGGAACTTGGTCGACCCGCTTAGGTTCAGACCACCGTTGGCATTGGTGACGCCCGTGTCGGTCATCTCGCCGCCCGTCCAGGTTGTCAAGCCAGAAGCGGTGAGTTCCGCTGTGCCGCCTAGAAGGCCAAAGGAGAGGTCTAGGGTATCGGCGTTCGCCCCACCGGTGTTACTGAAAATGGCCGAACCCCCAGTGAAGACCAGTGCGGCCGAAGGCACCGCCGAGGTGCCGTTGAACGTGGTCGTGGCACCACTGAATGTTGTCGTTGCACTGGCGCTATAGGTCCCCGAGATCGTGTTGGTTCCACTGCCGGAGAACATGACGTTGGGAGCACTCACGCTGGTACTTGCCTCGAGCATATGCCCGCCGCCAAGCCCCAGCGTCGTTCCTGCCGCGCCGGTAAAGCTCCCACTACTTGTTCCACCTCCCGACAAACTCAGCGTCCCAGTATCGACTTCAACGATGCCTGTATTGTTGAATTCGACACCGAGGGTTGTCGTGCCTGTTCCGCCGCTCTTGGTGAAGATCCCAGCGTTGTGGAAATGCGATTGACCTCCGGCGCCGTTAGAGAAGCTGCCATCGAAAGCGGTGTCAAACGTTGCTCCGAGTTGGTTGTTAAACACTGCCCCATGGCTGGTGGTGATTGGGCCGGCTGTCCAGGTCGCCGCCCCGGCGTTGTTGATCGTGCGGCCATTGGTGAGGAACTTGGTCGACCCGCTTAGGTTCAGACCACCGTTGGCATTGGTGACGCCCGTGTCGGTCATCTCGCCACCCGTCCAGGTTGTGAGACCCGAAGCGGTGAGATCGGAGATTCCTGTGATGGATCCGTTCGATAGCTGCAATTCTTCAATGTTAATCGCCTGATCCACCGTGACCGTGCCGCCTGAAATCAGTGCATCGTAGGTCAGTCCTCCATTTCCATTATTGGGAAACAGCAGACTGTCCCAACGGGATGAATCCGACCAATTACCGGTGGAACCGTCCCAATTGCTGGTGATATCGGAGGCCGTTGCGAGTTGGCCCAGAGAAGCCATGGACAAGACAACGCAAAGGAGGGTCTTAGGATTCATCAGTAATTCCTTGTAAATTTGTGAGCTGGTGTCTTCAGATAAGCAGTATCTCGCATCAACCACCCGTGTTCCTATCCAGTCTGGTTGGATCGCAGGCGCACGAACATGACCATACCAATCGCGCCAAGAATCAGTGAACTCGGCTCTGGCACAGCGATCGAAGTCGTATAAACACCGCTTGTGCCATCTGTGAAGCTAGCTGCAAAAGCAAGGACGCCTGCGTCGAGCGAGTCGATGCCAAATCGCAGACCGTTCACGCTTCTACCGTCGAGCGTATCTCCAGTTGCGACGATTTTAGTCAGCACGTCTTTAGAGATTGATTTCGCGTAGATTCCAGTTTGGCCTTCTGAGTCCAGCCCCTGAAACGCAATCATTGATCCAGATACGGAAACAGACGGGTTCCCGTTGAAGAAGAGCTGTGAGAAATTCCCGTTGCCAAAGGGGACGGATGTATTGAGATCCGCCACGCGAGTGAGCATGCCACCCTCCGCGAACACAGCGTAAATACCTTCCTGACCGTTGTCTCCGAGGCCCTCGAACGCCACGATCGATTGGGACAAGTAGGGGAAATAGAAACTTCTAAAAGTCCCGATTCCATCGGGGATTGCGAAACTGGCGTCAGCCACGCGGACGATTGATCCCTCCGTGACGTCTCCAATGTAGATCCCAACTTGCGAATTGGCACCCCGTCCTGTCCATGCCACCTTGTTGCCATGCAGCGCCACGCCTGGCTGCCCCAGTCTCTCAAAGACGCCAACGCCACCTGGAATTGGGGTGTTTCGGTCGGCGACTCGCGTTAATGGTCCGCCGCTGGTCGACCCAACGTAAATGCCGCGCTGGCTGTTACCAACATTTCCACCGCTGAACGCCACCGTCGAGCCCGATGCAGATTCAAGACTCATTCCGGAAAAGGTTCCAGAGCCATTCGCTATAGCGGTATTTTGGTCTGCAATTCTGGACAACGTCCCGTCTGTCATTGAGACAGCGTAAATTCCAAGTTGATCGTTGCTACCTCTGGCCCGAAAGGCGACGATAGACTCCGATGAGGATCTTGGACGTTCAATTGAAGTGAAGTTTCCAATTCCAGCTGGAATTGCGTCATTGAGGTCGACGATCACCTGGAGCGATCCGCCTGTCGACGGGCCAACATAGATTCCTGCCCCACCATGAAAAGCCACCGTCGAACCAGAAATGATTGGCTTGTCAAAACCATCAAAATTCCCGACGCCATTTGGTATGGCCGTTGACGTATCGGCGATTTTAGTGAACCCTGCAGCAAGGGCCACTGGACTGGTGCCCCAGGCAAGAATCAGCGTGATCAAGTACATCCGCACCCAAGATAGATGCGACCGGATGCTTGAGATTAGTGTGAGAGTAAGGTTCATAGAGTCCTCGTAATCGAGTGTCTAATGGCACATGTGGGTTGGATAAGTGATGCGATTTAAGGGCAAAGAGAGCTAGTTATCGAATTCTGCTGGGAGCCTGGCAGTGAGGGGTGCTCTTTTTGAAGTCCAAGTCAGCTGTGGTCGTATAGCTCCTACAAGCTAAGTGCGTATTTGGACTGGTGCGCGTCCCCAATAATCTTGAAAAAAATCCCAATTTGTTTCTCATGCAGAAACTGAGCCTGATTTGGCTACAGGGAGCAGGATGCTGATCTCATGTGGTATGGGGCACATGAGAAAGAAGAACAGCAGAAGATTTCTGCCGAAGCACTCTAATTCGAGCCATAATGAACGGCGAACCAGCTGCGGATGTAATCCCAGTGGCGGTACGCGGTTTTTCGGGACATTTCCAGTATCCGACCCGCTTCGACAACTGAAATGCCTGTGAACAGCAACAGTTTCAAGAGTTCGGCCGATTGCGGATCATTGATTGTCAGACTCTCGATCGCTTCGTTAAGATCGAGCAGTATCGCTGGGTCCGTCGGCAAACTAAACAAGAGATCGCAATCGGAATATCGTTGTTTATCACCACCTCGTTTGATTGCCATTTTCTGGCGGGCATGCTCAACTAAAATGCGCCGCATCGCCTCGGCCGCGACACCAAGAAACTGCCCGCGACTTTCCCAGTTTTTGGCAGTTTCGTTGTCAACGAGTCGCACATAGGCTTCGTGCACCAAGGCGGTTGCCGATAAGGTGTGGTCCAATCGCTCGGCACGCATCTTGCTACCGGCAAGCCGTCGCAGTTCCTCATAAACGGCTGGAAACAGATCGGCACCTGCTTCGGCGCGACCCTCTTGGATTTGCTGGAGGATGAGCGTGACATCGTTCATAGGTTGTAGTATAGCTGGCCTCCGGAGCGTGATCCATCAAAGCCCAACGAGTTTCCATAAGCCACGAAAATCAGTGGGCTACGGCTGGGAACGGACTCTAGTAGCATCAATCAGATCTCCGAAGCACCATACTTCGGGAGGCGAAATTATTGACTATGGCCGCTCGGTTCCGAGGTCGCAAAAGACACTTTGCCAACAGCGGCCGGGGGTGCACGACCTCCATCAGTTTGGCGACCTGCAAAATGAGCGAGGTTGCATCAACCGACATGGGTTGGCTCAATTCGCCAGACGCACACTCGCCTTTGAATCGGAGCATTTCTGGGTGAAGTCTGCAGCAAGCGGCCAAAACGGTAGAGGCATCGAAAATCGCGGACCGGATAGATTAATCCAAATGCGAAAACACTCTAATTCAAGCAGGGGCACATTGAGAGTGCCTGTCGGCAAAGCCACTGCTATTGGCGTTCATTGGCAGCGCGTTAGAATAGGCGGACCCCTCGCTCAACCAGCCTTTTCAACACGACCCCTTATATGCCGTAGCTCCTCCTTACCATGAACGACCAGCGCTCTACTAGCAGGTCCAAACCTTTATCTGTCGCTGACGCGATGCAAGGGCCAACGACGGCACCGCCGGACTTAAACGAAGTCGACTTGCAATATTCGACAGTTCGCTACGGTAGACCTGCCCAGGATAGCGCGGAGGAAACAGAATCTGTAGAGACGCAAGTGCAGCTTTCGCAGGTGCTGGATGCCGCCACTCAGGTGTCGATCTGTGTCACCGACATGAACGGCATCATCACACTGTTCAATTCCGGTGCGGAGCAGATGCTCGGCTACCGAGCGACTGAGATGGTCGGCAAACGGACTCCAGCGATCATGCATTTGGCATCCGAAGTGGAAAGACGCGGTAAGGAACTCTCACGTGAGTTCGGCCGCGATATCTGCGGTTTTGAGGTATTTGTCGCTTATGCGAAGGCTGGCAAGTTTGAACGCCGTGAATGGACGTATGTGCGCAAAGACGGCCAACGCTTCACCGTAAACCTTGTAGTAACGGCTGTCCGGAACGCGGCGGGAGGAATTACGGGATTCTTGGGCGTGGCTGAAGATATCTCCGAGCGCAAGCGCTCAGAGCAAGCATTACGCAAGAGTGAGGAGCGATTTGATCTTGCGGTTGCAGGTTCGAACGATGGCATCTGGGACTGGGATGTGCGGACCAACGAAGTCTACTACGCACCTCGATTCAAGGAACTTCTCGGTTTTCGCGACGACGAATTTGACAACAAATTTGCGGCGTTTGAAACGGCTCTCCACCCCGATGATCGACAAAGGACACTCGAACAGGTTCAGCGCCATCTGAAAGAACGAGAACCTTACGATGTGGAGTACCGACTGTTGACCAAGTGCGGAGAATATCGCTGGTTTCGAGCTCGCGGGCAGGCTATCTGGGACGAAACTGGTCAAGCAATCCGCATGGCTGGCTCGCTCACGGACATCACCGAAAGCAAGCGGACCGGAGTAGCCCTCGAACAAAACGCAGCTGAGATTCAACGGGCATATGAAACGCTTCGCGTCGCCGAAGCAGAAGCCCGCAAGGCTGTGGATGAACGTGACCAATTCCTGGCGATGTTATCGCATGAATTGCGCAATCCCCTCTCGGCGATTCGCAATGGTATGGGCGTACTGGGACACGTCCATGCAGACCAAGATGCTATCGAACACGCGAGAAAGGCGATCCAACGTCAAGTTCATCACATGTCTTGTTTGCTTGACGACTTACTGGACGTGGCGCGGGTCACCCAAGGCAAGATCGGGTTTCGACCTCGGCCGTTGGATCTCAATGAGCTAATGCTAGAGTCGGCTGAGGCCATCCAACCGATCATGGATGCACGTGGGCATGAGTTTTCCATCTTGCCAGATCCAGAATCAGTGGCCGTCGAAGGTGATCCGACACGGCTGCTGCAAATCATAGAGAACTTGCTGACCAACGCTGCGAAATATACTCCTCACGGTGGCAAGATTGCCGCGGTTTTGGAGAAGCAAGGGGATTTTTGCGAATTGTGCGTCCGGGACAACGGCCGGGGTATCGATCCCGACTTGCTCGAAGAGATCTTCAACATGTTCTTTCAATCCAATCACGCCTTGGATCGGAGTGAGGGTGGAATGGGAGTAGGTCTGACGCTGGTCCGCGCTTTGGTTGAGATGCACGGCGGGACAATCAGCGCGAAGAGCGATGGACTCGGCAAGGGTAGCCGATTTGTCGTCCGGCTACCGCTGACGGATAGTCCAGCGTCTCCATCCGATAAGGGTATTGCGGCTGAAACGGGCGGAACAGCGCGTGTTGTGCTGATCGAAGACAACCAGGATAGTCGAGAGATGCTCCAAACACTACTGAGACTCGATGGCCATCAAGTAGAGAGCGTTGAAGATGGCCAAAAGGGATTGGACACGATCTTACAGCAGCGTCCTGACATCGCGGTGATTGACATCGGTCTTCCGATCATGGACGGCTACGAGGTGGCCCGACGGGTTCGGAAACACTTCAGCAAGTCGGAAGTGTTGCTGGTGGCTTTGACTGGCTATGGCCAGGAGCAAGATCAAGAGGCGGCGTACCAAGCTGGTTTCGATGAGCATTTGGTGAAACCAGTGAACCTTGAAAAGCTCAAGCTACTGCTGCAGCAGCCACGAAAACCTCGCTGACGCCTCTACTTTGGCGACCAATTGGCTCGGTCTTGGCGGCCTCCCTCACTGCCGTCATTGGCAACTTCGGCAATCAGTCTCTCGGAGTTATATATGGGGGACGCTGCCCTTTAGTCAATCGTATCCCAACCTGCTGGAGTGTCACCACCTCTGTCAATTCGCGTTCGCTGGAACTCGCTGAAGTTGCATCAACCGCTCGCTCGAGCGAAGCGTCGTTTGCCGCAGAGGTGGATCCCACCGATCGCAGTTTTGGGCTGCGAATAGCACAGTCAAACCGATGACGCTTGGCGTCCGGCAGATGCGACTCGCGTGACGGCAGTAAACAGAGAAACGAGTGTATTAGTTCCCAAGCGGATGGTAGAGAAACTTCGTAACCACTAGGTCAATCGGCTTATCCGAGGCGGGCGGTTTGCCGTCGTCCAGCCACAAGTTGATGCGAATGTTTTCATTCCTCGGTTCGGGCACACCGTCGCCGGCATACGTCCAAGCAATAATGACCGCCTCTTCCGGAATACGTGGTGAGTCGAACCGACCACGGGCTGTCTTAAAGTGAACCTTTCCTTCCTGCCAAGTCATCACTTGAGTCAGATAGGGATCCTTCTTGTCGGGCTCTACGCGATAGCGCACCATGTTCCCTGAGTTTGTGAAAGGTTGAATAACGAACTGAGCATTGGTCGAATCGTCTGGATTGCTCCACCGGGCAAATTCGAAGTCCAATTCTCGATTGGGCCAAGGTAGCCCAGCCTCCCAGGTGAACATCCCCGCAATCACGTTGGCATCGACATACTCCGGCTCAGTTTTGGTCTGGAAGATATAGCTCCCATAGCCAAAGCTCTCTTGGAGAATCACTTCCGTGCAGTACCAATTCCCATCTCGCTTTGAGATGGTCAGATGCAACCCCTCGTCGTCCACCCAAACGTCTTCTACCCGGTCGGAGAAAAAATTTGGACCCGGTCCTGCTGGCTTGTGTTGCACCTTGGTGCTCCACTTGTATTCGGAGAAGTCTATGAACCGCGTGTAGGCTTTCGTGTCCTTCGGCCATCGTTTTCCTTCTGCGGTTGTTGACTGCTCGGCGGTTATTTCTGTTGAACCTTGTGGAGGCTCTTTGCCATAGCTAGTTGGCACCGAAGCTGGCGTGGTCGTTACAATAACAACACATAAGGTAAACGAGAGTGTGCGTAAAGAGTCTCGCATATCGATTCTTCCTTATCCGAATGGTTTATTCTGCCCAGCTGTCTTCACAGGCCATAGAGTGGGTGATTCTGTCGGCAACAATTGCAAACAAGGCTCTCTTTTAACAGCGATAGGTTGCCCCATCCATTCTAAAGCAAAGATGAGTCAAGCACACCGTTCTGCTAATGTTGCTCAGAATTGCTACGTGTCCAGCCTGTGTCACACTGCGGAGCTCGGCGGGTGTTGGTGCGGCTAGGTAGGACAAAATGCAATGGGCGACGACTCCATTCGCCGGCGAACCGAACTTCACAAAAACGAAGAATCCATTCGGGCTGCGAAAAGCGCCGTCAGTGGTGCTTGGGCAGAACTCCATCGTCCCACGGTATTTAATACTCGGGTTCAGCATTTCTCAATTGCACATAGAGATTCTTCGGAGCACAATCAAAATAATTGAGTATTGCGTGAGATAGCCACCCCTCTCGACCTTCTTCTCGCCAAAGGTAGACATTCCCATCTGATTCTTCTCTTACCCATTCCAGATGTAAATCCGCACTGGGAAACGGAGTTGCGGAGAACAGCATCAGAAAGCCATCCTCCCCTGCATCGATTCCGATGCGTTCAATCGCAAGGTCGATCAGGGTGTCGGCACCGGCTACAAAGGGCTCCTTGTCCAAGCCGACCCGCTCGTCGTCGAAGACCCAGAGACCATGCCATTTAAAGGGGTGAATTACCGCAAATGAGTTTTCATGCATGGCAAGACGTCCTTTCAGCAGGATTCCATCCGTCCGCAGGTTTGCTCAACCGATTGTACCATCCTTGCAACAACATCGAACCCCAGGCTGAGAGCATCTCTGTCGAAGGTCCCCCACATGTGTCATTTACCCATTCCACTGGCGGAGGGGTTCTATTTGAGATAGGTTGTGGGCTCCCGAAACTCGAAAGGACCCGATGACTCAAGACCGCAAAGAAGTTGAATCCTTCGCCAAGCAGCACCTCGGCAATACTGCAAGGCTATTTCCCTATAAGTCGAAAATGGGTAGCGACTCGGAAAACTGGTGGGCATTGGCGGTTTCCGGTAAGATAATTGGCATGCGTCGTCAATTATCTGAAATCCAGAGTCTAGCCGAACGTGGGCCAATTGAAAAAGAGATGCTTCCTGCCCCCCAAAGACCCGTCACCGCAGCTCAGGCGAGCGAGGCAGAGGCTTCAGTCGAGTTTGGTCTGAGTGGCTGACAACCATGAGGAACTCCAATGCATAGCACCGGCAGATCTTTCTTGTTAGCTCGATGCCTATCCGCGTGTGTCGTGGCGTCACTTTGCTCACAAGTTTTTGCCGCAGGCAATTTGGATGACAACAACCTCCGCAACGATTTGGTCTATGACTCCACTAGCGGCAATGTTCAGTTGGAAGTTCCCGACTTCGTAGCCACTGGCCCGGTAGTTCAGTTCAGCCTGGGCACCGATCAGGCTTTCAATCTGGACGACGGGTTCGTAACCCAGGGCCTTGACTGCGGATTGATTCTCCCAGCTGTGGCATGTGGAAACGAGCAAGCAATCTCTTACGATGATCCGACGAACCTAGGATTCCAAGGGGTGTTCGAGTTAGGCAGAATCCTCCCGGCAGGTTTTTCTGGACCGCAGGTACAGAGTTTCTTGAACGAAGCTTCCTACCGAACTTCTGGCATTCCGACACTCACTGAATTCGACATTTTCGTCGTCCCAGAGCCATCCACACTGATTGAGTTTCTGCTAGTAGTTTTCTCGCTAATCGCAGTACGGCAGCCCTATTCGCGGAGTTAGTTGGAGCTGGCGAGTGTCAGTTGGGTGCGAGACCGAACCCTATCTCTCTGCGATGTCTTTAAGGTTTGCAGGGGAGCTGGATGCCATGCGAGCCAAGGCCGCAGTGGAGCGAGCAAGTTTGGATAGTCTCACCGCCTTAAAGCATACTGGCAAAGATGAAGTCTTTCGGATTATGCTTGAATCGTTGGCCTGGTAGCAGTACGTATTGACATGAATGAAGAAACTCAAGAGAAGTCAGCGGTCGTCTTAACACGCAGAGCGGGCGAGGCAATTCGTCTGGGAGACGATGTCTTTGTTCGTGTCGGATAGATTTCTCCAGAGAAGGTTAAGCTAGAAGGGATCGCCCCTGAGTCAGTGCCCGTGCATCAGGGAGAGGTCTACTACGCGATTCGAGGCCATCTTCGCCAACGCGGTGAATCGCGATGAACTATAAAGGCGTGGAAGACTCATCATATGACTGTCGACTCGTTTCTATTGTCGTTCTTACTAACTGCAGGCCGTGGCCGCTGCAAATACGTGATAAAAGCTGCGGAGATCGAAGGAGTCGTTGATAACTGGCTGTACTCTTTTTCCGGAGTGACTCGAGAACAGAGAGATTTGGGACGACTTACTAAACGGCAACAAGAGAAACTCGAACAAGCGGCAGATATTCTCAATCGCTTCGTCCCAATGTTCGTAGAGCAGCCGGAAGATGGGAGCTATTCGCCCCACATAATCGATATGACCATTTAGAGGATTAGATTTGGTCGGTGCCAAGGAGGCAAGCCAGGTAATCCTGTGGGACGTGGCGTAGTTGGTTCAATTTTAATTGCACCCATCCCAGGACTTCTACGTGCTGATACGTGCAGATTCCTTAGCATTTTCGCCTGGGCGGGGAATTTGACTCGAATATGTGGACCGTGAAACAATCCGCATCTACAATCGGGTGAATATACCAAGCAAAAATCCTACTTCGGCAACTGTTCCGAATGCAATGCAAGGGGTTCGCTATGCGTCAGTTGTTTATTCTTATCGTTCTTGGTGTAGCATTTGGCTCTCCTTGCGTACTCGCTCAAGAGTATCACTCCGGTGATATGGTCGTAGTTATTCACAATACGGATCTTAGTGGCGAATCCGAACACGTTGAGACTGTTTGGCCTGGCTTGACTCTGAAGGTTCAGAAAGTGAATGGCGATGATCTATGGCTGACCTACAGCAGCTCCGGCTGGCTTCATAAGTCGCATGTGATACCGCTGAACCGCAAAGCCGCCGACCAACTCACTTCTTTGATTCAGAACAATCGAAGCTCTGCACGGCTCTATATCGGGCGGGCGTGTGTGTGGCGTGCACTAGGGGAATTAGATAATGCACTTGCGGATTCCGAAGAAGCCTTAAGACTCGATCCAAGCGATTCAATTGCTTACTCCAGTCGAGGAAATGTCTGGGCTGCCAAGCAAGAATACGACAAAGCTATCGATGACTACAACGAAGCCATCCGCCTCAACCCGAATAGATCAAACAGTTACGTCAATCGAGGTGCTACATTAGCTTCCAAGAAAGAATATGAAAAGGCTATCGCGGACTTCAGTGAAGCCATCCGCCTCGATCCAGATGATTCCATTGCACACTACAATCGCGGAAATGCTTGGCTCGCCTTACAAGAATCGGATAAGGCCATCGACGACTTGAGTACAGCCATTCGCCTCGATCCGGATAATTCGTCGGCTTATGCATATCGAGGAATAGCATGGGGTTACAAGCGAGAAAATGACAAAGCCATCGCTGACTTTACAGAAGTGATTCGCCTCGATCCAAGTGATAAAAACGCTTTCTACAGTCGGGGAGTTGCGTGGAACGTTAAGCGAGAGTACGACAAGGCAATCGAAGACTTTAGCGAGACTATCAGACTAGACCCTGATCATTCAAACGCTTACAAGTGCCGTGGGAGTTTATGGGGTAACAAGCAAGAATGGGATAAGGCCACAAATGACTTCACCGAAGTCATTCGCCTTGATCCGGATGATTCATTCGCTTACAGAGGTCGAGGAACTTCAAGGAGTGCTAAACAGGAATGGGACAAGGCAATCGCAGACTTTAGTGAAGCTATCCGCCTAGATCCGGAGGATTCGATTGCTCAGTACAATCGCGGATCCTCTTGGGTGGCAAAGCAGGAATGGAATGAGGCCATTCACGACTTTAGCGAAGCCATTAGACTCGACCCAAACTATGCCGCAGCCTACAACAATCGAGGAGCTGTTTGGAAAGTCAAGCAAGAGTACGAGAAGGCCATCGACGACTTTAATGAAGCCATCCGCGTCGAACCAAAAGATGCCAAAGCATATGCGAACCGAGGAGCTTCATGGATTGCCAAGCGAGAGTATGACAAGGCGATCGACGATTTTAGTGAAGCTGTCCGCCTCGATCCGGATTATTCATCCGCGTACTACAATCGAGGAACTGCTTGGAATGCCAAGCAAGAATGGGAAAAGGCCATCGCAGACTTCTCCGATGCCATTCGCCTCGATCCGATTCAATCTCAAGCTTATCTCTACCGAGGAGCCGCATGGTTCAAACTGCGAGAGCACGACAAAGCTATCGATGACTACAACGAAGCCATTCGCCTCGATTCGAAATATGCCAGTGCATATACTAATCGGGGAGCTGCCTGGTTTGCCAAACAAGAGTACGACAAGTCCATCGACGACTTCAATGAAGCTATCCGCCTCGATCCAAAAAATGCCAACGCATATACTAATCGAGGAGCTTCATGGCGTGGCAAGCTAGAATACGGTGAAGCTATAAATGACCTCGACAAAGCCATCCGCCTCAATCCGAATGACTCTAAGGCTTATTTTAATCGAGGAGCTGTATGGGTTGCCAGGCAAGATGCTGACAAGGCCATCGCCGATCTTAACGAAGCCATCCGCCTCGACCCGAGCTCTACAGATGCTTACCGAAGCCGAGCAACTACATGGGGTGCCAAGGGAGAATTCGACAAGGCCATCGCTGACCTCAATGAAGTCATTCGCCTCGATCCTTCCTCGGCGTCTTACCACACCCGAGGAACTGCATGGAAGCTCATGCAGGAATACGACGACGCAATCGCCGACTTCGAGGAAGCCATTCGCCTCGACCCCAAATATGTCGATGCCTATGTTTACCTTAACTGGATCTACGCAAGATGCCCTGATGAGAAATATCGTGATGGCAGCAGGGCGGTGGAGTTAGGCACCAAAGCATGTGAACTTACCAATTGGAAGAGTAGTATAGGTCTTGAGAATCTTGCGGCGGCGTATGCCGAAAAGGGAGATTTCGTGAAGGCTCAAGAACACTTAGCTAAGGCGATCGCTCTGAATCCTGTCCGCAATAGGAAAACATTGGAAGAGGTACTTAAGTCATACAAAGAAAAGCAAGTTTTGCGAGATGAGCAGGAGTAGAGGGCCGTGAAGCACAAGCTGCTGCTTTCGCGATGGGTAGAAATATTAAATGCTTGTCCCCGCAACCCACTCAGTAAACCTCAATCGCCTCCCCACAGCCATGGCACTGCATGCGGCGTTGCTGCTCAAGGTAAAGAGAATGCAGCTCAGCCTGCGTTAGAGGAGCAGAAGTCTCCCTCTCGCACGCCATTTCATCGTCTATAGGTTGCTCTGACATCTGAAAGCCTCATTGGGTAACTAGTGCGGAATAGTCTGCCACTTGCAGACAGCCCAAGACAGCGAAGGAGTCGTGCTGATTCTCTTCTGATTCAATTCCGTAGCGTGCCAGCACTGCAGGAAGAATCTCGGCGATGGAAGTGTAGTCTGAGGCGGCCAGTTCCGATGGGCAAGTAATCATGGTCCAGGTTCTCCGTGAAAGTGAAGAAAAGTTGCCATGGCCCCAATATAGCAAAAAGTATACGTATGTATAGTACTATCTTCTAGAAAACTTTCCACTCGAGCTTTCAGTACTTGCATGCTGTCTGAGCGTAGTTTTCCAGTGGCTGCCAGATTAATCTTTGACGTCTGCTTGCTTGCGATAAGATAGGGATCGCGTAAGTTGCCTCCACGAAGACCACAGCAGGCACTCTCTAATGACGTCCGATGTGCACCCTCTCGTCAACGAGACCACGCCCACTCGACGCCGCTGGTTTCGCTTTAGTGTGCGAAGCCTCCTTGTTGTCACCACGCTGGTGGCCTGTGCTCTTGGCTGGATAGCCAAAGAACGCAGCCAGTCGAACTTCGAACACCAGATTGGAAAAAAGCTCGAAGTGCAACGTTTTTATGACGCAGCTATTCAGGCCAAATATCGAAAAGTATGACTCGGCATTCTGGCAACGCATTCTCTAAGTCAGCGACGTCCTCCATGCGAACTTGAGTATTCCTAACTTGCAACATGCGCAATGAGTTCAGACCCGCGAGGGTTCGGAGTCCCGCGGCAGAAACTGGCGTGTCGATGAGAACTAGCTCTTTTAGGTTCGTCAAGGAGTGGAGACTCTGTAAATCGGCATCCTCGTAATCTACACCGCTTAAGCCGAGCCACTCGAGTTTCGACAGCTCTCCAAGATGTCTGATCCCATGTTGAGGGAGTTTGGCCCCGGTCAAGTCGAGAGATTTTACCCTTTTCAGCGCAGCCAGATTCGCCAGGGCTTCCTTGGAAAGTTGACATCTTCGCAGATACAGATGGGTTAGATGATCGAGGCGTGAGAGACATTGCACACCTACTCCTGTTAAAGTGGCGTCTGCGACCGAGAGGTGCTCTAGTTGAGTGAGCACGGCCACTTTCTCTAAAGTTGTGTCCGTTGTGTTGGCACCCAAGTTCAACATTCTTAAGCCCTTGAGTTCAAGCACTTTGGACATCGCCGGACCTAGGTTGTCGGCCTTCGTCAGATCGGCGCCATTGAATCCTTGGCCAGAGCTCCAAAATGCCTTTACGCCTAGCTCAGCCAGGTCAGCCTTGGCTGTTCGCGCTTTTTCTGACATTGGCCGAAAGGAGATCTTCACTTCAGGCAAGTGTTGTTGAAGTTCAGCAACTCCATTTTCACTGACGAGTGTGCTTCCTAGGTCTAAGCTGCGAAGGTTCTTGAGTCCGAAGAGGAAGCGTAAGCTGGCGTCCGTGACCTTCGTGGAGCTTAGGTCAAGTGTCTCCAAGTTTTCCAGCTTGCTGAGATGGGTCAGTCCCTCGTCTACCTTGACTTCGCCCAGGACCAAACCCTTGAGATGCTTCAGGCCTCGAAGATGGATGAGTCCAGCGTCGCTGATACTGGTTCGATACAGCGACAACGACTCCAGCTGATTCAGTTCTGCTAGGAACTTCATTCCTGGATCGTGGATCTCGGTTCCATAGCCCCCTACGGACAGCGATCTCAGTCGTTTTAGATTCCGAAGATGCTCAAAACCGACGTCGGTAATCAGGGTGCGTTGCAGGTCTAAATCTTCGAGCGACGTGACCTTACCTAGGTGCACGAGGTCTGCGTCGGTGACTCTTGCTCGATATAATGAGACCTTCTTTATCTGGGAGAGTTCAGGCAGGACGCGCATTGCAGCGGCCGGTTGATTTACGCCGTGAAGCAATACATCTGTCAACGTCGCAAGCTCCTTCCAGCGACTGGGCAGTAGGGGCAGTACGCCGCAATTCAGCTCGACGGCCTGTTCGAAATACTGCGATCCAAAATCTGTGACTAAGGGATGTTCTTGCACAACGACATTTACTGCCCTTTCCGGTGAAAAACTCGGATCGGACATCCTATGAATAGTCTGCGCTTCTGCCCGCACCGCTTCCAGGGCTCGCTTTTGACTCTGGACGACTGAAAGGGCTGGATTGGCCAGTCCCAACTGCGTGACATCCTCGTCAGAGATGGCAAGGCTGTCGATAATCAACAGCTCCAATGCGTGAAATTCCGAGAGAGTTTCCACGACATGGGGCGTCAGTCGGGTCCCACTCAGGTTCAAACATTTCAAGTGAGGCAAGGCGGACAAGTGAACCAAATCGTCACTCGTCACACTGGTGTCAGTGAACCAAAGCGTCTCCAAATGCTTCAGCGAATTGAGCGTTGCCAAGCCTTGGCCAGTGATTTGTTTGCCGCTAATCCACAACTGTTTGAGATGCTCCAGAGGGGTAAGCTGCGCGATCCCCTGATCTGTAATAGAATCGCCCAGTAAGAACAGTGTTTCCAGCGTGCTCAAGGTTGCCAATGCTTCCAAGTCAGCGTCCGTGACCGGAAAGCCTCGTAAGTCCACGAACTCTGGATCAAGTTTTAATCCCTGTGCGTCAGCCCGCCGCGACATGCGGGCCACACTGATTGCCTCGCGTAAGGTACGTCCTTGGCTCCGCATTAACAGATCGATCACGCCGCCAAAGGTAGTTTTCGTGCCGTGCAAGTCTAGACGGGTCAATTTGATAAGATTCTTCAGATGCGATATTCCGACATCCGTGATATTTGTGCTGGCGAGGCTGAGACTCACCAGATTGTCCAGTTTGCCAATCGATTGGAGCCCGTCGTCGGAGATCTGAGTTCGATTGAGCGAAAGGTATTTCAAATCTTTCAGGCCTTCCAATTGGGCCAGATCGCTGTTTGTCAACTGTTGGTAGTTGAGGTCAAGCGATTCCAGCACTCCTGCCTCGTAGACCTTCCCCCAACCGGCCGCAATAAGTGCCTGCGTCAAATCGATGTTTGTGGACTTCTCGGCCAACTCGGCAACTCCCTTGAATGTCAGTTTTGAGTTCGCAAGGTTAACCTCGCAAAGATCAGGAAATCCCAGCAATACTTCAACCAGCTCATCAGAGAGCCTGGTTGACGCTAGATCTATCCTCTCTAGCTTCTTGAGTCCTTGAAGCTTCTCAAGATCCGCAGCAGTAACTACGGTGCCGCTCAAACCCAACTCTCTCAGGTCTGCAAGTTTCCCCAATCGGACAATACCTGCGCCGCTAATAGGTACGAAATTGACATGCAGTGCCTTGAGGGTCGGAATGTCAGCAATCGATTCGACCCCTACGTCGGTAATTGCAGTGCGACTAACGTCAAGCCATTCCAAGTTTGGTAGTTTTGCGATTGATTTAGCTCCGGAGTCAGTAATGCGCGACGAAACGAGCGAGAGCCGATTCAGGGCGGGCATTTCCGAAATGTGCTGGAGGCCCTCGTCAGTTATTCCGCCTCTGAGTTCTGCAAGCTCTCTCAGCGAGTGGTCTTTTAACGGCAAAAACTTTTCATGCACGCAACTCCGAATATGTTGCTGCCATATGTCGTCGTGTGACCATCTGTTTGAGGTGGCGTCGAGATTTAGAGACGTCAGATGCGAAAGTTTCTTAATCGTCTTTATTCCGTTCTCGCCGAGATTGCGACAGTACGCCAAATCTAAGGTCTGTAACTCTGGCAACTCGGCAAGGTGGGCCAGGCCGCTGCCTCTGATCTGCGTTCGACGCAGGTTGAGTGAAGTAAGTTGCTTTAACCTTCCGAGATGCCGAAGGCCTTCATCCGTCATCGTGGTCCGATTCTCAAGCGTAAGTTCGCGTATCTCCCGCACTTTCTGAAGTTTCGCCAGATCCGCGTTTTGAATTCCATCACCAGAAAAACCGGGGTCAATTCCGCGCGTGCGATCGAGACGCACCACGACCACTGGGTGATCTGGACGAGTCATGTCCACGTCGTACTCTCCAGAATGACGCTGGATCCATGCCAAGACCTCTTGCAAGGCGTCCCTGGCCACTGTGGCACTGCCGTGTTGTGACTCAGCCAGTTGCTGCAACGCTTGGCGTGCTTGTAGATGCGTCCGCTCGTCCGCCGAGTCATAGAGCCGAATAAGAATTTGGCAGGCTCGGTCACTTACTTCGAGATCGTTAGACAAAGCTGCGTCGCGGACCGCCGGGATAACGCTGCGACCAGACTGGATTAGATTCTCTGTCGAGGCCTCTCGGACTTGGAAGTCACTGCTGGCTAGTTGCTCGACCCATGATTTGACCTCAAGCTCGTTGGGTTCTGCCTGGACGACACTCGATAGTCCGCTCCATTGCACAATAGCGAGCAGAGCAAAGTTTGCTACGACGAATGGGTTTCGAAGTGCTGACATGATCAAGGTGGCTCCAAACTCTAAAAGCATATGACATGAAGAGGCACATTCCTGTTATAAGATTAAAAGCTTTCAAAGCAAATCGAAAAGTCATGTAACTTGGGATTGGTACTTAATCGTCCTATTGGCAAGTCTGTGGCGTAATAGTCCTTGAAATACAGGTTTTGATTGGTGCAGCTTTACTCGTCTTGAGAGTCTCAAGTTGTGACGTCACATAGCTAGCAGATTAGAGATTGATTCAGTGCCGAATTGCAAGCTTTGCCGTCAAATTCAAACAGTAAGGTGCGTTCAGATATCGAACCTGATCGAATCGACTGGCTTCTCCCAAATTCAATGTTCGTTCTGACCGAAAGACATAGTAACGGTGAATACCAACTTTTAATGCGGAACACATTCTGGCGAGAATATAGAGCGGAAAAGAAGGTGACAATCTTTCTGAACACCTGCGGTTGGCCTCGATTCTCGCTGGTCAGCCAGTTCAAACAAGATATGGGCTCGAGAAACTTGATGACAATTGGCCATCGATTCTCGACTACTTCTTTGGCACGGTTGAAATGCTAATACATGCTAAAAGGTGCTAATCAATTGCAATGCGGCAAAGAAGTAGTAAAATGCTCGAACTTTTTACGTGTGAGTGTCTTAGCTCGATTACACCGGTGAGCCTCGTAACCTCGAGGTTGTCGGCCGAAAAGTTGGGCACGCTGTAAGTCCTAGAACCGTTCAAGCTGTATTGCTCGAAGCATTTTCCTCGGAATTGCGCCATGTTGCAGAAATGGACATCAACATCAGCGCGTTGTTCCAGAAACGCCCGTGACGTCCCTCGGCAACTCAATCCCCAATACTCCCATTTCCGCAATCGCGCTATTCAGGCCTCGCAGATCGATAAGTCGACCTGCACCACCACCATCTGCTATCACGAGTTGGTCCCGAATTCTATTAAGATCCATCGCGCGGACTGGTGCTTTTGTGATTGGAATCGACCAGATTGACGTGGCGCGATCAACATCCCAAATCTCAATTGTCTGGCCTCCGCTCACGAGTGTTCCTGTCTCAATAAGCCATCGCAAAGACACAATAGGTCCTTCCGCATTCATCTGACAACGCTCTTTCTTCGTCGAGACGTCCCAGACCACAATTGAACCATCTTTGCATCCTGCCGCTAAAAACTTCCCGTCAGACGTGTAATCTAGCGAGGTCAGGTCGCCGTGTTCGAATCGCAAGGTGCCCGATTGCTTCCCGTCTCTCATCGATAGGAAAAGGATTTCTCCTGCTTCTGTACCTACGGCGACAATAGGCTCGCTAGGATGGCACGCAAAAGTTTGAGCGGTGGACTTACTCTTTGATCGAACTTGCCAGCCATGCTGCCCCAAGCAAGACAAGGTTCCGTTACTAGAGAGGGCAAATAAGCGATCCCCCTTGTTGTCAAATGACACCTCGACAATAGAACCGACGTACTCGACATAGCTGCGAACGTATTTTCCCGTTTTGCGATCCCAGATAATGACGCCCCCCTCGACGCCACCGGTAGCAATAAATCGTCCTCTTGGGTCTTGCGCTACACAATTGATTGGTGCATGATGGCTCTTCTTCAGACGCTTGATCTCTTTGTTTTGCTCTGCATCCCAAAGGGCCGTCAAACCGTAGCCGTTGAGAAGAAGTCTAGAACCCGTCGGATCAATCCGTATGTTGTCAAGACCGTAACTGGGTGTATAACCAATCGGATACCCCGGCGGGCTATTAGCATTGGGCACGCGATCGTCAGCCATTCGGATGACGTCTTTGAGTAACCAAGGTGGTGACAATCGCCGTTGGATTTGACCGCTTTCGCAATCCACAATCATCAGTTCTTCTTTGTCGTTGTTGGTCACGACGCACCACCGACTTTTTGGATCAAATGTGACCGACGAAATCGACGCTGGTAGTTCGACCAAGCGTTTTCCATTTATGCTGCTCCACATTCCTGCTATCCGTGTCCGCTTTGCACCGCGATTACCCAGATCGAGCTGGAGGACGATTGTCGAATGGTCGGGACTCAAGTGGGCCCGCCCCGGTACTGCGCCGGATGAATGCTCGAGAGGAGTTCGGACGGTGCCAGGAATAACCTGAACGGATAGCCCTTCATCGTCTTTCCACACCAGCAAGCGATTGAAGCCGTCCTTCCAGAGCTTCCCACTATGTGTAACTTTACCGTCAGACCATCGCACAATATGCGCCTGCGCGAACGGATGGTCGCTCTCTGATTTCTCTTCTTCGATTTCAAGTTTCAAATAGACAAAATCCTCATCAAACGAGACTACGGGCGGATCGAGACTGAATTCCCCTACGTTCGCATAAGAGCCCACCATTTTGTATTCGCCAGACTTCAGATCCCACAGGTAGATACTTAATGGGCTCGACCTGGATGAGCCAAAAGACATTCGCTCCTTGAAAGGCATTAAGATAAGGACCTTTTCGCCTGAAGGATGGACAATCGCCATCGAGTTCTCCCTAAAAAGTGGCTTCGCGGTCTCTTTGGGGCCGCCTTCCTCGACAGCCCCATTTTCCGCCGAGTTGCCATCTGCCGCGACTACTTCCCTATCTTCTGCAATCGCATCGAACGCGGCTTCCGCCTTTCGTGCAAGCTCTTTGATTGCTGCTTCCGCAGTCGAGGGATCAGCGAGCTTATTGGCAAGTTCAACCGGTGTCTCGCCGAGTCGCAACGGTCGGTCCGCATTGTTCTGCACTTCAACTCCGCTAGGCTCATGGGCTGTAGAGTCACCAAGTGTATAACGCTGTCCTGTCTCAAGGTCCCAAACCCCAACGAGAAATTGTCTATCTCTCAAGCCGCTACGATCAGCTAACAAGAAAATGCGTGTGCCAAGAAACTTAACTCTGAAGGGGAAAAGATTAAATTCGTCATCTGGCCAGTCCGCGAGCTTAGCAACTCGCTTCATCGATGGCAGATTGTACACCGATCGCAACGGTCGAACGAAAACGTTATCTTCCACCTGATCAAAATAGACCTCCCTGAAATCGGGAATCTCGCTTTCAATAAACTCGTTGTCTTCCCTATTGTTTCGAATGTCTCGAATTTCATATTGTTGGTTCTGCCATGGGCTTTTGTTCTTGTTTTTGACCGAACCTGCGTACTTCAAACTCGGTATTTCCCACAACTTCATCACCTCACCCTGTGTGATAAGAAGCCACCGGCCACGCGGCGAAAATTCGACAACCGGCTTCCCGGAGGAATCGCCATTGTCAAAGTCGAAAGGACCGAGCTGTCCCAGCACCTTGTCCTCTTGCACATCGAGCACTTCGTAGGAAACCGTATTGACAGTCTCGCTTTCGAGGAGGACAGCGAATCGTCGCGTGGCATCCCATCGCAGTGCATTGCCAACTCCGCTGGCAGGAAATTCCTTAATTAATTCACCTGACTGAGACGAGCGGATTTCAGTTCGCCACGAAGGATATTGGCCCTCTATTGAATCGACGGTAAAGGTTGACTGTCCATCCCTTTGGAAATTGGCTGAAGGCCGTCTGATGTTGGCCTTTGACGAATCCCATAGCTCTCGTTCGTTCGCAAGGGCGACTAGACTGGGACCTTCTCCGCCTGCAACAATGAGGCCATCACTGGCGATTTTAAGATCCCGGCAACGTGTCGGCAAAATCTGTTGAGAGAGCGGCGTACCGAAGTCAGCTTTCCATACCGCCAGACTGAGTGTTTGACCCTTGGTGCGATCCGGCGGTATCTGTCTGGTCTGCGAGCCGAAAGAGTCAGTGGTAACATTATCGAAAACAATCGCATAGAAGCCTCGTGGGGCGGGACATAATTTGACTACTTGTCGGAATTCAGTGGGGTTGGCATATTCCGCACCGAGCGTGATCCCACTTTGATGATCGTAGCAATTCAACCGATTGCCGACGCAGTATACGAGCCAATTGGGGTCTCCGGCAAATCCAAATGCCCCCAAGTGTTTCTCGGTGGCAATAGTAATTTCGTTCGGTTGGTCGCCACGTTCTCGTAGCTTGAGCGTATTCGACGATTCAGGTCCCATGTGTCTACTATTCCAGATTGCATCGAATAGTGTGCCTTGGACCTCGCGATGCCAGGGCGAATGGAAACGTAACATACTGATTTCACTGTCGGCCAATTGCCTTTCAGAATGGGTTCCATCTTCAAGTTGCCATGTCAATTCTTTTTGTCTCGTGTTTGTGTTTCCAATTGACTGGAGTTGAACCTCGCCTTGCTTTGCACAAACGAGGTAATTATTGAAATGCATGTCTGGAAGCTTCCATTCATTCAGCTTTTTGCCTTGGACGAGATCAAACACTAGCAGCCGCGGAGAATAGTCGAGGACTACCAGTTGTGACCCGTCGGGCGCGACTGTCATAGTATTGACAATTCCAGGACCAAACTCCATACCTTGCTGCGCGAACCTCACTCCTTCGAGTCTCAAGAAGCGAACCGTGTCCGAACCGTTGTCAATCACGGCGACTTTTTCACGATTAGCACGACCTACAACGACGACACTTCCACTTGAATTGCTTCCAACATGAATTACCTTTTCCAAGTCGATTTGGAATTGTGGGCGATCTTTGACAGACCCAAGTTCTTCGAGTGGAATCTCCTTGACTTGTCGCAGAGTGGCAAACTCCAGCCATCTTGTCGCTTCGGATCGGATCGCTTCCTCCGACAATGCGCCTTGCTCTCGGAATTTAAGAATCTCGGCTGCGAAAATGTTAGGATCGAGTTGCTCGATACCGACGTGAGCTTCCGCTGCCAGTTGAGAAATATCTCTGATCGTTTGTCGAGCCTTTTCCCGATTGACAGGTTTGCTGGGTTCTCGTCGTATTGTTTCAAGATCGTGGAGTAGCGAATTCGCCCGCGCGAACTTACCCGCTATCTCCGAATTGAGTGCCTGCTGCCAAGCCTGCACATTAGCTTCCTTAAGTCGCCCGGATTCTGCACGAGCGGTTTCCAGCTGCGCCTCGGCTTCTTTGGCTTTCAATTCTTGCTGAAGAGCATTGTCTGTTGCCTTCAAAGCCAATTCTCTCTGACGCAGAGCCTCCTGCGAACTATTGAGAAGAATAGTGCTGACGACGAGAGCAATCAGCAAACTTACTACTAGCGCGCTCCCTAAAGCGCTAACCGCTCGATTGCGCTTCACCCAACTCCAGGAACGTGCCACTCGACCAATCGGCCGTGCATGGATTAGTTCTGATTCAAGCCGACGACGAGATTCTTCGCTAGGATCCATGATATAATCCCGCTGAGTTGAAGTTGACTAGCCACGATCTTTTTCTGTTCGCCTAGATTATAATTGGCGTAGTGTGTCTGTGTCCATAAAGGCGCCGACTATATATACTCAGCAGATTGGACGTTCTAGGGTCTTCCTTACTGGGGATTGCTACGTCAGAATTAGTGCGACGGGCTGAAAAATTCGTAAGCAAATAGAATTGCAAAGTGGAGTGCATTCAAGTCCGACTTCGTCATGACGTAGCGTCCGGCAACATTAGGTTCCGCCTTGGATTCGAGCAACTCTCAATTGTCGAAGTGTTCAAAAAGTTTTTAGGGATGAAAATTCCTAATCGCAGATTGAATCGACTTCTTATACGCGGTTTGTGACATTCGCAATAGTCGCTTATCGGGACAGATTTGCCATTAGCGCAACATTGCCATTCCGGCATGGGCAGCTGGCCGCGACGGTAGCCTTGTCACTTGGTAATGGTGCCGTCAAGCAGCGAGTCGCTGGTAATTCTTCAATACACCACCAAGTCGAGTGTGGCAGGCGATCGTTTCTTCTTTGCCAAGTGGCTCATCAACGACAGACCAAGTGCCGGTGAGTGGCCGATTGTCTTTGCGCTGGTGAGGCCTCGCCTCATAATAAAACCTCTGATATTCGCTAACGATATAATCGAGATGCTGCAAGCCAAACACAATAAACTGGTTCAACCACTCTTAGCTTCAACAGCCGTTCTCGCTCGTCATTGCTAAGGAAGATCCGTTTCTTAGGTACTCTCGCCAGTAGCATCTCATTCTCTGCTTTGAAGAACTCGATTTGGCGACGCAAATCCTCCTCTGCTGAGGCTGCCAACAGGAATAGCAACGGAGAGAACCAGTTCGACATGCAGAAGGCTTTCTGGCGAAAAGTGCGAGGAATCCTAGGTGACAAACTTTCTGAACACCTGGGGTTGGTCTCGATTCTCGCAGGTCAGCCATACAAGCAAGCAATTGCCATGAGCCAAAGAAGTAGTAAAATGCTCTAACTGCTTACGTGTGAGTGTCTTAGCTCGATTAGTGGTGGGAGCCTCATAACCTCGAGGTCGTCGGTAAGCTTCGCCAAAAACCCTGGAATTAGTTACTTTCGCTGTTCCAGTGCTGAGAGTAAGTGACTCGGATCTTGAGCCACGTGCTGATAAATCTTAGCGAGGGTGGAAACGTCAGCATGCCCTAATAGTTCGGCAACCACAATGGGGCTGACACCTTCCTTCAGCTTTCTTGTGGCAAACGCATGTCGCCACATGTACTGGCAATATCTTTTTCCCACCTTTTCCTCAAGTCTCGCAAACCGGCAGTTCACCGCCGAGGTTGTCCAGGGCTTCGATCTCGTGTTCAGAAAGATATAGGGACTGCCGTTGATGTTCCGTTCGATAATTCGTTTCGAGCGACTCGTCAGATAAATCACCCGCTGCTTCCTTTTTCCTTTGGCTTCGTCCTCAGAAATCACACAACGAGACCTCTCCAGATCGAGCTGGTCTTTCCGAAGTCCCTTGGCTTCCTGAGGACGACAGCCAACATCCCAGCAAAACGTCAGCAGCTCTCGAAAGCATTTGTCTTTGCTAAGTCGGAGCAGGCGGACCATCTCAGGAAGTTCAATCAACTCGGTCCTCTTGGTAGCCGGTGGACGCTTCATTCCCGAAAGAGGGTTGTGTTCCATCCAGCCCTCCCCGTGGCCCCAACTGTAGGCTGACTTGACTGCCGTGATGCGGGCCCGTTCAGCGGTACCTCGGTGATCCACCCACTGCCGCACAATTTTAGGGGTCATTCGAGAGGCCGGAAGTGACTGTGGGGAGTATCCTTTGGGCACCAAAAAATCGAGGAAGTCCTGGAGGTAATTCCGATACCATTGGATGGTCTTGGGAGCCTTCGTTTTTCTGCAATCGCTGATGAACGCATCGAGCAAAGAGGCCACCGATCCGTCTGTGACGGTCTTAGGCTCCGAAGCCATCAATTCGTGAAACCGCTGCTGGGCTTCCTTTTTGTCAGTGGAGAGTTTATGCTGCTTTCCATGAAGACACACATACCATGCCTTCCGAGCTTTCCAGTACCATGGTTTTCTGGGCTTAGCGGGCATATCCGTGTCACCTATCCGTGTCAGGGGCGTTTTTTCTACTTTCATTATTGCGATAAGTCTTTATAAGTCAAGAAGTTCGGGCCGTGGCGCAGTCTGGTAGCGCGTTTGACTGGGGGTCAAAAGGTCGCAAGTTCAAATCTTGTCGGCCCGACTTATTTTTCTCGGGGTTTTTGAAATCCCTTTCCGCCAATCGGTGGTCAGATGCACCAAAAGTGCACCAAATTTTAGACTTGTTAGAATAAACTAGACGACCTATGAAATAAAATGGCAGCCCGCCTAGCTGGTACTAAGCAGGCTGCCCAGAGCGAACCTCCTTGTCCGCCGAGCCTTGATTCGGTTTCTTGACTCTGGAGGTATTATCGATGCGTCGCCCATTTTTTCGTAAGCAAACCCGGTCGTGGTATGTCTGGGTTGGTAAGAAACTCATAAATCTCGGCAAGGAAAAAAAACTTGCCTTGGTTAAGTTCGAGCAACTAAACTCATGTAGTTCGTCTGACGCCTCACTTGAGCCGGTAGTTTCTGTCCTCAATAGGTTCCTCGCTTGGACTTGCAATAATCGGTCACAGAAGACGTACCGGTGGTATAAGGATTTCCTGCGGTCGTTTGCTCAGCACATTGGTAAAAGCCTCCGCGTGACTGACCTCACCGCCGACCATGTTGATACTTGGATTGAAGCAGAGTTTCCTAGTGCTTCGGATAGCACTATCAGAGGGGCAATGGGGGCTGTTCAACGGGCAATGAATTGGGCGGTAGGCAGAAGGCTCTTGCAATATTCCCCGCTGGTAGGTCTTGAAAGGCCAGCAGGAGGTCGTCGTGAGTTGTTGCTTAGCGATGAAGATTGCAAACGCATCTTTGCTGCCACCAGGGATGAACCCTTCCGCAATGTTCTCAAAGTACTCTTCGCAACGGGATGCCGTCCCCAGGAAGCTCGACTTGTGTGTGGAGAATATTTTGATCGACAGGAAAAGCGATGGATCTTTCCATTGAAGGAATCCAAGGGCAAGAAATATCGCCGAGTCATTTATCTTCCTGAAGACATCGTACAATTGACTGATCAATTGTTGGAACACAATGCCACAGGTCCACTTCTTCGGAACTCTTTGAACGAACCTTGGACTGCTAATGCAGTTCGCTGCCGATTCCGTCGACTCGCAATAAAACTGAAACTGCCTGGCTTGTGCGCATACACGGTTCGCCATACTTTCTGTACGAACAAACTGAAGTCTGGAGTAGATCCTGTCACTCTTTCGATTCTGATGGGCCATCGAGATACGACTATGGTAGCGAGAGTTTATAGTCATCTTGAAGCAGTTCCCAAGCACTTACACACAGCACTCAATAAAGAATGCATTAACAGCACTTTTTCAGGCTAAATGATCGTATTCAACCAGATCCCGGACTGAAGTGTGCACTCGACTTGACGCAATGAATTGGTCCAAATCTTGCTGAAAAATTCGTATTGTTCCTCGTCCATTCCCGAATCGATGGTGGGCGAGCTTACCCGACTCACAAAGGCGATAGACAACTTCTCGGGATATAGCCAGCATCTCTGCGACTTGTTGTGCACTCAAAGGGATTGGGGAATCAGAAATCGCACGCATTTTTGTACTGTGTTTTCTCATGGCGGAGTCCCGGGATATTGAACCAGTGAAATCTGTAGACGCGCTTGTTAGGCCGCAGTCCATTTTTCTTTTATTTCACAAAAAAACCCGCGAAGCCAAACGGGCGTTGGCTTCGCGGGTAATTGATCAGGTCGGTTGATCTATAGGTAGTCACTAAGGCCGTCGACTGTCTCAGTGACTACCCCCATTTTACCATCTGATTCTGTCAGGTCAATCATGGCTATGATATTCGGAGCAGAAGATCCATAGATTGCGGATCTGCAATCTGCAGGTGGGCAGAAGTAAGGGAGTCCTAGAAAGCCTTTGCCAATGCTCTCACAAATCAGGTATACTGAAGGTAGGTACCCACTGGAGAATCTAGTAAAATGACAATTACGACAGAGGAATTTGATAACTTTACTGACTTTGGGCGTACTTTGCTTAATTCTGGCAAGAGCCCTATGTCTCTGGACGATTTGGTCATTGAATGGGAGTCCTATCAAAATCGCGACCAAATCAATGAGGCCATACGCGAAGGGATAGCGGATGCGGATGCTGGTCGGCATCGTCCAGCTGAGGAAGCAATGAAGGATCTACGACAAAAGCATGGCCTTTCCACCAAATGAGCTTCCGCGTCAACTTGACACTCCGTGCCGAAACGGACGTCTCTGAAATACTTCAATACATTCGGGAGCGTTCCCCCCAAGGGGCCGCCACCTGGGCGGACCGGTTTGACCAAGTATTGGCGGAACTTACCGAGTCAGCGAATCGGAAACCGCTCGCTCCAGAAAATGGTGATCACGAGGAAGAAATCAGACATGTGGTGTTCAAGACTCGTGTCGGTAAAAAATACCGAGCCATTTTTTTGATTCGGGAAGATCTAGTCCTAGTCACACATGTCAGAGGACCAGGGCAGGACTTGGTGCCACGGCAAGAAATGCCAGTTAGTTGAGTCTGTATGCATAGGGAGAGAAGGCCCTATGCGGAGATGCAGTGATGCAGGAAACCTTCTTTACTTAAAACGTGTCATTGTGACCATCGGCACCGGCACCAACAAATTCTGGATCCTCAGGAGTCGTTGTGTCAGATGTTTGGGAATCATCGGCTTTTCGGCCTCCGAACATACGCATCTGCTCACAGACAACTTTCAATTTGGATCGTTTCTCGCCATCTTTTTCCCAGGTGTCTTGTTTGAGACGCCCGTCGACTAGGATAAGCGACCACTTAGCGACTCCGCCAGAATTTGTTGGTAAGTATCAGTCAAGAAGGCCCCAAGCGGAGTGCAAATTTGCAGGGAAACCTTCTTCAGAAAGAATCGTCAGTAGCAGCGGCAACCAGTTCCTGAGATTCCTCAGTTGCTGATTGGTCGTCCGATTTTTTGCCACCGATCATTTTCATCTGCTCACAAACCACTTTTAGCTTGGAGCGTTTCTCCCCATCTTTTTCCCAGGTGTCTTGCTTCAGACGGCCTTGGATCAGGATCGGAGAACCTTTCACCAGGTATTCATTGACGATTTCTGCGGTACGACCCCAGAAGGTAACGTCAATAAACGAGACGGACTCAACCATCTCATCGCCGCGCTTAAAACGCTCATTCACGGCAATAGGGACTTCACAAACGGCTTTCTCGCCTCCAGGTAAGTAACGTAGCTCGGGGCTCCGTACCAAATTACCCATCAGCACCACTTGATTGAAACTCGACATAATATACCATCGCTTTCTCTCTTCAAATCTGAAGAGCGTAAAAAAAGTAATTGAACCTTAGCTGTTTGCACTCCGCAGGGGCTCTGGCAACCAGGCTTGTCTCGCCAAGCTCCCAGAACCTCGACTGAGGTGTGGCCTTAGGCCAGCTTGAGTCCAAGCGGCTTATCCGCCTCGAATTCCTGCTCGGTAGTTTTAGCCAGGGGGGTAATGGAAGCGGCACTTGTGTGGACGACTTGTCGAAACTGAGCAGCCCGCAATGCCTCGACTTGCTCCCCCGCCTGCCTGCTCGCTTCCATAAAGTCGCGGGCGGAATCATCTTGCATAAAGGGAAGCACCAGGGTCTCTCCCGTTTGGGCGTTGGTCCAGGGTTTGCCGACTTTGGCACGGTACTGGACCACCCCGCGATAGGTATGCGAGTAAAGCTGGTAGGCGGCCCGGCCTACGAGTACGATCTCGCCGATGGGTTTGTCGGTATTGCACTTGATCATAAAAGTCTCTCCAAAAAAGTTGGCTTCTGCTGAGACTCATTCTGCGGGATCTTAAAACCTTAAGCAAAAAAATCTTTTCCAATAATTCAACGTGTACTCTGAGATTAAGCCGCAGCGGCTGTTGCCGAGATCCGGTGGAACTCCGCCAGGAGGCGGGCCAGCTCGACTGTAGCCCGCACGTCGCTGAGTGCCGTGTGGTCAGGCTGAGTAGCGAGTCGAAAATAATCCGCGAGTGCCGCCAGTGAAAAGTTGTCAGGTCCAGGCTGGAGCGCCTGGTTGTCCTCAAAAAACCACTGGGTCTTTTGCATAACGCAGAGGGAGCGCCTGCAGGCTGGAAAAAACAGTTTGTGCCGTTGGAACAACTGTTCGAGGCGGGGGATGTCAAAACGATTCGAGTTAAATCCTGCCAGCTGGGCGACGAGGTACGGTTTGCCGGTTTTAGGGCTCGTCCGCTCGGTCGTGGCATGCCGCCGCAGAAACGCTGCGAGCTTGGCGGCTGCGTCTCGTTCGGGCAGGGCGTATTTTTCCCACACCGTGGGGCTGAATTTGTTGACGCCTAGAAAACGGGGGTCCGCCTCCTTCATCGCAAACTCAAGCTTCATGTCAATCGAATCGAGTTCCCGGTAACTACCACTCTCGACAGCAATCGCGGCGAGTTCAATGATCGGGGCTCGTCTGGCCCTTCCGGCGGATTCAATGTCGATATAAATCGTACGGCTAGCAACATTATTCATGGGGCTGATTGTGGGGCATCTAAACTTGCTAAGCAATTCTTTCTGCGAGTTCCAGGTAGCGTGCCGGTAGGATTGCAAGTGCCAGCAATTCGAGTCAGCGACCACCATGGCGGTAAGGGCCCAGTAGCAAGATAGAGTGCCAGTGACGAAGAACAATCGCCGACAACTCAAGTTGAACTAACGAATGTCAGAGAACACCGCTTGTCGGCACAGCTAACTTCGTAAAAAGATGGCCATAAAGTGGGTCAGCGATTCTCGCTGGGCGGCACTCTGTTAGGTCCTGTTTGCGTCTTGGATGGAGCGAAGCGAGATGCACGGGTGTGGTCTTACTTTCTGCACCTCGAATCCAGGTTGCTGCGTGGCAACTTTGCACTCCGAGAACCTAGGTTCCTAGGCTTGGAGGAACTTAGGGTAAAACCTAGGTTCCTAGTTGGTGAGGCTGGCAGGTAGAAACTGTGTGGGAGAAAAACGGAGAGGGCGAAAAATATTGGACTGGTTGTTTGAGTAGGGAGTGGGGCTGTGATAATTTCTGCCATGGCACAGAGAAAAAACTCCACAACTTCCAAACGAGTCAGCGGAAAGCGCAAACTGGTCAGCCCGACCGAGTCGATCCCAAAACCACCCCCCAGCGAAGAGGAGGTCGCGCTGAATGTCGAGATTTCCAAAGCGGTCGGATGGCGACTGAAAATTGCGCTCTTGCATCTCGAAGCCGGGGGCAGAAAAACGGCCAAGAAGCAGTTTGTGCAGGAAGCACTAATCGCTGCCCTCAATCGGTTCGATGACGAATACCAGAGCGGGGCATAGGTGGGCATGGTCAAGCGGAGCACAAAAACACTCACCGAGCAGTGCGAGAAAGTGACGATTCGATTCACCAAGAGTCAGGCCGAGCGGATTGCTGCCGAATGCGAACTCAACGGGATGAAACCGTCGGTTTATCTCCGGCTGGCCAGCATGTCTTTTACTAATAGTAAATTCCTGGATGTCTTTAGTCTGGTTTCGCAAGTGGCGGAAGAACAGGTCCGGTTCCGCAGAGATTTTAATGAAGCGGTCTACCGGGAAGGAGAATCGTAAGTCATGCTATCGATCAAGCCGGTGGGAGGAAGTGCCACCGAGGTCAGCTACTACGCGCATCTAGGGAATGCCGAGAACCACGACTACTATTCAGAGAATGGTGTTAGGCCAGGAGTCTGGTGGGGGGCTGGGTCAAGAGCACTTGGCCTCACAGGAGAAGTAGACCCCGCTGAACTAAAAAACATTCTGGAAGGCTTGTCCCCAGACGGCACGAAACAGCTCGTGCAAAAACGCAAAGGGGAAAAAATCCAGCGGCGGGCCGGTTTCGATCTCACCTGGAGCCTGCCCAAAAGTTTTAGCTGTGCGTGGTCACTCGCGGACGAACAAGATCGCAAGGAAGTCGACCGGGTGGCAGCACTGGCTGTGGACCGGGCTCTGGAGGCGTTCAGCCAGCTGTGCGGGGTCACGCGTCGCGGCAAGGATGGCCGGATCGCCGAGAATGCCCAGCTCGTCGTCGCCCTGTTTTCGCACGATACGACCCGTGGCCTCCCCGGCGAAGCACCCGATCCTCAAAGGCATTTTCATGCGGTCGTCGCCAACCTGGTAATTCGCGAAGATGGCACCACCGGGGCCCTTGATGCACGTGTGCTGTTCCAAAGACGCATGAAGATGGCCCTGGGGGCCTTGTTCCGCAGCGAACTATCGATGCTGCTAGAAACCGAGCTAGGCATAAAAACCTACCGCCCGCAAAGGGAACGAAGTGAGGAACTGGTGAGCTGGTTTGAGATCGAAGGAGTTCCGCAGGAACTACTAGCGGCGATGTCAAAGCGTCGGCAGGCAATCGAAAAATGGCTGCGACAACACGGTTTGTCCGGTGCGAAGGCTGCCGAGAAAGCGGCCCTCAACACGCGTAACGACAAGGAGTTGTTCACGTGGCCAGAACTGCAAAGCGCCTGGAAACAACAGAGTGTCGAATTTGGGTTTGGCCAGCAGCAGGTGGCTGAGCTGTTTGGCAAAGAGCTACAGCGAGATAAGCCTTACCAAGAACTTGCACGGGCGACAGACTCTGCACTGGCCACGCTCATGGGTCGAAAAGCACGCTTTACTGAAAATGAATTTCTGGAGCAGACCGCCATCGCCGCTCAGTCGCGGGGCATCGGAATTGGTGCGGTGCTGGGTGGCGTGGTGAAGACTCTGGAGCATTCACCCGAAATTGTCGAGTTGGTCGCCGACGGGTTTGTGCGAACTTTTACCACCAGAGCGATGCTCGAAGTAGAGCAGCGGTTAATAGGGGCCGCCACCCGACTCCACAATAAGTCAACGCATGCCGTGGCACCGAGCATGGTGCAGGAAGTCATTAGTCGCCATGAAACTTTGCGGCCAGAACAAGCACAGGCCGTCCGAGACATTGCCACCGGGTCTGACATCGTGGCGATTACCGGCGTCGCCGGTTCAGGAAAAACCACCATGCTCAAGCTGGCGCGAATCGCCCTGGAGCAAAATGGATACTCCGTCATCGGCACATCACTCGCCTCCAAGGCAGCCAAAGGCCTGGAAACCGAAGCGGGCATTGCGTCGCTGCATATCCATAAGCTGCTCTACGAGATTGAGAATGGCAACCTGACACTCACCGCGAACACCGTGCTGGTGGTCGATGAAGCAGGCATGATCGGGACGGTCCAGTTGGAAAAACTTCTCCGGCAGGTCGAAGCAGCCAGGGCAAAGATCGTATTGGTCGGTGACCACAAGCAGCTGCAGGCCATCGATCCGGGCGCACCCTTCCGGCTCATCGGGGAGCAGATTGGTACGACCGAACTAATGCAGGTGGTCCGGCAACGCGAAGCCTGGGCCAGAGAGGCCGTCTTGCAGCTCCGAGACGGAAACGCCCAAGAGGTACTCGAGGAATTGGATCGACGTGGTCAGCTTCATATTGGCAGCGAGCGTGAAGACGCGCTAGAACGATTAGTCGCGGATTGGTGCGACGAGGCCTTTGCCTACGAGGCGAAAGTAAAAGATCTGTTGGTGCTGGCTGGGAGGAACCGGGATGTGCGTGAACTGAATCGGAGAATCCAACACGAGATGAAATCGCGAGGGCAGCTAGGAGAATATGCCGTCGAAGTCGATGGGCTCGACATTCACCTGGGGGATCGGGTGCTGGTCACCAAAAACTCAAAACTGCATCACCTGCGCAACGGCACGCTGGGGGAAGTCGTCGGAGTCGAACACCGCACCGTCTGGCTCCGAACCGACGAGGGGATGGAGATCGAAATCAACACCAGCGAGTTTTCTCATTTGACGCTCAGCTACGCGATGAGCATTCATAAATCGCAAGGGACGACTTGCGAAGCGGCATTCTTGCTTGTCGACCCGGTGATGGTCGACCGGGAGCTTAGTTATGTAGCCGGTTCCCGGGCTCGGGGGAATACGTGGGTCTACGCCGACCGGGCGTCCACCGGAGCACTTGAGCAGTTAGCGGTGCGGATGAGCCAGAGCCGCCAGCAGGAAATGGCACTCGAATATCTACCCGAGGTCGTGTGATGGATATTTCAAGTTCGCTAAGACTTTTAGTGGTTGTTGGCCTTGTGCTAGGACTGGTGTTTCGACAGCAAGTTCTCCGCTGGCTGCGGGTCCGCAGCTACACCCGTGGCCGGCAACTCGCCAAACCGAACCGATCTAGAATGTCCGGAAAGTCTTCGCACGGTCTGCGTTGGGGAAATAATCTGCTACCAGAATCTACGGCGACGCAGCACTTTCTTGCCGCCGGAGTGACTGGTAGTGGGAAGAGCCATGTGCAGCGACTCTTGATGAAGAGTGTGCTGGAGAACATGCATGTTGGTTCAGACTCGCGTGTGCTGATTTACGACGCCAAGGGGGAAACAACCGCTTATCTCAAAAAGGTAGGGGTCACAACTGCGGTCTATTCTCTCAATCCTTTTGAGTCTCGCAAGGGTTTTCCGCAGGCCGTTGCCTGGGATATCGCCCGTGACATTACCTCACCCACCAGAGCACTCAATTTCAGTTGCTCGCTCATCAAAGCCGAGTCCTCGGGGGCGAACCAGTATTTCACCAATTCAGCCCGGCTGATAGTGAACGGCGTGCTCTTGAGTTTTATTAAACACTCAGCAGGAGTCTGGACCTTTAGTGACCTGGTCCATGCGACACTGAGCCGAGACCGACTTGAAGCGGTGCTCAGCCGCGATACTGTTGGCCGGGAGTTGTTTGCAAGATTTTTGCCTGACGACCGGACAGGACACTCGGTACTCACCAGCGTTATTTCGAGCATGGGCTACTACGCCCCGGTGGCTGCTCTCTGGCAACGCACTCCAGAAAAACTTTCGATTCGAGATTGGCTCAGCGATAGTTCCGTGTTGCTGCTGGGGGTCAACAAGAGCGCCAGTGCAACACTCGATGTCCTCAACGAACAGATTTTTCGTTTCCTGGTCGAAGAGATCGACGGACAACGCAATAGCAGCACGCGGCGGACCTGGGTCTGGGTGGATGAAGCGCGTGAAGCCAAGTCCATTCTGCGGAGTGAAGGGCTTCAGGCCCTGGCGGTGAAGGGCCGGTCGCGGGGGGCGTGTCTGCTTCTGGCTTTCCAGGATATCGAAGGGTTTCGCGAGGCAGCCGGTAGTGACAAGATCGCCGACGAAATCATAGGGCAATGCTCCCACAAGGCGATTCTCCGGATGGAATCTCCCGGCTCGGCGGAGTGGGCGGCGAAAATGCTGGGGCAGTACGAAACCCTGGAGATTTTCCGTTCCGAGAGTTCTGGGGGTCGCGGATTCTTTTCAACGGGTCACAACGTTTCCGAACAACGGGTCATGAAAGATTCCGTACTCCCTTCGGAGTTTTTCACGATTCCCCCCACCAATAAACAAAATGGTCTCACCGGCTACTTTCTGAGTCCCGACTGCGGGGCCAGAAAAATCACCCTACCCTCCTCAGACATCAGTCCGATTGTCGTGAGCGAACAGGAAGAAGAACGGTACGCCTTGGTTAGCAAGCCGGAATCTGATCAATGGCTGCGGGAGTGGTCTATGAGTGATAGACAGCGGTTATCGCTACCGGCGCAGCCAGAACTGGAACTGGCGGATCTCACTCCAGTGCAGCGGGGCCAGAAACTGAAATTTCGGCCTGGTCCGTCTCGGCAAGCGATCAGCAAATCAAAAATGCCTGCGGTCACTGCGGCCGGAAGAGGCGACTAGTTGAGTTCCCTAATGCAACACTTGATACCACTACCTGCATAACGGGAGCATGAACCAATCAAGATCCAACAACATTTCGAATGAACCTGAGCAACAAGCAGAGGCAGATGATTTTAACCAGTTGACTGAGGAAGATGTCCGGTATCTCAATGAACGCCCACCCCAGCCGGACCCTTGCACTTGGTGCGGGGGGAGGCTAGTGCATGCCCAGCTGTGTGTCACCAAGAGTGACGCGTTCCAGCCTCGGCTCCAATTCGGCAAGCACAAGAATCGGCCGGTCAGAGAAGTGAAGCCCAAGTATCTGAGGTGGGCACTCAACACCGGTTGTCAGATGTCGCTGCTAGCCTTGGGGGCGGCGATCGAAGTCGTGCGTAGCTCGGGTCTAGCAAAACCAGCGGAAATTGCCACCTGGGAAGAACGTCTCAGGGCAAAAGAATTGGTACCAGAAGGGGAGACTGAGAGTTAGTTTGGGTCGATGGCGACTGGCCGCTTTCAAATTCAAGAAAGTTTGCTTAGCCCCGCGTTCTGACCGATAATCTCTTCATAAAATGACAGAGGAGAAGACAACATGACACAATATGCGATACCTGTGCGAATGAACCTGCGGGCCTTTGCGGAGGTGGAAGTTGAAGCCAATTCGCTCGAAGCAGCCTGCATCCGACTTCAAGAAGACATTCAAGAAAACGGCATGATCACCATTGCCGACACACCCGACTTTACCGCCGATTGGGAACATGCCGACCAGTTGGCCCTGGAGGATGTGATGCTACCTGACGGTAGAATATTTCCAGGAGGAACTTCCTAGGCGTGAGCGCCGAAATAGTGGCCTCCAAACTGCCGCCAGCTAATCTTTATCAATGACCACAATCCTCGTTTTCACTCCCGTCTGGCGAAAGGCGTCGGTCGCACGGAAGGCATCTGCCGGCAACTCGTAGGATTCGCCCGCGATCTCATGGAGCCATGCGCGAAACTCAGTAGACTTCGTGTCGTTTCTAAAAAACGGTCCTTCACACATCACCGAAACAAGCCTGCCACCGGGCGTCAGACATGCTAAGGCATGTCTGACATGATCGATATCCTGTCCTGATTCAAAAGGGGGATTCTGCACAATCCGGTCGTACTGTCGGTTGTGTTCCAAGAAGTCAGTAAACTCAACTTCAATCGCTTTGGCGGCAAGGACCTCGGCGAGCGTTCGGTTTTTCTCAAGGGCAGAAATCTGAGCTGCAGGAATCGTCTGTCGCAGTGCCTCGACGATATCCCCTTTGCCACAAGAGGGCTCCAGCACTGTGTGCTGTGGTTGAATCTGGGCGTAGTCGAGCATCTGTTCAATTACGGCACGGGGTGTCGGAAAAAAACCTGGCAGGTCTTTGCCGATGAGTTCACGCTCGGCCACGCGAATCGGGTCATCGCCTCGCGTGCTGGCTTTGTGAGGCAGGTATTCTCGCAGAGCGGCTCGGAGCGTGTGCAAGTCATCGATGTGGGCACGTTGTAGGCGGTGGTGTTTTTCCAGTCGCTCGTCCAGCCACGTCGTGTCAAACCCCACCGATTTCGCCCGGGACAAGAAGTCGGTCAGTTGCTCAATATCATGGCTATGAATGAATTCGAGAAACTCACCGGGCAAGCGGCGCACCGTTTTTGCCAGCTTGGCGGCTGCCTGCTTGCAGCCATTTTTCACCAGGCAATACCCGATTGCCTCCTCCAGATGACGCCGGTAAATGGAAGGATACGGGTATTCAGCAAAGCGGATATCCTCTTCCGAGTAAGGTTTTTCTTCTTCCTCCTGGACCCTGAGACCGTAGCCATATTCATGGTCATTTTCTGCTTTTCGGATCGCTCGTATTCTCGCCCATTTGGCGAGAGAGAGTACGGTGTCGAGCGTTTCCAGGTGGGTCTTGTGTCGGATGCCGTCAAGGTACTTGGCTGCTCCCGTAGAAAGGACATTGGCAACGGAGTGCAGCGATCTGGCAAGTGCCTGGTCAGCATACGCTTTGCCTCGCACACCTGCTTGAATGTCAGCCCGTCGAGCGGTGTTTTGCAGCGACGCTTCACTGGCGGCAAGGGTCTCTTCGGCTCGGGCAAGCAGATTGTCGGCCAGTTCGTGGAGTCGTTCAGCTGCCGTTTGATCTTTGCGTTCTTTACGACCCACTAAGATTTCTTGACGGTCTGCATCCCCCTCCAGGAGTTTGGTAAACTTGTTGGCTGACTCTTCGGAGAGGAACTGGAACCCCGCGTCGCTCTTTTTGAAAGAGGAATACCAGCCCCCCAGCATGGTGGCTTTGGTCTTTAGTTCCTTGAACGTGGGTGCTGTTACGCGAGAACCAAGTTGCACAATCCAGAGCGGACACTCTCTTTTTTCGTGATACCCTTGCTTGATGGTGAATTCGACTTGACCGAGTTCTTCACTCTCAAATTGCGTGACAGTGGCTGCCGGTCCGGAAGCTGCGCGCCGTTCACGAGCGAGATCCGCGTGGAGCGCATCCCAAAGAGCCATCTGCTCGCCAGTGAGTGCGGCTTCGCCTTTGGCCTCAATAAACCTTTGAAAATCGTAAAGGGTTTGTGGATTGGCAAGCGCCTCTTTTCTCTCCGCCTCTTTCTCAGCAAACTCTTTGTGGTGGGCTTCGTAAGCCTCTTCGGTGACGCCTCGCACCTTGGCCTTCACCGCTGCGGTGTAGCTTTCTCCCATCCCAAAAGAGACGGAGCCATCCAATAAGAAAAACGACAGCATCTTGCGGTAAATACTTTTGGCGTTCGCAGCCTTGGTATTACTGCGGGCACTAAAGTCCCCCAGGTTATGGGCAATGGCCTTGAGCTGGGGAGCCTTGTAGGTACTGCCTAGCTCAGAATGAATCGCCTCTTCGCTCTCTACAATGCGCTCAAAAGTAGTTTGATACTCCTGGTACGTGAGGTCTCTGTCGCGTGTCTTCCAGATTTCTTTGAACTCAGCGAACGTGTAGGGGACCTCATGGGGAACTCGGTCGGCCTCATGCCAGCCACCATCCGGCTGGTGCTCACTGTTTAACTCAGTGATGATCTCTGAGAGTGGTATGCCGTTTGTGAGTCGGTTTGGTTTGGTTTCTGGGGCCGGATAGATGGCTCCCACATTAAACCATTCGCCATTTTGGAGAGTGTCATCCCAGGCGACCCGGACTTCGTTTCTGGCATGGCTGATGCCTATGACTTGCCCGGTATGGAAGCGATTGGGGCTCAGGTGCGCTTCGACGGTATCACCCCGCCGGATGACAAAGCGATGGGCAGGGCCATCGATATCATCCCGGATCCGGTCGACAGTGATTGTAACCTGATCATGCAACTCCGCAGGCTCTGGCCACTCGGAGTGTTCACATTCGTAGACGATCTGCCGGTCGGGCCGGACCAGTGGCGGCGGTGGCAGTGAGGTGACTTCGGCCACCAGTTCCGGTTCTTTCTGCTGAAGTTTCTCAGGTGGTTTTATCACCACATCAAAATCAAAAGTCCGTTGTTGCATTACTAAGTATCTTTGTTGTTCGTCATGTTATGTCCTCTAGTTAACGAACCGTGACATAGCTGAAAGACAGACATACTGGTAGTAGCAGTAGGGAAACGCTTGTCACTCAAACTGTTGGATTAGCGAGCTGACATGTGCCACAATGAACCATGCACCAGGAAGAATCTCCATCGCCTCATGAACACCAACCAGCGGATAATTTCGCGGAATTGTCCGGGAGCATCCCGCGCGAGCGACTCCCTGTGACCCGCACCTCAATCACGCACAAATTCAGTGTTTGTGGCACAGAGGGGTATTTGATTGTGGGGCTCTATGAGGATGGCCGGCCGGGGGAGCTGTTTATCAAGATTGCCAAAGAGGGTAGTACGCTCAGCGGACTGTTTGACACGATTGGGATCCTTACCTCACTGGGGCTGCAATACGGCGTGCCGCTAAAGGTTCTGGCTGCGAAACTCGAGCACACCCGGTTCGAGCCGTGTGGGCATACCACCAACAAAGAGATTCCTGAAGCGACGAGCCTCATCGATTACATCTTCCGCTGGCTGGCGATGAATTTTCCTGACAGCGATGTCTCTAAGGCAAGTGGAGATTGATTTCTGCGTAATCATGGAACAAAAACAGATCATGCACAGGACCTGTTATGAATCGGGATCAAATACCTGGAAAAGAGGAGAGAGGACTGACTCCTCATCTCTATTCTGTTCTTTTTTGGTTCCACTCAGTTTGACTAGCAGACCAGAGGCGTTTAGCGTGGAGGCCATGATGATGTACTATGGCGATAACCGGCGACTGGACCCGATTGATTTCAAGGCCCTCAAGGCACAGATATCGATTATCGATCTACTGGAGCTTTTTGAGTGGCAGGCGATTAAAGCACGTGGCGATGAGGTTCGCGGTCCTTGTCCGGTCCACGGCTCCAGTTCCCCGACCAGCACGATATTCGCAGTATCCACCAGCAAGAACGCCTGGAAGTGCCGCAAGTGCGAAGCGGGGGGCAATCAGCTCGATTTAGCCGCCCACTACTTTGACATCCCCCGCGACCAATGTGTCCGCGTAGCCGTCGCGCTCTGCCGGGAGCTGGGCCGCGAAATCCCCAGAATAGAGAAGAGGAGCTAGTCCTCCCATCCCTTTGAAAGGTAGCATTGGCCAAAAAGCGTCGACCTACTTGAAAGACTGCCAGGATTATACAATCCGTTGGTCTTAGTCATGCATAATTGGAAAACTGAGCTTGTTCTTTGGAAACAGCAATGAATCTTTTCCTCTCCAATCTTCTGGCAATCTTCATCCTCGGCGGACTATCCCTTGTTGCCAGTTGGTTTCATCCGCTGCCAAAGTGTTCGAAGGGACTGTTCTGGTTTGGTCTAGCTGTCATAACCATCGGCATCGTTGGACTTCTCGTCGTTGTTGTCTCTCCCCCCGGCCGAGAACCAACGATTCCTGAGCCGAACTGGGTGCGGCCTGACTTACCTCCATCGACCAACTTAGTGACAATTTTGAGTGCCGACTGGGATGCCGCAGCCTATGCAGATTGGCCAGTTGCAGAGCTGATGGGCGAAATCAGTGAGGCCGCTTACCTCGCTCCTGTCGAGGCCGAAGCCAAATTACAATCGCTAGGGTTTACCAATGTTGACTCGATCAAAGTGGCCTCGATGCTCGGCTACGTCCTGAAAAAAGACGACATCGCAGTCATCGTGTTTCGGGGAACTGACGATGTACCTGACTGGATCGCCAACCTAAAAACTTTTCCAACTCGCACGTCTGATGGCCGTGTCCATCGAGGATTCTACAAGGCGTACCAGTCGCTCAGCGGTCAAGTCAAGCAGCTACTGCGAACACACGATACAAATTGCAAAACTTGGATTACGGGCCACAGTTTGGGCGGTGCTCTGGCGGTGTTGTGTGCCTACGATCTCATCGAAAATGAAAATCGGGAAGTCACAGGACTCATTACCTTTGGTCAGCCCATGGTGGCCCGAAAAGACTTTGCTCAACATCTCAATGACATCCTCAATAGAAAATATGCCCACTTTGTGAATGATGCTGACGTGGTACCGCGAATCCCTCCTAGCTATCGGCACTGTGGATCACTCGTTTGGTATACTGAAGGAATGATCCGCAGATCGGAATCGCAGGAGCGCTCCTTTGGAGCTAGCGCCGACGATCGCAAGGTCGCTGCAACAGATCGTGAAGAAGATGAAGAAATCGAACCGCTTTCTGAGCGAGAATTTCGAGAATTGCAAAGAAATCTGAAAGCAGCAGAGACCGTACCGGAAGTCACGCCAGATGGGGCTCCCATGGTAGGTGGTAGCTCACCGCTTATTGAGGATCACGCTATGGCACTCTACTTGGAAAAGATACTGTTCTTCCTCAATCGCGATGCTTCGAATTAAACAGCCATAGTAGGAGGGAGAGGAGATGACTGGGAACAACAGGCAAGACGAAGGCAGGAAGCAGTTTTTGCGTCGCGGACGTTGTGTCGAGACAGCGAGCCTAGTTTACAACATATTGGAAGTTGGCGTTTCGTTGACGGCTGGGTTTTTGACAGGTAGTTCCGCACTTATCAGTTGGGGCGTAGACAGTATCGTCGAGGCGAACTCAGCGGCGTTTATGATTTGGCGTCTGCATGGAGAAGAGAAGTGAATCAGCCAGCAAGATGTGTTGAAACGCAAGAAGATTGCACTAAGTGTCTTATCTGGCGCGTTCACCATCGCAGTTCTGTTCATTCTGTACGAAGCAATAAGCAAGCTTATGAGCGGTCAATCACCAAGCATGTCATGGTGGGGCATCGGAATTCTGGTGGTGTCGCTGCTCGTCAATCCTGTACTTGCATGGGGAAAGCATCGTTACGGCAAGAAGACGGACTCTCCCTCACTGAAGTATGACGCCATCGACACCATGATCTGTGAGTATCAAACTATTGTGGTATTGCTGGGAACCGTACTGGCGCAGTGGCAAGGGTGGTGGTGGGCTGATCCGGTCGCTGCCTTGGTTTGAATCGAAACAGGTTGTCAACGAAGAAGTAAAAATGACGAGGACGAATGAATAAAGTCAAAATAGAACTCAGTTTTCTGCTGCCCGGCGTGCCTGATATTCCCGACAGGTGTGTCGAGCGAATTTCTGAGCGTCTGCGGGAGCACGCTGGGATTGACGATGCACATGTCTCAACAGCGGACAAAGGCCAGCCGCATCGACTGTGCATCCACTTCAGCCCGGACGCGATTTCAATGGCTGAGGTTGAGCAGATCGCCCGTCGGGAAGGCGCTAAGCTGGAAGATCGGTACGGTCACTTCGTCAGGCGTATCGAAGCAGTGCATGCTCGGCGTGCATCCGCCATCGAATCACGTTTGACGAGAGTGAGCGGTGTGCTGGAAGCCGTCGTTGCTCCCGACGGTGCGGTTCGCGTCGAATACGATCGTAAAGTCGCTAACGACCAGGCGGTTGAGACGGCTTTGGTTAAATGGTCGAGAACCAGTGAAGTAGTGGAGGCGGATCACACCGGCGACGAACACGACGATCAGGGCCATGAGGACGATCACGATCACGCCGGTCGCGACCATGCTCATGGCGGCGTCTTTGGGCTGCGAAGCGAACTGATCTTTGCCGTTCTGTGCGGCGTCTTCCTGTTGGTCGGATGGTTGCTGGAGACGTTTACTGAAGTCATAGACTGGGTGCCGCTGGTTTGCTTCATCGCTGCGTACATTTTTGGAGGCTATTACACGGTCTTGGAAGCCGTTGAGAAAATCCGCGATGGCAAGTTCGAGATAGATTTCCTGATGCTCATTGCCGCCGCCGGAGCGGCGTCGCTGGGAGCATGGGCGGAAGGGGCGCTGCTGCTTTTTTTGTTCAGCATCGGTCATGCACTGGAAGGCTACGCGATGGGGCGGGCCAAGCGTGCCATCGAAGCACTCGCGGAACTTGCTCCGCGAACGGCTCGCGTCCGACGGAACGGCACGGAATCCGAAGTCCCTGTAGAAGAACTTGTCGTCGGTGACATCGTCGTCATTAAGCCCGATGAAAGAGTTCCAGCAGACGGTTTTGTCATCCTCGGTGAATCGAGCATCAATCAGGCTCCGATAACGGGCGAAAGTGTTCCCGTTGATAAGCGTCCGGTCAGTGACGCAGATGCAGCAGCGGACGATCCGGAATCTCTTCCTCCAGAGCATCGAGCTTTCGCCGGAACGATCAACAAATCCGGTGCATTAGAAATTCAAGTCACCAAGATCGCTGCAGAGAACACTTTGGCTCGCGTGGTGACGATGGTGAGTGAAGCGGAGACGCGAGTTTCACCGACCCAGAAGTTCACGAAAAGATTCGAGAAGTACTTTGTTCCATCGGTGATCGTTCTAGTTGTTCTGCTGATGTTCGCACCGCTGGTGCTGGATGAGAGTTTCAGCGAATCCTTCTACAGAGCGATGGCAGTTCTGGTCGCGGCCAGCCCGTGTGCTTTGGCAATCGCCACGCCAAGTGCCGTACTCAGCGGAGTGGCTAGGGCGGCAAGAGGCGGCATTCTGGTCAAAGGTGGAGGACCATTGGAAAGTCTTGGCAGCCTCAATGCGATCGCCTTCGATAAGACCGGCACGTTGACCGAAGGCGAACCGAAAGTCACGGATGTTGTGGCGACAGATGACATCGAAGAAACGGAACTTTTGCGGACAGCGATCGCTGTTGAAGATTTGAGCAAGCATCCGCTGGCAAAAGCCGTCGTGCGAGACGGGAAAGCAAAACTTGGCGACACTGAAATCCCCGAAGCAACGGATTTGCAAAGTATTACGGGGCGAGGAATTCAGGCGACGGTTGAAGGTGAAGTTGTTCACATCGGTAAAGACGACCTGTTCGCTGAGGTCGACGGGCCATCGCTGCCCGATTCTGTCCGTAAGACTGTCGAATCACTCGAGCGAAATGGTCGTACAACGATGGTTGTTCGCCGTGCCGACCGTTATCTTGGCGTCATCGGATTGATGGACACACCTCGTGAAGCATCCAAACGAACCATTGCTCGTCTTCGAGAACTCGGCATCGAGCGGATGATTATGATTTCCGGCGACAACCAGCAAGTTGCTGACGCGGTTGCCAAAGAAGTCGGACTTGATGAGGCTCGTGGCGATCTGATGCCGGACGATAAGGTCAGCGAAATAATAAAGCTGCAAAGGGAAGGCGGCGTCGCAATGGTCGGCGACGGCGTCAACGACGCTCCGGCAATGGCGTCCGCTTCGGTCGGCATTGCGATGGGAGCCGCCGGTAGTGACGTTGCTCTTGAAACGGCAGATGTCGCTTTGATGGCCGACAACCTCGACCACCTGCCGCTGGCAATCGGTCTCAGCCGATCCACCCGCAGCATCATTCGGCAGAATCTGTGGATGAGTCTTGGCATGGTCGCGTTTCTCGTTCCCGCCACGATTCTCGGACTCAACATTGGCCCTGCAGTTGCTCTGCATGAAGGCAGCACACTGGTCGTCGTCTTCAACGCGTTGCGATTACTGGCTTACAAACCTAATAACTAAAAGGAACAACAATGGAACTCAAACATATCGTACTCGGCTTGCTTGAAGCGGTCGTCTGGTACTTCTTCATCTACTACTGGCTCGATACGTTGCGAAAGCCGAGTCGCAACTTGTGGATCGCGTCTGCGGTGTTGTTGGCTTTGTTCTATCTCGGCTTAGTGCTTTGCCCGTGGGTCAGACATACGCCTGCCTGGCAACAACTCTGACCGTCTAGGTGAAGATTCAGAGGACAAAGGAAAAAGAATAAATGCAGCCATCTTGAATCACAGTTAATTTTGAGTTGATAGCTGATAAGGATTATCTTGCAGAGCCGCCAGACATAAGCCCCCTCGAAATCGCTTTTTCTAGCACATTCGCTTTCTAGTTCAGCCAGCAACGGCCTTAATTCGCACTTGCAGCAGGATCAATTGGGGCGTATACTTGTTTGACCATCTAGCTATCTCCTGGAAAAATACAACCCCCAATATGTTTCGTCTGGCCATCATCTCGTTCATCGCACTTCGTGTGACTATGTGCCCGCTCTTTTGTGCGGTTAGCAATGGTGATGCTTGTGTGTTTACTGAAGAGATAGCAGTCACTTGCACTTGTTCGGCGGGTCACAATGAAGCGTGCCAAAGCGACGAGGTTCCGGCACCTCTTCCTATTGATTCGCCTTGCGATTGTCCAGTTCCCTGCGATACCGGCTGCGTTTGTCAGGTTGCGTTTGAATTTAGTGGTCGTACAACTGCTGCTTGCATCGAGTTGTCGCTAGACTTCTTACCAGTGTGCTTCGATACGGCGGATGTCACGGAAATTATTGCGTCGCAATGTAAAGAACACCCGCATCGACTTGACTTGCTAAGCGGACGCTCGATTCGTCTCGTCTTCGCGTCTCTCTTGATCTAGGCCGCTGCTGGCCATCGCTCGCTAACCAGCGAACTCCGTAACCAATTGCATCTGCTGTTGCGCGTCGAGTTTTTCAGTCTGGTTCGCTTGCCCCTTGGTAAACCACTCGGATTGCGTTAGTCGTGATCCGTGGTTGCCTCGTGTTCCACCAGCAGGAGTTCTGTCATGAGTCACTCAATTATTGATGCGCTAGATAATCCACAGAGCCGCCATCCCGCCCCGTCATCTGCAAACGGACGCTCGGATCAAGAGTCGGAACAAGGTGCGAATGCCAAGCCTCGTAGTCCACTCCGACGCGTGCTTTCGATGCTCTTGGAAAGCATTGGACCGACGTTGGTCCTCGCGGGATTCGCGGCGGTGTTTTACTTCGGGCACCACAACGACTGGAAGATTCCTAAATTTGCCGCACTGACTGGCACCGTGAAACCGGTCATAAGTGATTGGTGCGAAGAACACAGTGTGCCGGAATCCATCTGCGTCGAGTGCGACCCGACACTGATGCCAAAAGGGCCGGACTATGGATGGTGTCCCGAACACGGCGTTCATAACTGTCCGCTTCATCATCCGGATGTCGCGCAATTGAAGGATACGCCGATGGTTTTGCCAACTGATTTTGAGCGGGCGGCACGGGCGCTCGCTATTGCTCCACGAAAAGAGAACAACAGTGCTTGCGAAGTCTACAAGACTCGCATCCAGTTCGCATCCATTGAGTCAGTGCGTCAGGCAGGTGTCGATGTTGAGTTGGTCGAACGCGCTCCGGTCGTTGAGGTGGTCAATGGGAGTGGGGAAATCGTTTACGATCCGACGCGCAAAGCAAGCTTGGCCTCTCGCGTGCCGGGCACTGTCTGGGTCGTTGAGAAGAACGTAGGAGATCGAGTTTCCAAAGGTGAAGTTCTTGCGGTCGTCGATGCCGCTGAAGTCGGCGGACTCAAATCCTCTTTGATGCGCTCACTTGCAGAGCGAAAGCTTCAACAACAAAACGTCGCTAGACTTACTGAAGCCCGAAACGCGATCGCCGGATCCCTAATACTCGACGCGGAAGCTGCTTTAGCAAAGGCTCAAGCAGATGTCTTAAGCGTAGAGCAGTCGCTGCGAAATCTTGGCTTGCCAGTGCAAGTCGATTCGCTGCAGGGATTGTCCGAACAACAGGTTCTTGACCAATTGCGTCTACTCGGAATCCCGGATTCGCTTCAGGCACGACTCAACAGCCAATTGGTAACATCAAATCTGTTGCCAATCTTCTCTCCCCTGGATGGAGTGGTGATCGAACGATTCGTATCCCCGGGCGAAGTAGTTGATTCGACACGTATTCTCTTTCAGGTCGCCGACATTAGCCAGATGTGGCTGACACTGAACGTTCCGCTTGAAAATATGAGCCAGTTGGCGATCGGGAAACCAGTTCACTTCCAAGCTGATGGCAGTCGTGAGAGTGTAAGTGGGACCATCGATTGGATCAGCACGTCGGCAGATAAAACGACTCGCATGGTTCAAGTGCGCGCGGTGCTAGATAACTCTAACGGTAGGCTTCGCAATGAAACTTTTGGCACGGGAGAAGTAGTTTTACGGACAGAATCTGACGCCATCGTCATTCCGACTGGTTCATCGCACTGGGAAGGTTGTTGCCAAGTCGTCTTTGTTCGCGACAAGAACTACTTCGACAGTCCAGAGAACTACAAGGTCTTCCATGTTCGCTCGGTTCGATTGGGCGCTACTAGCGAAAAATACACCGAAGTGATTTCCGGCGTCCTGCCCGGTGAAGTCATCGCGACCGCTGGCAGCGACGTACTTCGGGCGCAGCTTCTTAAAAACAACCTTGGTGCAGGCTGCGACTGCGTCGCCGAATAGGAGAGCAAGGATGCTTAATTGGGTCATTGATTTTTCGCTCAAGCACCGTGCCACGGTTATTTTGGTTACGTTGCTGTTTGCGGGTGTTGGGGTGTTCTCACTTCAACAACTCGACATTGATGCGTTCCCGGATACGACTCCGGTGCAAATTCAAATCAATACGGTCGCCCCCTCGTTAGCGTCCGAAGAGATCGAACGACAGATCACATTTCCAGTCGAGCAAGCGATCAGCGGCTTGCCAGGCTTGAATCAACTTCGCTCGATTTCCAAGTTCGGTTTGTCGCAGGTTGTGGTTATTTTTGACGACGGCATTGATATCTACTTCGCTCGTCAATTAATCAACGAACGTCTCACAACCGTAGAATTGCCTGACGGAATTCAGCGACCGCAAATGGGACCTGTCTCAACTGGGTTGGGGGAAGTCTTTCACTATGTCTTGGTGTATGACGGCGTCGATTTCTCGAGGGTGTCGCAGGAAGAACGCATCAAGCGGATGACGGAATTGCGAACGATCCATGATTGGATCGTCAAGCCCCAGTTGAGGTCGGTGCGCGGCGTTGCGGAAGTAAACAGTTGGGGCGGCTACGAAAAACAATATCAAGTGCGACTCGATCCTGAGCGTCTCTTCAAGTACGGCCTGACCTTTGAGCAGGTTTCCGATGCAATCAAATCGAATAATGAAAATGTCGGCGGTGGAACGGTCACTGACGGCAGCGAAATGCTACTCGTTCACGGTGTTGGGCGAACCGTCAATATCCAAGAGATCGAAGACATCGTAATCGCGACCGAAGAAGGCGTTCCAGTTTACGTCCACGATGTGGCAGACGTGCAGGTCGGTCACGAAATCCGTCGCGGTGCTGTCACTGCGAACGGTCGCGGCGAGGCGGTTCTGGGACTTGGCTTCATGCTGATGGGTGAGAATAGCCACCATGTTACTTGGGCAATCAAGCAAAAGGTACAATCGATTCGTGAAACGTTGCCTCCCGGAGTGAAACTCCAAACGGTCTATGACCGAACGGAGCTGATCAACGACGTTATTCACACCGTCCAGAAAAACTTATTCGAGGGTGGACTGCTGGTTGTTGCAGTGTTGTTCATCTTTCTTGGCAATCTGCGAGCGGGAATCATCGTTGCGATGGCGATTCCGCTATCGATGCTTTTCGCCTTCTCAGGAATGTTGAAGTTCGGAATTGCAGCCAGCCTGCTCAGCCTTGGTGCGATTGACTTTGGACTGGTCGTCGATAGTTCGGTAGTAATGATCGAAAACTGTGTGCGACACTTAGCGAATAACCGAAACGGCAGAAGTCGCTTACAAATTATTCGCGATGCAGCAGTCGAAGTTCGTAAACCGACGATGTTTGGCGAACTTATCATCATGATTGTCTACTTGCCGATCCTGACCCTCGAAGGGGTCGAGGGCAAGTTGTTCAGGCCAATGGCGTTGACCGTTATCATGGCACTGGCTGGGTCGATGGTTTTGTCGCTGACATTGATGCCTGTCTTGGCAAGCCTGTTTTTGCCCAAACGCATTGAAGAAAAAGAGCCGCTGCTTATCAGGGTGCTCAAGCGACTTTACGCACCGGTGCTGCGGTTTACGATGCACCACAAAGCGTTCGTCATTGGTTCGGCTTTGTTGCTGCTGGTGAGCGTCTTTTCGCTCGTAGCTCCTAACCTAGGTTCCGAGTTCGTTCCTCGGCTTTCCGAGGGTGCGATTACGCTTAATGTGGTGCGGCTGGCCGGAACCACAATGGAGGAATCGATTCGTTACAACACAAAAATGGAGCAGGTGTTATTAGAAAAGTTCCCAGACGAGATTGCTCAAGTCTGGAGTCGAATCGGCACAGCAGAAGTTGCAACCGACCCCATGGGAACAGAGCTTACCGACCTGTTTATCACGCTTCGTCCGCGTGAGCAATGGATGCGTGCTGAGACACAAGAAGAGCTTACGAAGCTTGTTCAAGAAGAATTGCGAGACTTGCCCGGCCCGCGTCTCGCTCTGTCGCAACCGATTGAAATGCGGATGAATGAAATGATTTCGGGGGTTCGCTCCGATGTGGCCGCCATTCTCTACGGCGATGATCTTGATTTGATGGTCGAAAAGGCATCGGAGGTCGAACGGGCGCTCAACACGATTCCCGGTGCGGAAGATGTCAAAGTGGAACAAGTATCCGGCCAGCCTGTTCTGCAAATCCGTGTGAAACAAGACGAGATTGCACGTTATGGAATCACGGCTAGCACAGTGATGAATCTCGTGCGGGCACTCGGGACGCACCATGTTGGCGAAGTCTACGAAGGGCAGTTGCGATTTCCTTTGATTATCCGGCTGCCAGAGAAAGCCCGTGCTAATCCGGATGCCATTCGTCAAATCTTAGTCGCGACACCATCGGGCGAACGAATTCCGTTATCGCGGTTGGCCACGATCGAAAAGGTCGACGGACCGAACACAATTAAACGGGATTGGTATCAGAGACGGATCACAATCGAGGCAAACGTTCGGGGGCGTGACCTTGGCAGTTTCGTTGCCGAAGCGCAACGAGTCGTCGCTGAAAAAGTGCAATTCCCTACTGGACGATACCGCATTGAGTGGGGGGGGCAGTTTGAGAATCTGGAGCGTGCCCAAACACGACTCATGATCGTCGTGCCGATCGCGCTCTTGATGATTCTCTCTCTGCTCTACATGACGTATCGTAACTGGGTCGATTCGCTACGAGTCTTTACGGGCGTTCCGTTTGCTTGGATCGGTGGTGTGCTTGCCTTGTGGATTCGCGATATGCCGTTTTCGATTTCGGCAGCGGTTGGCTTCATTGCCTTGTCCGGCGTCGCGGTGCTCGATGATATGCTCCTCGTATCGACCATTCGACAACTGCGAAGGCTTGGTCGCTCACTCGACGAAGCGGTTGAAGAAGCCGCGATGACTCGCTTACGTCCGATCTTGATGACCACGCTGGTCGCTAGTCTTGGCTTCGTGCCAATGGCATTCAGCACGGGCATGGGTGCGGAAGTTCAGCGACCACTCGCCACCGTAGTCATTGGTGGCGTTTGCAGTGCGATGATTATGAGCTTGCTCGTCCTGCGAGTACTTTACGTTGTTTTCAACTCACCTGTTGAAAAATTTGATGGAGATGGAGGAGATGATGACCGTCATCGTCTCCAACCAGATCCGCCAAATAATCCAGAAGTCGAGCACGAATTGGATTCAGACTATTCGTTTGAATCCAAAAACGCGCCAGAACGATTGACAGTCTAACCCTTGATTCGGCAATGCCGAAGGAGAAACGAATGAATTGGATGCTTAGAAGACCAAGCCTATTGTTTGGGCTGTTATCGCTCAGCGTTATTGCTCTCAGTGGCTGCGGAAAAAGCGAGACGGCATCGGATGGTACTGCCCGATCACACGCAGTGACTAATGTTGACAACAGTCATGGCGGCTGGTGGTGTGTCGAACACGGCGTACCCGAAGAGGATTGTGCCCTCTGTGACAAGAGCCTAGTTGTCAAGTTCAAAGAAGCGGGAGACTGGTGCGAAGAACACAAGCGGCCCGAATCGCAATGTTTCATTTGCAGTCCCAAACGCTTCGACAAGTTTGCGGCCACCTACGAAGCGAAGACCGGCCACAAACCGCCTCAACCTGAATAGCAGCAAATCCTATAACCGTATTGACTGCGCAACATATTTTGCGCGATTACCAGCCTGCAAAGTCACTCGCTGCCATTCGCGCTGTAGCCCTTCCCCCAATCCCAAAACTTAAGGAGATAGCCATGTAACGTTCATCCCCCTGCGAAAGGACTTACTGTTTGGAAGTTTTGTTTTATAAGAAAGGAATCTGAAAATGTACCGTACCTCTCTATGTATTGCCCTGACGTTTGCTCTTGCCTTCTGTATGACCAGCCAAAGCTGGGCAGCAGCATCTAAGTCGAAGACCACCATCACCTTGAAAGTTCTTTCCTGTGAGAACTGCGCCAAGAAGGTGGCGGATAAGTTGTGGGAAGTTCCTGGCGTTGGTGACGTGAAGACGGACATCAAGTCAAAAACTGCGATTGTCGAACCTGAAGCTGATGCAACCTTGTCGCCGCTTCATTTGTGGGAAGCGGTTGAGCAAGCTGGCAAAGAACCTGTGAAGCTCGAAGGTCCGAGTGGGACGTTTACCTCTAAACCAAAGAAATGATATCTATCCTGCTGTAACGTTGTAGCCACCGGGATCAACTGTTCCCGGTGGCTTTTGAAAGTACATCACCGTTACACTTGGAGGCTATGACAACAATAGAGGACAACAGATGAGAGAATACCGTTTACGAGTTGCCAATATGGACTGCGAGAACGACGCGGCGCGATTGCGGCGTTCGCTGGAGTCGCAGGACGATATGGAACTGCTTCAAATCTTGACATCATCCGGGACGGTACGGTTTTCGGTCGATGAAAATGAACTCTCACAGGACGATGTTAAAGCAAGGTTTTCCGAACTCGGCTTTCCGGTTCAAAAACAAGGCGAGCAAGCCAGTCTGCCGCCGTTCTGGAAAAACCCGAAAGTCTTAGCCGCAATCGTCTCGGGTGTTTTACTGCTGGTCGGATGGTTGCTCAGTTACGCTGTTGACGGTTGGCTGCCGCTTTCGCTCTACACGCTTAGTATCCTGATTGGCGGTTACTATTTCGGTCGCGAGGCTCTTGAAGAGTTGATCTTCGAGCATCAAATTGGCATCGAATTGCTGATGACCGTTGCGGCGATCGCGGCATACGTGCTGGGGCAACCTGCCGAGGCGGCGATGCTGGTGTTTCTGTACTCGATCAGCGAAGCTCTTGAGGGCTATACCGAGGCGAAGACTCGTTCCGCCGTCCGGGCGTTGATGGACCTGACGCCAAAGACGGCGCTGTTGATTGAGGATGGGAAGCAACGCGAAGTGCCTGCCGAGGAATTGCAACCGGGGGATCGGTTTCTCGTGCATCCGGGGCAATCCGTTCCGACAGACGGCGAAATCGTTTCTGGTGCATCGAGCTTGGACGAAGCCCCCGTGACTGGCGAGAGTGTGCCGGTTGAGAAAGGCGTTGGTGATACCGTCTACGCGGGCAGCATCAACGCCGAAGGATCGCTTGAAGTCAGGGCCACCAAAGCATTCGCAGAGAACACAATCTCGCGCATCATTGTGATGGTCGAAGAGGCTCAAGAACGCAAAGGCGAAAGCCAGCGATTCATCGAGCGATTCGGCAACTGGTATAGCCCCGCCGTGCTGCTCGTCGGAATCGCGATTGCGGTGTTGCCTCCGTTGCTTCTTGATACCACGTGGTATCAATGGGCCATTCGCGCTACGATCTTTATCGTGGCCGCTGCTCCCTGTGCCTTGGTGATCTCAATTCCTGTGACACTTGTCGCCGCATTGGGAACGGCGGCTCGCCATGGTGTGTTGATCAAGGGTGGCGTGTATATCGAACGGCTCGCTGAAATCAACGTCGTTGCTATGGATAAAACCGGCACGATCACGCTGGGCGAACCGACGGTCACCGATTGCGAACTCGCTGACCACGGCGACGTGCCGTCACGCGATGAAGTTTTAGCGATCACCGCCGCCATCGAACAACTCAGTCAACATCCGCTTGCCAAGGCGATTGTTCGCTTTGTTGAGGGCGAAGAGATTCAGCCTCGCAAAGCAACCGATTTCAAATCCATCACCGGAGCCGGTGCGTCCGCCTCGGTCGATGGCCAGTTAATCTACATCGGCAAACCGAAGTTATTCGAGGAGGAGTTGAAGGTCGATCTGACGTCGCTATCCGGCGTCGTCAACCGTTTGCAAGACGAGGGCAAGACGGTCGCAGTCGTGGGAACCGACAAGGTTGCGTGGGCCGCAATCGCGATGCGTGACACGGTTCGCGAGAACGCCAGACATGCGATTGCGCAATTGCACGACATCGGCATCAAGAAGGTCGTGATGCTGACGGGAGATAACGAACGAACGGCGGCACAAATCTCCAAAGAAGCTGGCATCGACGAGTTTCACGCCAGTTTGAAACCCGACGACAAGGTAACCAAGCTGCGAGAACTGATGCAGCAGCATGAGCACGTTGCAATGGTCGGCGACGGAGTGAACGACGCACCCGCCTTGGCCGAAGCCAGCGTTGGTGTCGCAATGGGTGCCGCTGGAACCGATGTTGCCCTAGAAACCGCCGACGTGGCACTGATGGCTGACGATTTGGAGAAGCTTGTGTACGCGCTAAAACAAGCCAAACGCAATCAATCCATCGTGCGGCAGAATCTTATCCTGTCCGCAATCGTCATTCTCGTACTCGTCGTCGGAGCCGTTTCGGGCCAGTTTACTTTGCCGATCGCGGTATTGGGTCACGAAATTAGTGAGTTTGTTGTCGTTGCCAATGGTTTGAGAATGTTGAGATTCAGGGAGGGATAGGAATGAAGCCAATGAGTTACCGGGCAGTGAGCATAACGCAACTGGTCCAAGCGGGACTGAAACAGAAGCGACAATACGGAGGCGCATCAGGAACACGATAAGTCCTTGGTGTGTGAAATCGATGAAGCGTGAGGCGGAGGTTGAAAGTGAACAGGAACCCCAAAAAGAGTGCGGAAATACGGAAGCCAGGTCGTCGCCAGGAGGAGAAGGAGGGGCATGTGATTGTCCTTGTTGCACCAAACAAAAAGAGCGACACGTACAAGGAAAGCAAATCACAACAAGATTTCAGAGCAGGAAGGCAGTTCGTGTGACAAGGGGAAGACGACGGTGCTTCCTGTGAATAAGGACGAAGATGAGGCTGGGGACGAGAGGGAATCAAGCGGCACGGCTGGGGCAACCATTGATCCGAAGGCGGAGTAGGCGAATCGCTGTTGCGATAGGGTAATGACAGTGGCAGGCAGCTGAGCGTACTTGCTACCGTCGACAGTGCCTAATCGATGACTAACCGTGGTAAGGAATAGCACTACATGCGAGTTGGAATATTTGCGGATTCGCACGACCATTTGGACAACATTCGCTTGGCGGTGGAACGCTTTAACAAGGAGCAGTGCGACTACGTCTTGTTTGCAGGCGACCTGATCTCCACGATCGCCGTTCCTCCTTTACGATCCCTTAATTGTCCTTTGGTAGGTTGTTTCGGGGACAACGAAGGCAACAAGCCGGGGCTGCGTAGCGGACTGAGTATCGTCAGTACGTTGTTTGGTGATCCGCCCGTCTTCTTCGGGACTGACGACGGTACAAAATTTGTGCTGACCCACATGGAACGACAGTTGCGTGGAGTGATTGAACCATTCGACATTGCCGTTTACGGCCACACCCACAAGCCGAGGATCGGCCGCGACGCTCAAGGCCGGTTGCATATTAACCCTGGCGAGACAGGCGGCTGGTCGTTCGGACGACCAACGATCGCGATGGTTGAAACCAGTTCCTTTAAGGTTGAGATCATCAACCTTCGTGAACCGGATGGGGATTAGCAACATGCGAGAAATTTGACTATTAACGTTTGGCGTCTTGTCGGCTGCTTTGTTCGGTTGCGACCGCAGCGCGTCGCTATCGCCGGACGAGAGAGCTCGACTGAGCGGAGTTGCCCCAATCAAGTTGACCGACGCCAACTTTCAATGCGAGGTCATCGAAAGCGAACTCCCCGTGCTGGTCGATATGTGGACACCCTGGTGTCAACCCTGCATCGCAATGAAGTCTACCATCCGCGAAGTCGCTGAAGATCTAGCCGACGTCATGAAAGTCGCTGAACTAAACATCGAAGACAATCGGTTCACCCAACAGAAATATAAAATCGATAAATATCCATTGCTGCTGGTCTTCGTTGACGGCACTGAAACTCAACGAATTGTCGGATTGCAATCGAAAGACGAGGTGATGGACGTGCTGCAAGTTCACACAAAGGATCGGAGTAAAGCTCAGCGATGAACGACGACTCGAAAACTAACGAAAAGACAAAGACAACAAGTCTGAAAGGCGAACGCTCATCTGGGTGCTGCTCATAAATTTTTCCCAGGCATTGCTTGCGGGAATCGTCGGCTTCATCGCTCAATCTACGAGTTTGTTGGGTGCGGGACTCGATAACCTCGGCGATTCGTTCGTCTACTTCGCTAGTCTGTACGCGGTGGGCCGTTCGACGACCGCAAAATCGCGAGTCGCCAAGCTCTCGGGCGTCTTGCTGATTACGTTGGCAATTGGTCTGCTGGTTGACGTCGTTCGGCGTTTTGTAACAGGTTCCGAACCAGTCGGCTGGGCAATGATCATTGTGGCGATCGTCAATGCGGGGAGCAATATGTGGTGTCTGCGATTGCTACATTCTCATCGCGAAGAAGGCGTTCATCTAAAAGCTTCGTGGATATTTACTACCAATGACATGATTGCCAATCTTGGCATCGTCCTATCCGGCATCGCAGTGATGTTTTTTCAGTCCCAACTCCCCGACTTGCTGATTGGATTTGTCGTAGTCTGCATCGTTATCAAGGGGGGATGGGAAATTCTGTCCGATGCAAGCGAAGCCAGACAAGTTGTCTACTCGTCCCAGCAGAGTGAAGATGTGTGAGAATACAACACGTCATCGACAACATACGTCAGCTGGTAGCATTGTTCGACTGCCAGGCAATGTTGGTCGAAAACGTTGCAGGGGCTGCATTGCTTGCAATTTAAGCAATGCTAGTAGAGCGAACAATGGCTTTGTCCGAAATCCCAGGATCGGTTAAGCTGCACAGTCCAAATGTGCCGATTCAGATAGAGTTGAACAATCTGCTCATGTAGTATGGAGCCAGCGATAGTGTTTCGCCATTACGACAACTCGAAGCGAGCCATAGCCCTCTTGGGGGTAGTGCTGGCATTGTCGTCTGGTTTTCAGCAGGCACATTGGCTCTGCGAACTGGGTGGTTGCAAGGCCGCCGCAGTTGCGGTTACCAGTTGCGAACATCACTGCGCAGTGACTCATTCATGCTCCCACTCGCATGGATGCAACGCGGACAAGCCAAGTGGTTCTGAAGATTGCAGCGGGAGTCAAAATGGCTCTTGTCCCTGTCCTCCCGAGTGCTGGTGCCATCAGGCACCGCAGCCCTTAGAATTGCCACGCAGCGCTCCTGAGCCAAACGAGTTATTACTGCAAGGTTTCGTGGGGGGTACTGTATCCGTTAGCGCAGTTGCAAACTGCGATTCGGCTTCTTTGCATATTTCAGCCTGGGCCAATGAGGCGATGGTTGAATCTTCTCCCGAGCGCTGCGCCCATCTCTGCCGCTTTCTGATTTGATTTTGCGGCGAACTTCTGTCGTGTCATCATGCGCGACAATTCTTAAAGGTTGCTATCGCACCAATTCCTGTGCGTGAAACTACCTTCAACTACAACTACATCGACATCGTCTAGCTGTCGCATCATCGCAATCAATCAGTCAGCTAGTGATGCGCACTTCGAAATGGATTTCTAAACCCGTAATGGATGGAGAACGAACATCATGCGCCAAATTAAAACCTACTTGCTATGTATTTCTCTGGCAGTTCTCATGGGGAGCAGCCATGCCTTAGCAACGGTCCCTCAAGGCAGTTATCAAGTGCAAATCGTGGCAGCCGACATGTGCTGCAAAGGCTGCGTACAGAAAGTCGCTGGCCAGCTTTATGCTGCCCCAGGTGTGACGGGCGTCAAAGCCAATCTCAAAGACAGAACGGTCGTAGTCACGGTCTCTCAGCAAAAGGGGGCAACGCTGGAACAACTTTGGCAGGCTGTCGCTGCCGGTAAGGGTGGCCCTACTAAACTGACAACTGCCGGAGCAACCTTTACGCTGACTCCCCCTGAATCGCTCGAAAAGAGCCAATTGCCGTCTGCTTCGACAAGTTACGTTGTGGTTGAGAATCTTAACCACGAGGGTCGTGCCCAGAAAATTGCCAACCAACTCTACGCTACCCAAGGCGTGGAAAAGGTGAACGCCGGTGCCCAGCAGAACACTTTAGTGGTTACCAGCCAGCAGGAAATCTCACCTTGGGTATTGATCGGGGCAGTCACAGGTGTCCAAGAGCGTCCTATGGCAATCGTGGGATCCTATGGCCGATTTGATATCGAGTGGTCAGCCCCCAACACCTCCCGAACCAACCAACAAGCTCACCAACCAAATAACCAAGGAATTCAAAGATGAAATCATTTGACTTACTGACTATTTTTGCCCTGCTTAGTTTGCCAATCGTTATCGGTTGTGGAACTTCTGTAGATTCAACTGCAACGGCTATACACGCTACCGCAGTAAGTATCGACGGCAGCAAGTTCCTGCTCACTGAGGAACCGGAGGGTGCCGTGGGTGTGATCGCAGCTCGCGAAGAGGCCGAGGACGGCAAGCCGCTTGTTATGGTCGGACGCATTGGTGGTTCGACCAATCCATGGATCGAAGGACGCGCTGCCTTTACCTTGCTTGACGCCTCCATGAGCGTCGTGGCTGAAGGGGAAGACTCTGGTGAAGGAGAACTATGCACAGGAGATTGCTGTGCTACGGAACGATTGGCTTGTACCGCCATGGTGAAGGTCGTCGATGCCGAAGGCAAACTGGTTTCCGTAGATTCCCGTCAATTGCTCGGAGTCAAAGAAGCGGACATGGTCGTTGTTGAAGGGCGTGCCCAGAAGGATGAGAGCGGTAATTTCGTCATGTTGGCCAATCGTGTATTTATTCGTCGTTAATCTACAATCCTAGAAGACAAAGAGAACATACTATGCTTGGTCAACGACTCTTACCATGGGACTACGGAGTGCGGAATTTGTTTCGCCGACCATCCCGGAGTGTGCTGACATTAGGAGGATTGACGATTGTCGTTCTCTTGGTGCTGGTCGTCGTGGGATTCATTCGGGGACTCGAAAAGTCACTCGCTGCCACCGGTAATCCGAACGTGGTTCTGATCTATGCTTTGTCGTCTGCGGCGGATATTGAAAATTCATCAATCCCCGGGCGAACTCCGGCCTTGTTGGCGGCGAGTGTCGATGGAGTCCGGCGCCAACATGGCGTTGAATATGTTTCACCCGAGCTTTATCTCGGGACCCGCATCACGACGGCCAACATGACCGAGCCAGGCATGGGGTTGGTACGTGGTGTGACGACGACTGCACCCTTGGTACGTGGACAAGTGCAGATTGTCGAGGGTGCCTGGCCGCAAACAGGCGAAGTCATGGTCGGACGGCTAGCACATTCAAAATTGGGAGCAAGTAAAGAAGACCTCTCGATCGGTCAACAAGTGACATTCGACGGTCATACGTGGACGATCAGTGGCCACTTTACTGCTGCTGGTTCGGCATTCGAATCAGAAATTTGGGCACCCTTGGCCGAACTGCAAACAACCCTCAAGCGACAAGATCTTAGCCTGGTAGCAGTTAGCATGGATTCGCCTGAACGTGTCGCCGATGTCGACCTGTTCTGTCGCGAAAGGATCGATCTGGAACTCAAGGCCGTGTCAGAATCCATTTACTACGCCAGCCTACAAAAACATTATAAGCCCGTGCGGATGTTGGGTTGGGTGGTAGTGGCTTTGGTGGCTGGGTCAGGAATTTTTGCGGGACTCAACACGATGTATGGAGCCGTCGTCGGTCGAGTGCGTGAACTGGCCACACTCCAGGCTCTCGGATTTCGACGCCGCGCGATCCTGCTGACTCTTGTACAAGAGGCGACACTGTTGGCTTGTGCGGGGGCATTATTTGCCTGCATTGTTGGGCTCTGGTTGGTCGACGGTGCGGCGGTTCGCTTCACCATGGGAGCATTCATGCTCAAGGTCGACAGTGTTGGCATTTCCGTGGCCTGTGGTGTTGCTGCGTTGTTGGGAGTTGTGGGAGCACTTCCTCCGGCAGTCAAGGCTATGCGGCTACCGGTCGTGGAAGCAATCAAGTCAATCTAAGAAGGTAGCGGAAGAGGTTCCGAAAATATCATGACAAATACCGCAACTCAACTTGACCTTAGTCAACTGGCCGTCAATCGTGACCAGCCGGCGAAGTCGCCCGTCAAGTTCAAGCGATCTTGGTTGACGCGATATATGCTGCCCGGTGGTATCCTGGTTGGGTTTGTAGGCCTTTTTGCCTGGGCAACTCGCGATAGTTTTCTGCCTGCCCAATCGATCACAATCACCCCGGTGGTCGTGAGTCGAGCAGAAATCAAGCAAGAAGGGACGCCCCTGTTTCAAGCCGCCGGTTGGATCGAACCGCGACCGACCCCTGTCGTCGCATCGTCGCTCGCTGCTGGAGTGATTCAAGAGATGTTGGTCATCGAAGGTCAACATGTCGATAAAGGTGAGCCGGTCGCCAAATTGATCGACATCGATGCCAAACTTGCGCTCGCGGAGGCCCAAGCTCAACATACATTGCAAGAAGCCGAAGTTCGTCGAGCTGAAGCTGCCCTGGTAGCGGCCAAGACTAATTTTGCCAAGCCACTGAGTCTACGAGCGGCGCTTGCTGATGCCGAAACGTTGCTTTCCAAGACCGAGCTTGCGCTGGGCAACCTTCCCTATGCCCTCGAAGCGGCAAAAACTCGTCAGCACCTTGCCGAAGAAAACGTCCGTCGGAAAGAAAGTGCAGGAGCAGCGGTTACGGGACGAATCCTCCGCGAAGCGCGTGCGGAATTAGCTACTGCGACCAATACCTTCAATGAGCTAGTTGCGCGCGAGCCCATGCTTCGCTCCCAATTCAGATCTTTAAGTCAAAAGCGAGACGCGCTGGCTGAGAATCTCAAACTCTTGACGGAGGAGACGCGTGCGCTGGCGGAAGCCGAGGCCAATCTAGCAGTAGCGAACGCACGAGCCGACCAAACACGGCTCCGCGTTGAAATCGCTGAATTACAACTAGAGAGAATGATCGTCCGCTCACCGATTGACGGCTGTGTGCTGAGCCTCGATGCGCGTCCCGGCCAATGGCTCACAGGTGTTGGCAGTTCGACGAGCCAGGGATCGAGTGCTGTTGTCGGGCTCTACGATCCTAAGTATCTCCAGGTGAGAGTTGATGTGCGATTGGAAGACGTGCCACAAGTGCAAATCGGGCAGCCAGCACAAATAGAAACAGCGGCTGTTGCTTCGCTGATTGAAGGGGAGGTGATTTCCGTCACAACTTTCGCGGATATTCAAAAGAACACGTTACAAGTCAAGGTTGCCGTCAAAACCCCCCCTGCGGTAATCAAGCCGGAAATGCTAGGCAAAGTGACGTTTCTCGCACCCCCGTCGCCTATCGTGGAACAAGAACCAGGTGAGTCGCCACTAAAGCTGTTTGTACCGCAGTCGTTGGTAACGACAGGTGAAGGTGGCTCAAATGTCTGGGTAGCGGACCTTACCGCTGGCACCGCCAAACGTAAAGCCGTGGAAGTGGGTCGGGGTGCCACCGACGACGGCTTAGTTGAAATTACGAGTGGACTTCAGCCCACTGACAAACTAATCGTTGCTGGTCGAGAGTCGGTTGTCGAAGGGACGCGCGTTCGCGTTACCAGCGAGGATCGTACCCTTTCGAGCGGCAGTTGGAACACGCGAGGCGGCCAGCCTGCCGCGCGCACCGCCCAAGCCCCTCAAACAGGTAGCTAGCCCCCAAAGGAGCCCAGTTATGTCATTAGTCACAGTAACCAATGTCACCAAAGAATACGCCAACGGCGAAGAAGTAATCCGCCCACTAGATGGAGTCAGCCTTTCAGTTAATGAGGGGGATTTCGTGTCGCTGATGGGTGCCAGTGGCTCTGGAAAGAGTACGCTGTTGAATCTGATCGCCGGGATCGACGTGGCAACTTCTGGTGAGATCGTCATTGCCGATACCGACATCACGAAGCTCTCACGCGGCAAGCTGGCCGATTGGCGGGCCCGCCATATCGGTTACATCTTTCAAACACATAATTTGATTCCTGTCCTTACGGCTTATGAAAACGTGGAGTTGCCACTATTGCTGCTCCCCATGTCGGCAGCCGAACGCCGTAAACGGGTCGAGATCGCCCTCGAAGCGGTCGATCTCACCTCGCGAGCCACGCACTACCCCCGCCAAATGTCAGGTGGTCAAGAGCAACGGGTTGGTATCGCACGGGCCATCGTTGCCAATCCGACCGTGGTGGTCGCCGATGAACCAACCGGCAGCTTAGACGACGAAACGACTGAACAAATCTTGCTGCTACTGGAGCGAGTGAACGATGAACTCGGCATGACTCTGCTGATGGTAACCCATGACGCAGACGCTGGGTCACGGGCTCGCCGCCAAATTCGCCTTGAACGTGGCCGACTGATTGAAAACGGTAAAGAAACACAAACTGCTCAACTAAGGACGGCTTAGACATGCATAAATTCATCCCTTACGTCCTCAAAAGCCTCTGGCGACATCGCGCCCGCACGCTGCTCACGGTGAGTGGCACGGCGGTCGCACTGCTGGTGTTCTGTTTTATCGGTGCCGTGCAGCAAGGCTTGCTCGCGCTCACCGCTGGTGACGACGCCGGTCGTACACTCATTGTATTTCAGGAAAACCGCTTCTGCCCGCAAAGTAGTCGATTGCCGCAAGATTATGAACGTACCATCACTAAAATGTCGGGAGTTCAGGATGTCGTAGCAATCAAAGTTTTTACCAACAACTGCCGCGCGAGTCTCGATTCAATCGTCTTTCAGGGAATGCCCCCCGAGAAAATGAAAGCGTGGCGCGACTTCGATCTGCAATCCGGTGATTTTTCCTCGTTTGCTGCGCAAGATGATGCGGCGCTAGTCGGTGCGGACGTGGCCACGAGGCGGGGCTTGAGTGTCGGAGATAAATTCACCATCGGCGACGTGTCGGTCGTTATTCGCGGTGTCTTTCAATCAACGTCCGCCGCTGAAAACAATCTAATTTTCACGCAACTTGAATTCCTGCAGCGTGCTCGTGGAGCAAACGAGGTTGGCACTGTGACGCAATTAGAAGTCCACCTCAACGATTCAGCCGATCCTGAGAAGATTGCCAAACAAATCGACGCCGAGTTTAAGTCCGGCCCCGTGGCCACCACCACCCGCACCAAAGGGATGTTCCAGGCCGACACCCTCGCTGACCTGGCAGAACTCATCGGCTTTGTCCATTGGCTCGGCTACGCCTGTGTGGGCCTGGTGCTGTCGCTCGTGGCGACCACCACTGTGATGGCCGTCCAAGATCGCATCAAAGAACACGCCGTTCTGCAAACCTTGGGACTGCGACCGCTTCGCGTCTTTGGGCTGGTACTCACCGAGAGTTTGCTGCTGAGCACATTAGGAGGCATCCTGGGCGTCGTGGGGAGCACATTACTGTTGTCGTCGTCAGGGATGTCTGTCGCTGCCGAAGGGGTGACGATCGCGTTTGAACCATCACTCGTACTTGCCATCCAAGGGGTCTTGGTGGCCATCGTCGTCGGTATCCTGGCTGGCATCGCCCCCGGCTGGCAGGCATCGAGGACGGAAATAGTATCCGCCTTACGGCACGCCTAGCGAACAAGATCTGCTTAGCGAAGATCGCAAGCGGTGACCGATAACAATTGCAAGGAGGAGTCAAGGATGACCCAAATCAATAAACAATACGTTTGGTTGCTGGCATTGCTTGCAGGGTGCGTATCTGCACCCGGTAGTTCTCCAGCAGTAAATGCAGTATCTACCAATAGCACTGATCACGATTCCATTCAGCAGGTGGACTACACAGAGATAGACTCTAAAGTCAGTCAACCCGAGTCGCTGCTTGCCGATGAGTACTCTGAGTTGATACCAACTCCCCCGATTGATCTTTCTCAGAGTGATGGCTTGACCGTTGATGCAATCGAGCAGCTAGCACTGGCAAACAATCCCTCCGTGGGACAAGCCTCGGCCAAGGTCCGTGCCTTACGAGGCAAGTATGTGCAAGTGGGGCTGCCACCTAACCCTACGGTTGGCTATGCCGCTAGCGAAGTCGGCCAAGATGGCCTGTCTGGCCAACAGGGCGCCTATGCCGGCCAAGAGTTCATTACCGCCGGCAAGCTCGACAAGAATCGCGCGATTGTCGCTGCCGAAATCGACAAGGCCGAGCATGTACTTCGCACCACACAACGTCGCGTCCTCACCGATGTCCGCAGCAGCTACTATCGAGCCCTCGTGGCACAGCAGCGCATCGAGACTGCAAATACGCTCCTAGAGGCAACAGGCGAAGCGGTCAAAGCATCGCAGAGCCTTTTGGACGCCGAAGAGATCCCGCTCGCGGGGCTTCTGCAAACAGAAGTCGAACAGCAAAACGCCCAGATCATCCACCGCATGGCCGAGAACGAACTCATCGGCGCCTGGCAACAACTCTCCGCAGTAGTAGGTGACTTGGACCTGCCCCCCCAAAAGTTAGTTGGCGATCCGAAAACCTTGCCGAACGAACTTGATTGGGACGAAACCCTCGCGCGCATCACCACTTTGAGCCCCGAGATGGCAGCCGCGATGGCGGAACTCTCGCGTTCCCGCCGGGCTCTAACACGGGCTCGCGTCGAACCGATTCCCGATGTCAACACCCAATTTACTGTCCAATACGACAATAGCACCGACTACACGATCGCCGGTATCCAAGCTACGATCCCTTTGCCAATCTGGAATAAGAACCAGGGTGGCATCCGTCAGGCCCAAGCAGAAATATCCGTCGCCTCGCAAAACATTGACCGTGTCGCACTCGACTTGAAAAACCGCTTGGCTACCACCTTCCGTGAATACTCCAATGCCAGAACCCAAGCGGATACCTACGCCAACGAGATTCTGCCGCGTGCAGTAAAAACATTCGATCTTGTACAACGCGGCTATTCGCTGGGTGAGTTAGGTTATTTGGACCTGCTCACCGCCCAAAAGACCTACATGCAAACGAATCTCGCTTACCTCGACTCGCTCAATGCCTTGTGGCAAAGCTGGACAGAAATTGATGGTTTACTTTTGACAAAAAGCCTGTCTACACCAACAGATTAACTTGCTTGATAATCTTGAATAGTACAAAAGGATGACTTGGTTCCGTTAGATTTGCCGCTTCCCCTCTTAAACGAGTTCGATGGAGGAATCCCATGTACCACAAACCATTGTTCTATAGAATCGCGCTCTCCCTGGTAGGAATAGCCATCGTGGTTGGCTGCCGTAGTACCAAAAAGTCATTGCCGCCAGTAGCCGCGTTGCAGACTCCGACCCCAGTTAGTGTTCCTGTGTCTTCGATCAACGAAAATATTCCGCCGATGGACCCGAACCTAGCGGCCTACTTGCGGCCTGAAGATGAGAAGATGGAGTCGAGTGAAGCATATCGCCCACAAGCAAGTTCCTACGGTGCTTCGTCTGGCTCGGGTTATTCATCCCCAAGGGGTTCTTCCTCATCGGGTTGTTCATCGGGATGTTGCCATTGATAACATTTTTCAGCCTGTCAAGTCACAATACACGATCTCAAATAGCCGGCGACGTGATTAGAGGATGTTTTATGGAAAGATCAATGGCACTGGCTGTCCTGCAACTGCCAAGACTTGCTGACGGCAGCTAATTCGGTTTCCAGTTGATCCAAAACAAATAACTACCTCCTCCTATTAACAAGACGAAGACCAATATGTGAGGAACATCTGGATGACTGAATACGTGCATGGCAAGGGACGCGAAAAACGACCCTCCAAATACGAGGACAAACATTCCCCTGGCGAGGCACTGCTTCCACGTGAGCTTCGGTAATCTTCGCCTCTTGTCACCTTTCATGTAACACTCTCTCGTTGGTATCCTAATCACTTTCTGATGTTGCATCTGCTAACCAAATCAACTTCCCTGCTACTTGAATTCGGGTGGATACTTCGCCTGCATTGCTCACACTTTTACGTCTACTTCGTCTTTCGGTTCAAACCAGCTGTAAATGGCCGGCAGGACGAGCAAAGTCAGCAAAAATAGACGTGACCACGCCACCGATTACCACCGTGGCCAGGGGTCTTTGAACTTCCGTGCTGGAAGTGATCGAAACGGTCATCGGGATGAAGCCCAAAGCGTCGATAGTCGCGGTCATTAGCACCGGGCGCACACGATCTAGCGATCCCTGGTATGCCGCGTCGATATTGCTCATGAGGGGTTCTGGAATAGGCAGTATCGGGAGCGTGCGAAAAATTAAAAGACTTTGATTCACACGCTAATAATTAAGATGTGCTAATGTCGCTTCGTGGAGTGTCAGACTTTAAGACGCGTCATTGCATCGTCGCAGGTATCCACCGACCATCTAATAGAAGTGTATTGTAGCGATTAGAACTCGAATGTCCACCCTGCTCGTTATCGCACGAGAGGTGAATGAACAGAGATACGTGTCTGATTGCGATCCTTAAGGCAAGCTCGGTGGCGGGGAAGTCTCCACATCAAGTACGGTCGGCGGTGGCGCGATTTCTGCCGGGGGTGGGGCTAGTTCTACGGTTTGTTTGTCATGGGGATTGATGCCAGCGTCATACATGAGGTGATGTAATAGTGCTTCCATCAGTTCCATTTTGCTGAGGATACCTCCTTGTCCAATCTGACGCTGATGTTGTCGGTTCCACCCTACAATTTTACTCTGAACCTGATGAAACAAGGGATCAAGATTTTGTACTTGCAGTGCAAGTTCGTCACGCTCTTGCTGGTTGTCTAGAGCGGATAAGTATTTGGTAGACTCATAAATCTGATAAGCTTCACGGTACGTCTGAGCAAACCCGGAATTGGGAGCATAGTTGTAATGCATGTCGAGGCATAGTTCGTTGGCAAGCTGCTCCAAACGACCAGACAAGTCGGCGACTTGTGTCAAGCTGCCAAATTCGACCGCGATCGGTTTGGATACGGTATAAGTGCCTGCATCCGCAACATACGTCTGTGGCTGGTAGTAGTAACGCCCCGAATCTACCCAGTACGTTCCATGGTAATGATGATTATAGTGAGGCACCACATAACGATGGCCTAGATGGACACCGAAGTGCCCGTATCCACCTCCATGTCCGTATCCACCTCCAACATGGACATCGACATGTCTGTGACCGCCATGTCCGCTGTGTCCACCATGTCCACCATGTCCACCATGTCCACCATGTCCACCATGTCCGCTGTGTCCACCGTGTCCGCTGTGTCCACCGTGTCCGTGCTGAGCCCTTACAACCTGCGATTGACAAAAAAGCGAAGTGATCGCCATGAAACACACAATCGCCGATAGGAAATTCTTTCTCATTTGTCTGTCCTCCTCGGCCAATATCGACCGTTGTTCACTAGATAAACCTCTACCAAAGGGAATTTGCCACCTATCTTGTGACAGATTGCGTCCGAATGTACGGCTTAAAGCAACTGAAATGCGCTTCATGAAAGCGCCTAAAGGAGAATTATACACAGCAAGCGACAGGTAAAATATAAATCAGCAGATTGTGGGAATAGGTGCAATGCATTCCAGTTCCAGACCAGTTGACCCCAAACTGACTAGCATCATGTCGCGAGCTAGCTTTGATTGCACTAACTACTTGTACAATAACAAGTTAGAATCGTAGGCCTCCGCTGCTTCTCAAAGCCTATTTCCACCTGGGGCGTTAATTATATTGCCTCAAATGACGCAGCTGGATGGGCGATTCCATTGCTTAGCACCCGCTTTATTGAAGTTGGAGATGATTCACTGCCGATAATTGAGAAATAGTGGCTGGTAGGACCCCATTCATCTAAGTGAACTGGGAAACTGCCATAGACGTAGTTTCCGAGGAAGGCGATAATTTATCTTCGGACTGCTGCCTTACTTTAATTTATTCAGATATTTATGAATCGATTAATCGTCGTACTTACTGTTTTCAGTGTACTCGGACATGCCGTCATGGGATGCTGCGCTCATGCGGATCACCATCCAGCTTGTCAAGTAGGTTCTATAGACCAGTTTGAACACGACTCCCACGAGGCAACACATTCGCATCATCACGAAGGTAATGCTCCGACAGCCCCTTGTAACCACGCTCCTGGTGAGGACCACGACTGTCACCATGCAAATTGCCAATGGTTGACTTCGTCGGGCAGTTTGGATCTCTCATTTACGTCTCCGTTCAATAATGACATTCTCGTTTGCGACGAATTCTCTCTGCAGGGCTGTGATAATCTCTCACGAACTCTATTGTCCTCACTTACGCAGTCGCCTCCACGGCTGCCAGTGCGCTCGCACCTTGCGCTGAGCATTCTCTTGATCTGATAGCAGCGACTCTCGCTGTAATGCCTCTAGGTAAACTGCTTGGGCGATAGCCTGGAGCAATTCATGCCTGCGTGGCGTTCGTCCCCTCAGGATTATTCCAGAAGTTTCTCACAGTCCTCGACCAAGGGTGCTTGTATTGGCATTCTTGGAGGTGGAACAAACCCATATGTCTAAGCCGACAACTCAATATCAGAAACGCTACAAACTATTCGTGCTGGGTGCCGTTGTGATTGGTGTCACGATTGCCGCTACATTCACGCGCGGTCAATGGTGGCCATTGGTCCAGCGCTTGGTTTCTGAATCTGCAAAGCCGGCTGCGATTGCCGCAGAAGAAGCTGCGCACGAAGACGAGCACGACCACAACCATGCGGGTCACAATGAAGCAGCCTCGATCGAATTAAGTGAAAAGGGCCTGAAGAATATCGGATATGAGCCTTTCGCGGTCAAGCCGACTCAATACGACAAGAAGCTTTCGTTACCAGCAATTGTCGTGGAGAGACCGGGACGTTCCCAGGCCCATGTTACGGCCCCATTGACAGGTGTAATCACTGAGATTCATTCAGTCGACGGCGAAGCGATTGAACCGAGCCAACCTTTATTTGAGATGCGCCTGACCCATGAGGAGTTGGTCGCGGCACAACGTGACTACTTGCGCACTTCTGAGAATTTAGCCATCGTAAACCGCGAAATCACGCGGTTGAAGTCACTGGATGCGGGGGTCATCGCAGGACGCCGAGTTCTTGAACAAGAATATGAAAAACAAAAGCTGGAGGCATCGCTTCGTGCTGAAGCTCAGGCGATGCTGCTGCATGGACTGAGCGAAGAACAGGTCAAGGACATACGCAATTCCGGACAGCTTCTGCAAATGATCACGATACGGGCTCCAGCACATACTCACAACGGAGACGGCTGTGCAGAAGATCACCCATATCAAATCCAGAGATTGGGAGTTGCCCAAGGAGAGCAAGTGGATGCAGGTCGTGAATTGGCAGTGCTCGCCGATCATTGCGAACTACACATCGAAGCATTGGCCTTCGAGGATGATGCAACTCAAATCCGACGTGCCGCTGAACAGGGCCGGCATGTGACGGCCAATTTACTTGTGAACGATTCACCCGGCGCTGAAATTTCTGATCTGGAGGTGCTCTATGTAGCCGATCAGATCGACCCCGATACACGGGCCTTTAAGGTTTACCTACGCCTTAAAAATAGAATTGCGCTCGATAAATCCACATCGGCTGGTAAACGATTCGTTGAATGGTTTTACAAGCCTGGCCAACGTATGCAGCTCAAAGTACCGGTTGAGACGTGGAAAGACCAGTTGGTATTGCCCACGACAGCCGTAGTCGATGAAGGGGCCGAAGCGTATGTCTACCGGCAAAATGGTGACCACTTCGATCAAGTGTCCGTACAGGTACTTTATCGGGATCAAGACTCGGTCGTCGTCGCAAATGATGGAGCGCTTTTCCAAGGGGATGTAATCGCTGGCAACGGTGCTTACCAGATGCACTTAGCACTTAAGAACAAAGCGGGGGGCGGCATCGATCCTCACGCAGGTCACAACCATTAGGCGGGAGAGTCGAGTGTTGAGAAACACGAACTGTACAAAAGTTAGAGAGCATCCGATTATGTTCACTTTTGAAAAACTTGACGTGTGGACGAAGTCCATCGAACTGACAGATGTAATTTACCAAGTGATCGAAAACCTTCCCCATGATGAGATGTATGGATTGTCGAGCCACCTGTACGAAGCAGTCGTCTCCATCCCAACCAACATTGCAGTGGGTTGCGAAAGAGTAACAAACAATGATTTTGCTCACTTTGTTTCGGTGGCATATGGCAGCCTCATGAAGACTATTTCACTATTAGAAGTGGTACGTCGGCGAGATCTGGTATCGCTAACCACGTTCGCTACTGTGTACGCATTGTGCGAAGAATTGGCACGCATGCTAAGTGATCTAAGTTCATCACTCGAAAAACGTTCGAAAAGCATTCCCCCTAAAATCTCAACCCCCAACACGTCCCTATGCTAAATGGAATCATTCGCTTCGCGCTGCTGAACCGCCTTCTGGTCATTGCGGCTGCGCTGTTTCTCTTGGGCTATGGTGGCTGGCAAGCCTTGCAGCTTCCCATCGACGTCTTCCCCAATCTCAACCGTCCTCGTGTGGTGGTTATGACGGAGGCCTCCGGGATGGCCCCCGAAGAAGTGGAAACGCTTATTACGTTCCCGATTGAGACGGTACTCAACGGTGCCACAGGTGTTCAGGCGGTTCGGACCTCCTCAGGTATCGGATTGTCGGTCGTTTACGTCGAATTCGATTGGGGGACGGACATCTACAACGACAGACAGATCGTGGCTGAACGTTTGGCCATCGCAACCGATACATTGCCACCCGGAGCTAAACCTCAATTGATGCCCATTTCGTCGATCATGGGTCAAATCATGATGATCGGCATGACCGCTGAGGGTGATACTACTCCGATTCAACTGAGGACTTTGGCCGACTGGGTTGTGCGTCAACGACTTCTGACAATTCCAGGAGTTTCCCAAGTGATCGTCATGGGGGGGGATCGCAAGCAGTTTCAGGTGTTGGTAGATCCGGACATGTTATTGCGGTTCGGAGTTTCCCTGCACGAAGTAAAAACGGCCCTACAACAAAGTAATCAAAACACGGCAGGTGGCTACCTGGACGAACAAGGCCCGAACGAGTATTTGGTGCGCTCACTCGGTCGCGTGAAAACAGTGGAGGAGATTGGCGACGTTGTCGTCAAACAACGGGAGCGGCAGTCAGTGACGCTTTCGCAGGTGGCCCGGATCGTCGAAGGGGCGCAAGTGAAGCGGGGCGATAGTTCCGCCTACGCCCGTAACGAGCAAGGCGAGATGACCGGTGGAACAGCGGTTGTACTCACCATCTTAAAACAGCCACAAGGAGACACTCGCGAGGTAACCAATAGGGTCACTGCAGCTCTGGAGGAGATGCAAGCTTCTCTCCCGGCGGACGTCCGGATCCTTCCTGAATTGTACCAGCAAAAAGAGTTCATCGATCTGGCAATTGAAAACGTCGTGGAAGCACTGCGCGATGGTGCCATTTTGGTCGTCATCATCCTTTTTCTGTTTCTAATGAACCTCCGCACCACGCTGATCACTCTCACAGCAATTCCACTCTCTATCGTGATCACGGCGATGGTGTTCGCGGCGTTTGGACTTTCCGTCAATACGATGACGTTAGGGGGATTGGCAGTCGCCATTGGTGAATTAGTCGATGATGCCATCGTTGACGTCGAAAATATATTCCGGCGCTTGCGTGAGAACCGTCAATTGCAATCCCCTCAGAATCCACTCTTGGTGGTATTTCAGGCAAGTGTTGAGATTCGCAACTCGATTGTTTACGGCACTGTAATCGTCATGCTAGTATTCGTGCCACTCTTCGCCCTCTCTGGGATGGAAGGCAGACTCTTTACGCCACTTGGCATCTCTTATTTGGTCTCGATCGCATCTTCCCTCTTAGTATCGTTGACGGTAACACCTGTACTGAGCTACTGGCTACTGAGTGGATCGAGTACTGCTGGCGAAGAAAGAGACGGTTTCCTTCTTCGCTGGTTGAAAGTAATCGCCGGCATGGTCATTCGGATCAGTTTGAGATTGGCATGGCCAATCCTTGCAACAGCGATGATTGCGGTAGCAATTTCAGGCTGGGCTCTCTTGCGACTAGAGAGCGATTTTTTACCCCCTTTCAATGAGGGGGCCGTTCAGATCAATGTGCTCTTGCCACCCGGTACTTCTCTGGCCACTTCGAATCAAGTCGCGGTACGTGTGGAAGAGCGTCTCAGCCAGCTCGACGATTTGACGGCCTTTGTCCGGAAGACCGGGCGTGCCGAACTCGATGAGCATGCCGAGGGAGTCAACGTCACAGAGTTCGTGGCGACCGTGAACCCTAATACCGAGCGTTCGCGAGAAGAAGTCATTGAAGAAATCAGCGAAGCCTTGGCGGACATCCCCGGCATCGTGACTGCGGTAGAACAGCCCTTGGCGCACCTGATTTCTCACATGCTCTCAGGCGTGAAGGCTCAAGTTGCCATAAAGCTCTTTGGAGATGATCTGGACGAGCTGCGCCGTCAGGCGCAAGGTATGCAGGCCGCTATTGCGGATATCGAGGGCATCCGCGACTTGCAGGTCGAACAACAGGTGATCATTCCCCAACTAAGAATTGAAGCAGATGGCCAAAAACTCAAGGCGTTCGGACTCCGCCGCAGTGACGTCAATGAATTCGTTGAGACCGCGATGCAAGGTGAGGTTGTTTCTCAGGTGCTCGACGGACAACGAACCTTCGATCTCATGGTCCGAATGGGGGAAGAGTTTCGAGAAGACCTGAATGCCCTTAAGCGACTTCAAATAGATTTACCTGGTGGTGGTAGCGTGAAGCTAGAAGATGTTGCCCGGGTGTACAAAGCCGGCGGTCCAAACACAGTCAATCGCGAGCAAGTGCGACGCCGAATTGTCGTGCAATGCAATGTTTCTGGACGCGGACTCGTCGACGTTGTGGGAGATATTAAGGAGCGACTCCAGCCGATTGTCGCTGAATTGCCATCAGGCTATTTCGTCGAGTATAGCGGACAGTTCGAAAGCCAGCAGTCGGCATCGCGTTTGATCGGTATCCTCTTTGTCGTATCGCTAGTCGGTATGTTCCTGGTGCTCTACAAAATGTTTCATTCGGCAAACCTTGCTTTACAGGTGATGGTCGCGCTCCCCATGGCTTTCATTGGTAGCGTGGCGTCGATATATCTCACCGGGCAGACGCTGAGTGTGGCAAGCATGGTCGGCTTTATTTCGCTTTGTGGTATTGCCTCTCGCAATGGAATCCTGCTGATCAACCACTATCTGCATTTGGTCAAGTACGAAGGGGAGGACTGGACACGCGAGATGGTAGTTCGAGCCGGCAAGGATCGCTTAGCACCGGTACTGATGACAGCTCTCACTTCGGGCATCGGACTGGTACCGCTGGCCCTCGCCGCTGGTGAGCCGGGTAAAGAGATTTTGTACCCGGTAGCCACGGTCATCATCGGCGGACTGGTATCCAGTACGCTGTTGGAGTTCCTCGTGCGTCCAGCTTTATTCTGGACTACAGGCATCGGTTCTGCACGCCGCGTAGTGGCGGCTGGTCAGGAGCGTATAGCTCTTGAAGTAGAAGAAGAGTTTACCTAAGGCTGGCGTCTCAGACTTGGGCAATTTGTATATGAGTTCTGCAATCCAAACAAGGAGGAAAAAAGAATGAAGTATCCCATGCTACTTGGAGCACTTGTGCTTGGTATAGCATCAACGAATGCCTATGCACAATCGTCCGCCCATCAGGATGAAGAATTTGTGATTGCGTATCGTTTGCCGGAAAGTATGACGTTGGAATTCGACAATCAACAAAAGGCCCGTGAACACTTAGATGCAGTCCGCAACCTGGGCTGCGAAGTCTCTCCCGCCGGAACTAATGGACACGATGCTGTTACCTATCTTTGTCCCAAGTGGAAGTCCTTGACGGTTGCCAGCGATGAACTGGCACACCAGTGGGAAGAATGGCTCACGGCTGCTGGCTTTACTACGCTCCATGGCCATGAGGCTGAGCATGAAGCAGGCCACACCGAAGAGCACGGACATGATCACGACGAGAACAAGCACGGTGAAGAACATGAAGAAGTAATGTTCCGACTTTCTAATTGGGCCACATTGCAACCTGAACCCGAATTAGATTCGCAGGAACTGTTGGCGATTGCCAAGGGGTTAGGATGTGAAGTGCAGGAACCTCAGCAGACTGGTCAGCCAGGCATTCAAATTCGTTGTGTTGATTGGAAGCACTTAGAGCTCTCTACACACGAAGACGCTGAGTATTGGCAACAATGGCTTACTAAGGCTGGCTTTGAAGCCAATCATGAGGACTGAGATAACAGGGCATTTCGTGAGATCTTACCGCAGAGTCCCATTCAACAGAATTCGAAAGTTCACGTCAAACAGTTGTACTCATTTTCAGAAGGAGTTTAATCATGAACCTACAATACACTTTGTTAGAAATTCCCTTTTGCATCGTTGTTGCAGTTGGAATAATTGGTTGCGGTAGCGACTCGTCTCAGCCATCAACCGCGTCTCATGGTACGCAGACCGCAGGCCCACCCGCCACGGTGGCAACGGGGCACGACGACCATGCCCATCCCAGCGAAGGCCCTCATGGTGGTAGCCTGGTTGAGCTTGGCAATGAGGAATATCATGCGGAAATAGTTCATGACGATGCGACCCACACGGTGACGGTTTATCTTCTCGACTCGGCTGCAAAGAAACTCGTGCCACTTTATGCAACTGAAATATTGGTGAATCTAAGCCACGACGGAAAAGCTGAGCAGTTTGCACTGAAAGCCAGCCCACAGTCGAGCGACCCGGCTGGCAAGTCGTCACGGTTTGCTTCAACTGAAGAGGAACTTGCCGAAGATCTCGACCATGAAGATGTAAAAGCACAACTTGCTGTGGAAATCGGTGGAAAACAATATCGTGGAGAGATTCACCACGACCATGGAGAGGCCTCTCATGAAGGGCACAAACACTGAGTCACTCCGTCGAGTTATTATATGAGGAGCACATCTAGAATACGTGATAGCAATCAATGTGTGCTTTTAGGAAGAGATGTTTTTGATCATGCGACTTTGTAATGTTAGTCGATAGTTGTATTAATCGACTTTTTACGTGGCACTATCTGAGCGTCAGTATGTTTTATCGAGCCAGAAGAATTCGAAACGTCGTGGCAGTCTGCCTCGCCTTGTGGATGCCGTGCCCAGCAACTCTTGCTGGACAGTGCCTCTGCTCAGGATGTCGAGACACGAGTAGCTGCAGAATCTCGACCACAGCAACCGGTGCATCACTGTGTTGTACCGCATGTGCCAGCAAATGCTGCGGTAACGAGTGCAAAAGTGAGCCGAATGATAAACAGCCTTGCAGCTGTCAATGCCATCAAACACCATTTACTGCTCTGGCGCGGTCTGGACAAGCTTCGTCCTCCCTCTCCGACTTTGCCGCCTTCGGCTGCTTCTGGCAACTGAAAATGACAATAGAACCGATGAGAGCCGCCTCTGTCTTGTCTTCTTTCGTAATTTCCCATTCACGGGTAGACGCATGCATTCTTTTGTGCCGCCTGCTGATTTGATTGCCTAAGCGCTAGGCTTACTGAATGGCTCCGAGAATAGTCGTCAGTTGACCGCTTCTTGCGCTAGTTCGCCAACAGAACTGCATCTGCATATCCCAATAACGATGCGGTTCTGCGGCAATCATCTCCCAAAGCTGTGGAAAACAGCAATCACGTCCCAAGATTTCAAAACACAAAGGTTTCAAAAGGAGTTTATTATGTTTATTTCTAACAATTCCCTGCGCGAGTTTGAAGGAAATGCTAGAAGTCTGAGCTTCTCACGCCAAAGCAGAAATTGGCATTCGACTTGTCCACAAAAGGCAAGTTCGAACAGATCTATCAATTCAGTTGTAATAGCAGAGTTTCGTGACGAAGTGTATGCCTCACTTGCTTCTCTCTTGAAACATCTAGGTCTTGTCATTTATAGGGCAGAAAATGCGACTGAATTAGCAGGGCAGATAGTTAGCAATAGTCCGGACCTGGTACTTCTCAGTGCGACACAACCTGATGAAAGTTCTTGGTTGACGTCCGCCAAACTACGACTTGTCGATTCGAGCCGGCCAGTCTGGATCTATACACCTAAGCCAGCCAGTGCGCTCGATCAGTGGCTAAGCATGGCTGGTATCGACGAGGTCATCGTTTATGGTGGAGTGCTCGACACTCTGGTCGACAGTTTGCATGATCGAATGTCACGGAAGATCTCCGCCGCGAGCCGGAATGTGTATAACTTCCGCCGTCCCACGGCAATCTAAAGGATACTTCAACACTACCCAAGCAGCCGACGAAGAACATATCTCAGAACCGAATGTCAGCACTGTAATCGCAGCGTTTCGGGAAGTGTTGGGAATAGGCTCTAAGAGTTTCTTGAAACTCATTGTTCATATAAGAGATTGTAAGAATACGAAACACATTTCAGGAGGATATTGACAATGCAAAAACTTATCGATGGAATCGATTATTTCCAGAGGAACATTTTCAGTCATTACCAGAACGTATTTCATCGGCTCACGTTGGGACAACAGCCGTTAGCCCTTGTCATTACGTGTTCCGATTCGCAGATTCACCCAAGCCTGTTGACGCAGACAGGGCCAGGAGAATTGTTCATTCTGCGAAACGCCGGTAATCTCGTTCCGCCCTTTGGAAGTGCTCATGGCGGAGAGGCAGCTACGATCGAGTATGCAGTAGCTACGTTAAAAGTGCCAGATATTATCATTTGCGGCCACTCATATTGCGGGGCAATGACCAGCCTCATCCATCCTGAAAAGTGTGGTGATTCACCAACGGTACATGCCTGGTTGGCTAATGCGGAAGCGACCTTGCGCATCATTCATCAAAACTATAATCAACTCGTGAATGATCAAGAGCGCGTGACCAAAGCTGCAGAGGAGAATGTAATCGTACAATTGCAAAATCTTAGAACGCATCCATCCGTAGCAGCAGCTTTATCGCGTCATGAGCTGAAACTACACGGCTGGATCTACTGCTTCGAGACGGGGCAGGTATCTGTTTACGTACCGCAGCTACATAGATATCTTCCACTCGAACAAGTTTACAGCTATTCCAACTGCGAAACAATGGAGGGGGTCTCTACTTGAGATATAGAGTTGGTTAAATAATCTAACTCCGATTTGTTTTCTATCAACATTGCGAAAGTGACTTACAACACTTCAACAATCTTCTTAGGGATGGATTCCATGAAACTACGATCAATGATTTGGAAAGAACTTTGGAAGCGGCCATCGTCAATGCTGCCCAGTTTATTGGCGATCACTCTAGGCGTGACGGCCATGGTGGCGAGTCGAAATATTACGATCTCCTCCGACCAGAAGAACGCTGAGGACATGGAATCCCTCAAAGCGAACGTGTTGGTGTTGCCACCAGCAGTCACCCTGCAGGACTATTACGCGGCCGACGTGCATGGCTACACGATGCCGGACGAATATGCTTCGCGACTGGCTCTGGCGAAAATGCCGGGAGTAAAGAACGTTGCCCCAATTCTCAGCGTGGTATCGGATGTCGATTCAGTGCCCGTCCTATTCACAGGCATTCTCCCGCAATCCGAGTTGCACGCGAAGTCAGATCGCCAAGACCTTGGATCAATCAACACCGTCGGCTCTGCCCATTGCTGCTGTGGGACAAAGGCTGACGCCGATGCAGGAACCAATTATCCGAAATCGTTCGCCATGAGCAGGAACCTCCAGGAACTTGGTGAACGCGAAGTGATTCTTGGGCAATATCTGGCTACCCAATTGGGAGTCAATGTCGGTGATGATCTAACGGTACTCGGCGAAACCTTTGCTGTTCTCTCCGTGCTCCCATCAACAGGTACTATCGACGACAGCCGCTTATACGCCCACCTGCATAGTGTTCAGGACCTGTCCGGTACTGGGCCGGTTGTGAACGCCATCGAGATCATGGCGTGCTGCGAAGACGCTGCTGAGAGTTTGATGACGAATCTTTCCGCCGAACTTCCGGAGTATCGTATCATCACCATCGCTCAAGTAGTGCAGGCACTAGCCGCCGTCAATGGTCGGGTGGCAGACGTTTTATGGGTGTCTCTCTCGATTCTGCTGAGTGTCGGAGGAATGAGTCTCGCCCGCAGTATGTATCACAACGTGACCGAACGTCGGAAGGAAATCGGCACGCTGAAGGTACTTGGTGCCAGCCGCAGTTTCGTGATTCTAATGTTCCTCGGCAAGGCAACGCTGCTTGGTTTGGCCGGAGGACTAGGAGGGTTCGTTGTGGGCACCGCCCTCGCCGCGGTCGTAGGACAACAACTGTTAGGCGTTTCTGTTCAGCCAATGCCGCATCTTTTATTCGTTGGCATCGTCTATGCAGTCACAGTTACTATCGCCGCCAGCTTTCTGCCCGCCACATTTGCAGCTGTCGTTGATCCTTGCCTGCTTCTTAATGAAGCAGGCCACAGCCACCAGCGCGGCTGAAATCCTAGGAAACACAATAGCGAAAGGGTCTCCCCATGTACCAACTTCAATCAGTTACTCAAACCTACAAGCGTCGCCACAACGTCGCGACCGCACTCGATAACTGCAATCTTGAAGTATCCGACAATGACTACATTGCAATAGTCGGACCCAGCGGCAGTGGCAAGACGACATTGCTGTCGATTCTGGGTGGGTTGCTGGCTCCGTCATCGGGCATCGTCTTGTTTGGGGACCGCTCATTGTACGGAATGTCGATTGACGAACGAACCAAACTGCGAAGCGATAAAATAGGCTTCGTCTTTCAGTCCGTCAATCTCGTGACATGGCTGTCGGCCTGTGAGAACGTCCAGATTCCGCTAATGCTCTCTGGCAAGCCAGAGGAAGAGCAACGAGAACGTGGTCTCCAACTTCTCGAACGAGTGGGGCTATCCGATCGAGCGGACCACCTGCCATCGGAACTGAGCCCAGGCCAACAACAGCGGGTCGCTCTGGCCCGCACATTAGCGAACGATCCGCAGGTAATACTTGCGGACGAACCGACGCGGAACCTCGATTCGGGAACGGGCCAGCAAGTGATGAGCTATCTCAGTGATTTTCACAGGAACGGACAAACGATCATCATTGCCACCCAGGACGCAGGCACCGCCGCATTCGCGAAGCAAAGGATACAACTTGTCGAAGGTGTTACGTATGAACTTGACAGGCTTTCCGCCGCGTAAACATGCTCTTTGTCTCACCTAGCGCACGTCACTCTAATCGACTTTTAATCCGGCTAGTGAGCTGGGTTCATTCAAGCAGTCACGGATTCACTTATGTACATTAGAAAAACTGTACCAATCAGCAAGATGCTTCGCTGGACGCGGGGGCATATTATTGGCTTCCTGTTACTGGCGCTTGTCCCGGTTTTTCTGTACGACATCCTTGGACTGACTTGGCTACACGTGCCGTGGCTTCCGCTCAGCGTGGTTGGTACGGCTGTTGCTTTTATTGTCGGCTTCAAGAACAACGCTTCTTACGATCGCTTGTGGGAGGCTCGGAAGATTTGGGGCGGCATCGTTAATGCATCGCGATCCTTCACGATAATGGTGAGGGACTTCGTTCAAGATGACCAATTGCCCGCGGACGAACTCAAGTCGATACACCGTGAAATGGTGCATCGACATGTCGCTTGGTTGACCGCACTAAGGTATCAGTTGCGGACAGTGCGTCAGTGGGAAAACAAACGTGCATCTCCCGCAAACAAACGGTTTCGAGGTGTTGTCGTCAATATATTGGAATCAGATGTCCCTTGTCGGGAGGCGATTGCACAATATATAACGCAGACCGAATTAAAGGATGTGTTTGAGAAAGAGAATCAAGCATCTCAACTTTTGGGCATACAGTCCGCACGGATCAAAGAGCTTCGACAACGCAATCTTGTCGGAGCCTATGAGCACGTTGCGATCGAACAAGCGCTATCGGAGTTGTATGCATTGCAGGGGAAATCGGAACGCATCAAGAACTTTCCTTATCCGCGTCAGTTTGCAACGCTGAACTACATGTTCGTATGGTTATTTATCTTTCTGTTACCGTATGGCGTGATGGAGGAATTTGAGAAGATTGGTGATCACATTATTTCAGAACATCCTGCGCATGAATCTGCGAGGGCTGGGCTTCACGCTTTATGGGTCTTTATGGGCAAACATTTCGTCTGGTTTTCGATTCCTTTCAGCGCCACCGTTTCTTGGGTGTTTTATGCGTTGGAAATCGTCGGCGAGCATTCAGAGAATCCGTTTGAGGGTGGCCCTAACGACGTCCCGATTACAGACCTAAGCCGAAGCATCGAGATCGATATTCGTCAGCTCATTGATGATGAAGGAATACCGGACCCATTGGTATGGGGTAGCGGAGTTGTGCTATAGAATGTACAGGAGAACTGCAAAGTCCGTTTTCTTGCCCTTTGGCACAGCTTGCAAGCTGTCAGGTGACCACGTCACTATCAGAGACAGACGAGGAATAAGTCCTGCAAGCACCGCTGCCGAATCACTGATAGCGGTGTGAAAAAATGACTTTGCAGTTCTCCTGATAGAATGTACTGCATCATAGACAATGAGACCCACGAGAAGTTACGATTGATGGTCTTCCACCCTTAGGAGTCTTTTATTATGAGCGATCAACGCATGTGGAAGGCGGCCGGGAAGCTACGCTCACGGTCTTCCACGTTGAAGAACGCGGTACAGAAGACACTCCTGCCAATCAGCATCTCCGAGGCTTCGAACATCTCAATTATATTGATCACGCTTGCCTGGAATTATTGATGACCTGGAAAAAACAGCATGAGCACTCAGGCGGGAGGGTGATTATCGACTGGCCATCACTGCATTCGCGATATACGGATTTTAAATCGGTTATGTGAAAACAGCATTTTGGCAGGTCAAAATCAGAGTTCTTTTGGGCATGCAACGTGCGCGCTACTAATACAATCTTCTGGAGAATCGAACTCATGCGTTGCTTAACAAATCCCAAGGTGTGTTTATCACTTGCGAGCATGCTTGCGTGTGCACTCTTTACAGGAGATGCTCCTGGTCAAACGTCATTAGGATCACAACAATTTTCACAGCACCCACAAATATTAAGCGACTGTTTTCGCCAGACAGTTCAGTCCGTGCTTCCCGCTGTCGTGACGATTGAGGTTTTACGCGGACCTCGAAATCTCCCCAATTGGCGCTCCCTTTCCAATCATCCTGAGAAATCGTTTGCAACAGAGAACGCTTCTGAGTCTTTGGGATCGACCTTCATCCCTCAAGATGGTTCGGGAACTGGGCTGATCATTGACCATCGAGGCTTCATACTCACGTGTAATCATGTCGTTGATTCGGCAGAGACTATCTTTGTGCGATTGTCGGATGGTCGTAAATATGAATCGCTTAAAGTATTTTCCGATCCCGTAACCGATTTGGCAGTCATTCAAATTCCTAAGGACGATTCCTTAACAGTAGCGCAACTCGGCAACTCCGATAACCTGGAAATTGGAGACTGGGTAGTTTCTATTGGTAATCCCTATGAATTGGGACTATCTGTCAGTACAGGCATCATCAGTGCAACGGATCGACTCTTACCAACAGCTCCTCGAACGCCCTTGCTGCAAACCGACGCTGCTAGCAATCCAGGGAACTCTGGAGGTCCTATTATTAATCTTCAGGGGCAAGTCGTGGGGATTAGCGAAGGGGGTTACGGTAGCCACGAGGGATTTCAAGGCATAGGGTTGGCCATTCCAATCAATACGGCCAAACAGATTGCCCAACGACTGATCGAAGATGGTAAGGTTACTCATGCTCAGCTTGGTTTTGACACCGAACCTATAGAATCCAGGGTAGCGGAGTATCTTGGCCTTAACCATAACGAAGGCCTGTTGGTGTGTGCCGTCAAGCCTCACTCTGCGGTGGCAAGGGCAGGAATGCAAGTCGGCGATGTGGTGACTCGCATGTGTGATGTGCCGATTCGAAATAGTCGTGATATTGTCAGGGCAATTGAGAAAGCAACTCCCCAAATACCTTTATCATTGGAAGTTTTCCGAGACGGTTCAATCCTCAAGATAAAATTCATTCCAGAACTTCTTGATGTCAATAACCATAGTGCTCCCCAGCAGAACACACCACATCAGACGTCAAACGGGTTTGTCGATACCATGTATGGATTGGTGGTCGATGAGCTCGCTTCAGTAGAAACTGAGAAACTTGGATATAGTGATGATCTAGAAGGAATAGTCGTTACTTATGTCTTTCCCCAAGGAGTGGCTGCGAAGGAGGGAGTCAGTGCCGGTATGATTATCATGCGAGTTGACAAGACGACTGTGACTAGTCTTGCGGACTATCAACGAGCAATAAATGATAAGTCAAGTGAAATAGGGATTTTGGCTTTGTTAGCAACCCCTCAGCAAAAGCATTTTGTTCTCTTAAAGAGTGGAGATAATGAAGATTTGAGATAGTGAAATGCCAGAGGAGTTGCGGAAAGCATCCTCGTGGTTGCTTCCCTTGGAGTTCATTACGAGCGGGGGAGCCTATCTCCTGCTCGAACTCGACCGCAACAGAGCAAGTCAGAGGACTCCGCAGGAAGTGATTCCGTAGTTGATTTCCTTCAGTTTCCGGCCAGTTGTGAATCGTTTGATACGAGATAAATACACCGCGTGAAGCGGCCAAGCGGACAATTTCGCGACTGAGAGAACTCGGTGTTAAGCGAATGATTATGATCTCGGGCGATAATCAGCAAGTTGGTGAGCCGCGCGACACGCAACATAATTCGTCAAAACCTATGGATGAGCCTGGGCATGGTCGCGTTCCTTGTGGCAGGGACTTTGAAACGTGCTGCTAAATTTTTATATCCTTTTCATCCCTGTAAAATACAGAGAATAACATCGGTAAAACTAACAAGGTGAGAACGGTCGATGAGATAATTCCACCTATCACCACCGTTGCTAGAGGTCTTTGCACTTCTGAACCTGTTCCAGTAGCAATCGCCATGGGAATAAAGCCTATGGAGGCTACAAGAGCCGTCATAATGACAGGCCTAAGTCGCGTTAAGGCCCCTTGAGTTACTGCTTGTTCAATATCCATGCCATCATCTATCAATTGGCGAATAAAACTCACCATAACAACACCATTAAGTACGGCAACTCCTGAAAGCGCTATGAAACCTACTCCGGCAGAAATGGAAAATGGAATTCCTCTTATGACAAGCGCCATTACACCTCCAGTGAGCGCAAATGGAATTCCAGAAAAAATGACCAAAGTGTTTCGGATAGAATTAAAGGTAGAAAAAAGAATAATAAAAATTAAGAGTAGTGCAACAGGAACTACAATTTTAAGTCTCGTTTTAGCACGAGCGAGATTCTCAAACTGTCCACCCCACTTATACCAATACCCGGCAGGTAATTTAATATTTTTTTCTATGAGCTCAGTAGCTTCTTCTACAAAAGAGCCCATATCACGTCCTCGAATGTTAGCTTGAGCAACGATTCGCCGTTTTGCATTTTCTCGGCTTACTTGATTCGCCCCTTCCACAATCGAGACTGTAGCAACTTCGTTTAACGGCACAATACTTGGTGAATAGTCTTGGCTATGAGAATGCTTTTGACTCTCAGGCGCACTCTCGACTTTCAGTGGGATTGGGAGTTGCCCTATCAAATTAATGTTTTGCCGCATTTCTTCAGGTAAACGTACAACAATATCAAAGCGTTGATCCCCTTCAAAGATAAGTCCTGCCTCTTTTCCTCCTAGTGCCATAGCAACTACATTTTGAACGTCCACTACATCCAAGCCATAACGGGCAATCGCCTGATTATTAATGTCGATAAATAGGGAAGGAAGCCCACTAACCTGCTCCACCTTCACGTCACTGGCCCCTTCGACCTTGTTTAAAAGGGAGCTTACCTCCGTTGCCTTTTCTAAGAGCACGTCCAGATCGTCACCAAATATCTTTACAGCAACATCACTTCTCACACCCGAAATAAGCTCATTAAATCTGAGTTCGATTGGTTGAGAAAATTCGTAAGCATTTCCTGGAATTTCCTCCAGAACCTCTTCAATCTCAGCGATAAGATCTGATTTTGACTTTGAGGGATTGGGCCATTCACTTCTCGGTTTTATAATCACATAACCATCGGCTATATTCGGTGGCATAGGGTCAGTTGCAACCTCTGCCGTTCCAATACGAGCAAATGTCAGTTCTACTTCTGGAAATTTTAAAAGTGCCTTTTCTACTTCCTTTTGCATCTTAATCGATTCACTTAGAGACGTAGCGGGAATACGAAGTGCCTGGACAGCAAGATCGTGTTCATCAAGTGAAGGGACAAATTCGCTGCCGAGGCTTCTGCCGAGAAGTACTGATGTTATCAAAATTGTAGCGGCCAGTACTCCTACAAGAGTTCTTTGACGAAGGCTAAAACTTAGCGCTGATTTATAGTGTCGCTTGAGAAATCCAACGATAGCTCCTTCTTCTTCACTTACCTTGCCCGTGAGAAAAATAGCTATCATCGCAGGGACAAAAGTAAAAGACAGAACCAGCGCGCCAAATAGCGCAAGTAAGACGACTTTCGCCATAGGGACGAACATCTTTCCTTCGACGCCCGTAAGCGTTAAAATCGGAAGGTAAACTATCATTATAATGCCGACGCCAGAAAGCACAGGGCTGGCCACTTCTTTAGCTGCGGCAAAGGTCTCTTCAAAGCGTTCCGATCTCGTAAGCGTTCGGCGAAGACTGTGCTGCCTCTCCGCAAAGCGCCTAATAATATTTTCCGCCATAACAACAGAGCCATCCACTATAATGCCGAAATCGATAGCCCCTAGACTCAAGAGGTTCCCACTAATTCTGTTATTTACCATCCCAGTAACTGCAAAAAGCATCGATAGCGGGATGGCGAGGGCAACAATAAGGGCGACTTTAAAGTTTCCTAAAATACAAAACAAAATAACTATGACTAAGAGCGCTCCCTCGACCAAGTTTTTTTGAACGGTGTGAATGGTTGCATCCACAAGGCTCGTGCGGTTATAGAGCGTTCTTGCGACTACACCTTCAGGCAATGTGGTATTAATTGTTTCCATTTGCGCAGCCACCGCATGTGCAACTGTACGACTGTTCTCACCTATGAGCATCATGGTCGTGCCGACCACTGCTTCTTCACCATTAAGTGTTGCCGCGCCAGTTCGAAGCTCTTTACCTAGATCAACCCGAGCCACATCCTTTATAAACAAAGGCGTTCCATCTCGGGTGAGTATGCGAACATTTCGCAATCCCTCTACGTCCTTAACTAAACCGCTGGTTCGAACAATATACTGTTCGCCCTGATGTTCTATGTAACCTCCTCCAGCAAAAGAGTTGTTTTTCTCAAGAGCTTCGAGCACATCTTGAAAGGTAAGTCCATAAGCAACTAGCTTTTGGGGATAGGGTGTTACATGAAATTGTTTAGCAAAGCCCCCTATTGAATTCACTTCTGTGACACCCGGAACATTGAGTAGCTGTGGACGAATAATCCAATCTTGGATTGTCCTTAGATCCATCGATGTATATTCTGAGCCATCCGGCTTAACTGCTCCCGGCAGCACTTCAACTGCCCACATAAATATCTCGCCAAGGCCAGTACTGATTGGTCCCATTGCGGGCTCGCCCATCCCTTGAGGAAGTGCTTCTTTAGCCTCTACTAGTCGCTCCCCTACCAGTTGTCGAACTAAAAATAGGTCTGCATTGTCATCAAACACCACTGTAACCTGTGAGAGTCCATAGCGCGAGATTGAGCGTAATTCACTAAGGAATGGAAGCCCACTCATAGCCGTCTCAATTGGAAAGGTAATTCGCTTCTCAATCTCTACTGGAGAAAGAGCGGGCACAGAGGTATTAATCTGTACCTGGACGTTAGTAATATCTGGCACAGCATCGATTGGCAGGCGGGTGAAATTATATATTCCAAGTGCTCCCATACCAAAGGTAGCGAGCACAATGAGCATGCGGTTTCGAATTGAAAATTGAATCAGTTTACTTATCACGTTCCGCTCCTTAATGACTATGTTCTGCAGCCCCTTTCCCAAGCTCTGCTTTTAAGATAAACGTTCGACCTGCTGCAATTTTGTCTCCCGCTTTCAAACCAGAAAGTATCTCGCTGGTAGTTCCATCCGTTCTTCCAACTTGCACATGACGTACTTCAAAGCCGAGTTCTCCATCCTCAGACTTACCATTTACAAAGACGCTCTGCTTGTTTTCGACTAATAGTATCGAGCTGTTCGGAACTGCAAGCGAAACATTTTCAGAATCTAAGAGTGCTTCGACCTCAACAAACATACCAGGAAGCCAGTTAAATGATTCGTTGTCGAGTTCAATTCTGGCAAGAGCAGTCCGAGTAGCTTCAGTTAACGTAGGGCGAATGTAGCCTATCTCACCCAATTGCATAAGATTTATTGCCTTGGAGGTAACGCGCACAGATGTACCTACTCGAACACGCTTTAGATCTTTTGGAAAAATGGCAACATTGACCCAAATGTCCTTCAAACTAGCAATAACAAATATCTCACTTTCTTCATTTACAAACTCGCCTCTTGTTGCATCTTTGCTAATAACAACACCGTCAAGTTCCGCCTTAATATCATATGGAGAGAGGCTTTCATTGCTCTGTATGGTCGCCAATAGCTCGCCAGCCTTTACTGGCGATCCCAGTTCTTTATTGACTTTCTGTATCGTTCCAGCAAAACGAGGTACGACATGGATTATGTTGTTGCTATTTATAGTGGTTTCGCCGTATAGCTTTAGAGAATCCTGCAATTGAGCTGGTCCAGCCGAAACAATCTGTAACCCTGCTTTCTTTGCCCTGTCTGGCGATAGCTCCACAAAATTTTCATTATGGCCCTCATCACCACTTGATTCTCCATGGTCGTGACCGTCATCTGATTCTTCATTTTTTCCACTACTTTCTTCGTGTTTATCATCTGTGGCATGAGCTTCGTGGTCACCATGAGGCTCAGCGTTGACTAATGCAAGTTGAACGAGAGTAAAAATAGCTAAAGCAATAGCCTTTAGGGGAAAGTGTTTATTCATTATTCATATCTCCGTTAATATTTTTCATAAAAGTTCCTGATAGTGCGCCGAGTTCGGCTTCCGTTTTATTAAGAGTGAAAATTGTTATAGCGAGTTGTGTTTTTACGTCAAAATAAGCGCGCTGTGCATCGGCCAGGTCTAGATATCCAACTCGACCTGCTGAATAAGCTTCCTTCATCTGTTTGAGTGCTTTGTTACTCTCAGAGAGAAGTACCGTCTTTAGCTGTTTATACTGAGGGATGAGCGCCTTACGTCGTTGTATTAGAGAATCAAATTGAGCTTGAATATTAATTTTGGTGTTTCGATAGAGTTGCTCCGCAGCTCTTATCGAGTGCTTTGCAGCCAGAATATTTCCCTGATTAGTATTAAAGAGTGGTATAGGAATAGAAAGCATGGCTACGAAAGTTGTATCATCAGTCTCTTCGAATTGTCTTACACCTGCCTGTGCGGTAAGATCAGGAATTCGATTTACTCTCGCAAGAGCATGATTCGCTTTCGCCGCAATAAGTTGCAATTTTTGAAGCATTACGACCGGGAATTCATCGATATCCAGGCTATCAAAGGCTTTTTCAGAAGAGTTCCAGCTCTGCTCAGGAACATCGCCGAATTCAGCTAAGTTGCCCATCCAAAACGCAACGAGTTGAGTCTTGCTGACAATTAGCTCTGAAGATGCAAGCCGTAGGGCTATCATTCTGTTTTCCAGTCCCACTTTCGCCCTTGTTACTTCACCTTTGAGGACACCGCCAAACTTAAGCTTTGTTTTAGCAGCTGAAAGAACCTCAGTCGCTATAGTTGTATCCTGTTCCGCTATAGATAAAAATTCCTTATCTCGCTGCACAGCTGCAAATGAAGTAACTAACTGTGATAGTACTTTGTTACCAAGCTGTTGTGCTTGCATCTTAACAACTTTCGCGGCTACATTTGAGGCATTTGTTCGGGATGAAATCTTACCGCCGAGTAAAATTGGTTGGCTAAGAGTATATGTAGTCTCTGATAGACGAGTGCCATTGAGATCTCCACCAAAGTTTTCAAGTTCAACTGCCGCCTGTGGATTTGGGAGTAGGGTTGATTGTAGTACTCTCGCGTCCGCCGCCTTAAGTTGTGCAGATTGAGCTTGTATCAGTGGACTTTCTGAAATCGTGCGGTCTATAAGCTCATTTATAGTATGTACCTTCTTTGGAGCAGCATATACAGCGCTACAGCATGTGCAAGTTATGCCTGCCAAAACCAAAAGTAATTCTTTTATCATTATGTCCCCCATCAAAATATCAAAAATACCTGACTGTTTACTAATCCTCTCGTTAGTCTTCGCCGCAACATTCACGCCACCTTCTATGCATCCATATCCACTGAGATGGAGCTTCTCTAATATATGAACTAAGAATGGTATTGATACGAAGAGTAATCTCTTTATACGCTTCACTGTCATACAGTAGCTCTAGCCCAGAAAGTGGCAGTACATCGATTGAAATGTAGTAACTCCCTAGTTTCTCGCGTCGGGCAATACCTATTAGTGCGGGCAGTTTATACTTGTGGATGAGTCTTGCAGGAACATTCGTGGTGCAACACTTCTTGCCTAGAAACGGAACCTTTAAGCCATTCCCTTCATGTTGATCGCAAAGTAACATACAAAGATGTGGCGGCAACGAGCCTTTATGTGCATTAAGGACCTCTCGTGTTACCTCTTTCTTATCAAAAAGATGAAGACCATATTCAGTACGAATGTTCTTCAAGTGATCAGCAACAACTCTGTTTTTAGGAAGTTTTGAAGCAACGATTGTTTTCGTAGGTGAAACCACGGAAGCTAACCATGCCCCTACATACTCCCAAACACCATAGTGAGAAGAGATGGCTATTGTGAGCGGAATTTCGCCAGATTGACATTTATGAATAAGACGCTGAGCCTCATCTGAAACATCCATGCGCGTACTCTTATAGGATCTCCTCAAGAGTCTATGCATACAAATACTTTCTATTATTACCAAAATATTTGAATAGAAAGAACGCTTACCTACTCGTATGGAACTCTCATCAGAAAGAGCAAGAATAGATCGGAGGTTCTTGAGTGTAATAGCCCGGCGACGCTTGTTCGTTGACCATAAAACAGCAGATATCCCGTAAGAAAAGTGATCTAGTACCTTCAAAGGAAGAATTCTTAGAGATACTGTCACAAAGTTTAAAGCAAAAGCAGCAAGAGAATATTTAGCTTTTTCAAAACTGGTCGATAGCATGAGAGATTCGTTGTCCATAACGGTAGACTGTTTTATGAATACAGAAGTATGTAAGTATTACGAGGCTGGAAAATATTCCAGATCGCACGATGTTGCTAAAGATAGGCTCATTAGCTTCAATGAGCCTGCAACTCAGTACAAGGCAGAGAGTGCTATGTATTTTTAACTGGATATCAAACCAGTAAACGGACTGACGATAGCATGAAAAGGCCTCCCACCTTCGTAGAATCAGGCGAGCTAAGACCTGAATACATCGGCTCGGCGACCTTATAAAAGTAAGAATCTTGAATAGCAGTAATAGCCGCAACGTACTCTATCTGCGGGACCTCTAAAGATTTAGAAGAGATAAGGAAAGACCGCTCTTTTGTTATGACATGAGCTGGATCGTGCGGATCATTTAACACGCGTAGTTTTGAACTGATACGTTTACCTGAGCTAGCTAAACGCTCATCATCAGTTTCCTTTACATGTGCAAATATGACATGGCTGCCAACATGCTTCTCACAAAGCTTTACTTTATGGGGAGGGCAATCCTTCACAGTGCCTTGTGCAGCGAAAGCACCTGGTAAATTTGACAGGGTTAGCACAGTAACCAGAACAAGACGAAACAAGCGTCTCATAACTGAAGAAGAGGAATATTGATAAACTTTAGCTGCCATTGTCATATCACTTTGGTAGTGTAACTTCTAAACCTTAAAAAGACAATAGGTTATGATGTACTTGAGCAAAGGACTCGCTTTCCTCCTTTTAACAAATTCCAGACAGAAGCTACGACTATAATCCTAAAAATGGTAGGGTCGAGAATAAGCTAACAACTTGGTATCACAATCGAACCCAAAAATCCTATGCCGGATCTCAACTTAGAAGCCCTATCAAAACCTAGGATATCAACTGTCGTTTTCTGCAAACCACCATAATTGTAGGGTTCTTGGCATATTCGGTGAGGTTTTGATAGGGCTTCTTATTTAGTTGTACTTCCCCCCCCGTAAGTGATCCAGTCTTTTGCGAGAATCGCATCCGGGCGTAGCCCGGAAAGGATTTCTCAGATGAAGAAGACACGTCACACGACTTCCCAGATAATTGCGAAGCTTCGTCAAGCGGACGTTGCCCTTCCCTCCGCTCCGCAGGTTACTTCGGCTACGCCTCAGCAACCTGCTCCGCTACGGCAAGCCAGCGGAACCCTAGGACCAGATTCTTTCTCAAGCACTGGATCATAAAAAGGGGGAAGCCCAGTTGATGATACAGCAATTACTGGACACTCGTGCTATAATTTTTTTCTACTAGGATCAACAGAAAAAAAGCAATCACCGAAGCTTGCCGGTCAGTGGTGAAGCAAGAGTCAAAAAAAGTAGCTCTAACACAAGTCCTGGTCACCGGTGAAAGACTCTTACCACCGCTGCTAGAACCCGGTGAGACAACCACGACATAACCACCTGGTTTCACACTCAATGCCATGCAACGCGTTCTCACGCCATCCCTGGAAGATGTTCGATTGGAATGCGTGTTAATGCAGGCATGGAAAAAGACTTCGGCAAACTTGCGCTCGCACAGCTGGTATGCCGACACGCTTGGCATCGACTATCAGTCGCTGCGAATTCCTGATTTCATCGCCGAGATTCAGGAGGACCTTGAACAGTTTGAGGAGTGGCAATCGTTGCCGTTGGAGCTTGTGCCAGCCCCCAAGTCGCAACGCTGGAAATTCGAAAACGATCAATGGAAGCCCAATCCCGGCAGCTCGAATAAACTCCGTCCTCTGGCTCATGTGGCTCTCCGTGATCAGGTTGTGGCGACCGCCATCCTGCTCTGCTTAGCCGATCGAGTGGAGAGCCAGATGGGTGACCCCCGTCTCACAATAGAGCATGCAGAGAATCGGGAACGCGTGCTTGCGTACGGACACCGGCTCTTCTGCGACGGCACGAACGACGGACTCCGGCATCGCTGGGGTAGCGCAAAGCTCTATCGAAGCTACTTCGATGATTACCAAACATTTCTTGAACGACCAAGGATTGTAGCGGAATATGCAGCTTCTGAAACTGATGGCGAAGAGATAGCAATCGTTCATAGCGACATCTCCAAGTTTTACGATCGCGTGACCCCAGAGGTGCTATTCAAGCAGGTGACTGCTTTCCAGCGAGACGGGGATGACAAGCGATTTTTCAAGTTGGCCAAGTTAGTGCTCAATTGGGAATGGGCTGACGTACCGCGCGCCGAGAAGCACGCGGAAAAGCACGACTTGCCAAGGTTCACCGACGTCGCCCTTCCACAAGGCTTGTCCGCAGCGGGCTTCTTCGCAAATGTTGCCATGCAACAGTTCGAAGCAAAGCTGCGTACTGCCTTCGACAGGCCAATCGATGATGCCGAAGAAATCGTCTTGCTTGATGCCTGCTATTACGTCGATGATTTCCGGCTCGTTCTTCGTGTACCTGAAGGCTGTGAGGAAGGCAATATCTCTCGCCAAGTGACCGCTTGGCTTCAGCACCTGCTCGACGAAACTTGCTCTGGCCTGGTCGTGCAAGACGAAAAGACAAAAACAACGGTACAAGGACGAGATCGTCGATTCCTCGTGCCTCAGTCACGCACGGCAAAGAGAATTCAGAATGAAGTGTCGGGCGTATTCGATATGCTGCATGGTACGGAGCTTATCGGGTCAATTGAGGGCTTCTTTCACACGCAACAAAGATATTCGTCTGAATCGACGCCTGAGGGCGATGGCCGCTCGGGACTACTGGTAGGCATGTCTGACATGCAAGACCAAACAGCAGCCCGCTTCGCTGCCGGTAGATTTCGAAGAACTTTTCGGTCTCTGCGTCCGATGCTCTACGACGAATCGACTGATGATAGCCCCGAGGCGCGTGACAACACAGGCGATGATGACGAAGACCGTCCCCCCTCAGCCTTGCCACGCCAACTCGTTCTGTCGAAGGCCCAACTAGACGACCGTGGCAAATTATTTGCTGCGTTGTTAATCGAAGATTGGACCATCAACCCAGCAAATGTTCGTTTATTGCGGATAGCGTTGGACATCTACCCTGATGTCGAATTCTTGGATCAGGTCCTCCGTATTCTGAAACGCGGCTGGACAGTAGGGGGCTCCCAAGGTACACAGCGAGAAGTCCGGCAATATTGCTTGGCAGAGTTGTTTCGGGCCGGAGCTACCGAAACTGGCATTGTCCCAGACGAGGAATGTCTTCCTTCGGCTGTAGATGTCAACGAGTATCACCAGAGACTCATTCAGGAGGCGACAGAGATCTTCAATCTCTTCGTCAGCAGACAGACCACGAGCACTAGGCTGCCGTGGTACTTAATGCAGCAGGTGTTCTTATACCTCGCGGCTCGTGACGCCTTCCCCACAGATCTCGACTCGCTCGGCAAGAAGGGCGGCCCCCACCTGGCACTCTATCGCCGCTTTGCACATTTCCTTGCTGGGGATCGCGTAGCGTCGTTGGATGAAAGGACGAGTTTTCTGGTGATCGCAAAATCAGGCTTCGGACTCGATGAGGCCATCGCCCGCACTGCGGAGAACACGGTTTCTGCTGAGTTCCTCGAAAGAGTCGACGGAGTATCGCCATCAACAGCGGCAGAACTTTGGAGCGAAGTTGAGCCTTCGGCAAGTCCTGTCCTGCGACAGACTGCTGAGCGGCTAGGGCTTTCACCCAAAGAGACGGCAAGAGATGAGACGCGTTTGCCGGATCTCTCGTCGGGGCAGCTCAACCCATTCGTCGATGAGATAAACCTTCTCTATCTTGCCGAATGGCTATTCTCCCTTGACCGCGATGCGTTCGATAAAGTCATATCCCCTTGGCAAATCAATTGCAAGTTAGAAGATTACTATCAAGAATTTGGGCGCATTGATGCCGGCTCGTTCGTGCTACACAAGTCACCGCAAGTGGCAGTGCCTCTATTTCGACCGCCAGACTGGTGTGAGAATCTCCAGCAAAAGCAGCGGTATCAGATCGGCATTTTGCTGCGTTTTGCGATTCGCGGGAGCACCTCACTCTACTCAGGGGCTCCACGGCATACTAAGAATCTCAAACGCTACAAACGCCCAATCTCTCACTGGGAACAGCAACGCTATTCTGGTTTTCAGGGAAGGTCAGCATTTGGACCGGCGTGGATTCCCCTGTCGTCTTTTATCGAAGACTTGTTGTTCGAACTTCTTAGGTGGCCTGGCTCTGGAGTTAGCAAACCCGTTACTCCGCTTCGCAGGTTAGCCAGCAAAGTGAAGCGACGACTTAGCGAACTAACCAAGCGGTACGGGGCGGCAAGCAAAACGTCACTTCAGGACATGGAGGCTCTGCCCCCGTACAAGACTGGTCAGCAATGGTCGAGACCGTTGCGCATTGGAGTGGTGCAGTCAGTTACGCCATGCATGGATGATTACACTACTTGGCTAAGCGACCCAGAATTGCGAGATCTGGATTTTCGCCGAAAACACAAGGCACATATTGCTGCAATTCTCGAAGCGGTTGCTCAATTGCTCCGAGTGAGAGAGTCACATCGTTCTCAAGGAAGATCTGATGGTCAACTACTGGACATTCTTGTATTCCCCGAATTGGCCATACACCAAGATGACATTCGCCCACTGCTGCTGCCATTTGTCCGCGTTCACAAATGCATCGTTCTATTTGGAATGGTTTACCATCGCGACCCCACACTTCCAGGGAATCCTCTGCTCAACAGTTGCCAATGGCTTATCCCAAGCTGGAATTCGCACTCAGGATTGACGGTCGCGACTATTGAGCAAGGGAAACGCTTTCTAGCAAAGGAAGAGAGAGCATTCGAATCTGCTGGACTAAAAGGCTTTCGTCCAGCGCAATGGAGGATCGAGTACCATTGGCATTCCGACAAGAAACAGCATCGTCCCCTCTATATTTCAGCGTCCGTGTGTTACGACGCTACAGATTTGGCATTGGCTAGAGACCTGGGCAGCCAGAACGATCTCTACATTATATGCGCTCTCAACCAGGACGTTGGAGCGTTTGACCGAATGTCGGACGCCATCAACTACCACATGTACCAAGGCGTGCTCGTAGTCAATAATGGTCAATTTGGTGGCAGTAGTTTCTACATGCCGTTGCAGAAGCCCTTTCACCGTCAGATACTCCATCAACACGGGCAGCCACAGGTGTCGATAGCGTTTGCTGAGATCTCCCCCCAAAAGCTCATAGATAGGCCAGGAGGTGATGAGAATGACTTACCGCCTGGAAAATGGAAGACGCCACCAGCTGGATGGATCAACCCCGGTAGTTAGTGGCAGACTTATCGGCGTCTATCGTATCAGCGAGCAGGTAAGTGAGGGCGCGCCAGATAATCACAACAAGCCTCTCAAACCTGCCTCAGCTTTTAACGCCGAACGCACCAAAATAGCCCACTACCTCGTTCGGATTTCATCGGTCAAATACATAATTTACTTCGATGATTCGATTGGCAGAGACATTGCGCTACCCTGCAGTTGGATAACCACAAAGGAGATTGTCAAATGACCGTTTACAAAGTCCCAGTACGAGTTGAGGTGCCAGCTCACGGAGAGGTAGAAGTTGAGGCAGATTCACTCGAGAAGGCCTGCATTCATATCAGAGATGACATTAGAGAACATGGCTTCAATAGCATTGCTGGAGAAGCTGAGTTCACCACAGATTGGGAAAACGCAACGAATTTATCATTGGGAAGAGTCGTGCTCCTTGATGGCAGAAAGTTTACTGAGCGTTCCTAATCAAGACCTGTGATATTTCACACTTAAGCAAATAGTTGGGTACTTATCTCTTTTCCGTATTTGGCATCTCGCTACAAGAGCCCTGAAAGCCTCAATAATTCGTGAAAGCCGACCAACAAAAAACAGCGGGGACACCCAAGGTGTCCCCACTGCGTTTTGCTAGGCAGCATTTGTTCTGTTCAACATCAAACCAGCCGTTGGCCAGTCTGTTCTTACTACAAATCCCGACAGGTCTTCGCGAGCAACGCCTTTCGCCCGTAGGCCCACGATTGCCGGTGATGGATCAAGATACCTCAAGTCGTCTTTGTCTCCATCAATCACCCGGTAACCAAGCCAAGTCTTGGGAAGCTCCGGCCAAAAGACTACAGCGACGTTTCCTGATAGTTCAAGCAGAGGAGTTATCCAATGGATATTCAGCTCGTGAGCAGAAAACGTCAGATCGTAGTTGCCAGGCCACGGCTCACCATCAAGCCTTCCACTCAGGAACTTTTTCATCCTTCCGGGATGCTTGGTGTAATCGTAGAACTGCACATTTGGAAATTCCCGAAATACATTCGGGTGCCTTTTTTCCCAAGCGAGATCTCCCGTGCCGTTCAAACGAACCACTGGCAGCATTCCTTGAGTCTCGGCATCATAGCAGAGCTGATGGAGATCTTGCCGAAGCAACGCCATAAACGCATCGTTGTCAGCAGCGTAAAGTGCTGAACGACGATCACGTGCACTGGTTGCCTGATCAGATCCCATCCGCCCGCTCGTAAATCCGAGGCAGGTGCTCAAACAGCCCGGACTTGCGTTCGGGCAGTAGAGGCCACTAGTCAGATAGAGTATGCGTGAAAGCACTCTCCTCGTTTGTGACTTCTCCACTTTCGAGCTGCTGCTCAGTAGGTACCGTGGTCTTCCCAGTCTGTCGAGAATTTCCTCCGGAGTAAAGTTGTCGTAAGTGAACAGTGATTTTGGATCATGAGTTCTCAAGACCTTCAATCGATTTTGCTTATTCTTCCTTTCATTCATTTTCATCACCAAAGTCGCAGTCCGATTTACCGAGGTGGCGACTGCAATAACCAGTCCTCGTCAGAAGCTGTTGCTTCGGACCAGTCCTGATTAGCTTTGGGATGAATTGGAAAAAAGAAGAGACCTAGCAGTAATACTTCAAGTGTAGCGAGTCGCCTGCAGGAGTGAAGAGTCGAAGTCGGAAATTCTTGCAATTCGCAAAGTGTTGGATCGAGAATTCTACTTTGATTTGTCAGGAGTGGTTTGCTGTCGATTGACCTTGAAATGTGGTGCGTTCATTAGGTTAGTGCTGGGAGGTTTTTTGGGGAGAGGATCATGTTTGGTAGTCTTGTATTTGGTGCTGGTCTGAAAGGGTTGCACCGTATAGTTAAATTGTATTTGGTCCACCATACTGTTCGTAATAGGCTCGCTTGAGACTAGCCCTCGAAATACAGCGCTGTGGCAAGCATGATCTACGCCAACCCAACATCCTGACAAAACATTTACTACTTCTTCATTTGAATTCCGGATGGCAAACTTCTTAGTGAAAATCGACTGAAAACAGCCATGACTAAGTTTTTCATCAAAACCAAGCATAGTGAATAGGAATGGACTGACTCGTACGGCATAGAGCTGGTACGGTCCATCGCTTTGACCTGCATTGTTGTTGGCCCACCCAGTGAAATGAAGTGATCCTGGGGGAGCATAAGGGGGCGCAACGATCTGCCACAATTTGACCTGCTCCGCAAACCAAGTGTGATCTTTGGGACCCGAGTCTTGACGATTGTAGCTGATGAATCTGCCGAACTTAAGATTGAGGTAATCTTGTGGATTGTTGCTCAAGGCTGTAGTAGGGCGTTGCTGATCGATTAATTTATCAAGAGTGAGCTTGTTCCCCTTGCCTAGTACATTTTCTGATCCGTCGATGATCTTCCGGCAATTTCCAACCGTCGCATGATACGGTGGATGGGGATTCGGACCGCTTCTGCCATTTTCTATAAATCCAAAAGCTGATTCGCTGATCGTGCCAAGTATTCTTACTAGTTTCCTACGACTCGTGTTTTTACCAACTGCACTATAGAGCGACGCTATAGTATCACGGTCAATTGGATAATGTTCATAAGGTTTTGACATAAAGGTACCTTAGGTTGGGAGGGAGATTACCTATTGTTACAGAGCGCGCACCAGCTGAAAATATCTGTGCGCATTATTTCAGCTTACATCTCAGTGAGAGTAAACTTCAAATAGGCAGCACTTGTTGGCACCTAATCGCAACACGAGTAAAAAAGAGGTAGTCAGAATTTTACAGTATGGCCGATAGGACGACTTACTATCAAGGTTCCGAGATATTAGGCGATAGAATCTTAAATTATTACCTAAATGGAGTTCTCCTAAAAGGAGTTGAATAGTATTAGGAAATGTAGTATCGCAAGCAGAGGCATGCGAGAAAAGCTTTGACACATCACACGATTCCAAAGCCAACACAAGGGGGTCCCCGTTGAACAATTACCACACCGTGTGATTCGGTGGCACGTTGGTTCGCTTAGCGTGAGAAACTACTTACCAATGTGTGTAATCTAAAACAACGGGGCCCCTCCCTTAACAAAATTGTACTCCAGAAATAGGCATTGTTCCCAGTCTATTGTGGAGTTTTCGCATATACCAGGCGAACTTTCCCAAAAATTGCTTTTGAACCGGCAATCTTAAATCAACTTATTCCAGTTTCAAGCCCCAATTTCCTGCTTTGGACGAATTTTCACACCCGCAATTTATGTTGGCAATTGGTTTCCCTCGAAGTCTTCAATTGGGAGACAGTGCAACTTACTACCTTGAGGTGGCCCACACTTGACGGTAGTTGAACTTCTGACTCGGTAATAATGCTCTTGGTGGCAGGGTGCTAACGGTTGAGAAGTCCGCTGCAAAACCTCTGCCGTGAGTATCTAAAATTTACTCACAACACACTCGGTCGCCTCAGTGATTGCCCTAGAGCCATCCCTGATTACCCCACCACTCTAGACTCCTGGATAGGTCGACAAAAACCTTGATCAGTTCGTTAGACCCTGCTGGGGTGTGATAGTACTATATAAAGTATTTATTGCAATCTTATTTGTGAAGAAATATTAATGATCCCGTTTGGCATGCTTGGACTTACGCAGAAGCATTAGCAATCATTAATGAGCAGAACTATTTTGGCGTACTTATTATTGTATTCATTGGATGAGATGTTATAATACGGACAGTTTCTCACGCTAAGCACATTAGGACCTACTATTCCTAGTGGCCAATCTGTCGCGGAATCATCTAAAGCAAAATCAGCCTTGCACGGCTACCTATTTTGTAGAGCGATGATGTCCATTTTTCCCTTAGCGACTGTGCTATCCAAGCGATCTTGCACCTATGGTCTAATCTCGCGCACCTGCGAAGTTAGGTCGTGTCCATGCCCGATGCAGAACAGGTCACTTCAGTCTTCTAACGTAGCAAAGCTATTAGTAGCTCAGTTTCGATTTCTGCGAAACTGCGGTGGGATGTCTCTGAGCCATCGCCAATCAACTAAGTCTTGCAATAGGAATGGTTTAGTCGGGTGGTCCAAATTAACGATTGCTCCTTCGTCTGCTCTGATTGGAGGGACATTGTGAACGAAAACATCATGGCAGTCTTCGAAGCTCTTCCGCCAAATCCAACTCCAGCTGAGTTAATTCACTTCGCCAATGTCTTTCGTACTGAGTTTGGCACAGGAGATCCCGCAGTAAAGAAGCGTATTCCTTGGACGACCATGTCGATTCCCACGCCGGTCTTGAGACTTTTCGCTCTGACGGCCAGGCGAATCGAAGCCTCAATGCAATCGGGTCGAAGTCAAGATAAACATCCACATTACTACGTCCATAAAGGGGTGCCCCCTTGGTATCCCGGATTTCTGGGGGTGGAGGAATGGCTGGCAAAATCTGAGCGAAGTCGGAGGAGTACAGTTCGCCGCCGAGATAAACTTCGAGATGCTAGGGAGTTGTCACGTGCTTCTGAAGAAGCGGTTGAGATGCCTAATGTGTTGGACATTTCCAGCATAGACGACAAGTGTTTGCTGAAGAGCACATTATGTGCGCTTACGCGAGGAGAGTCATCTGAGGTTTGACTCGGCTGATGGAAAAAGGCGTTGAGATCACCTCACAGGTGGTTGAAACCATACCGATGCCGACGGTAGCTGCTAATAGCTTGTTGAGAAGGAGTATCGCCTCGTTGCTCTTCAATTGTTGCCAGCCAGTTAGACCATCGGATGACTAAATAAACTGCCGGTAACTAGAAATGAGCATCAAACAACAAATGAGCATGACAAATTAAATCCTATCAACATCGAATGCCGCCATCGTGGCGCCGGTTAATGTGTATGGTCGCCGGTCGGGGCCGGTAACTCCGCAATGGCTCCGATGGCGGCATTCGATGTTGATTAAAGAATAATTGGGGCAGCAAGTCTATTCTTGCCCGGTGATACTCCTGTGAATAGATGTTACTCCTTATACTAGGCGAAATAGTTCCAGCCAAGGTATCTACGGGGGTTAATTGTGGGGTGTATTGCAGCTGCACGGTTCTATCGCACACACCTCCCTTCATGCTTCCTGCTTTTAAGAGCATGTCGCTAGGAATTATAGTCCAAAAACTGGAGGCCGATAAGTCCGTAGGACACTACTTGACCCATTGATATACTCTTGGTCGAACAGGAACCTTGCCATCTTGGTCCAGGAAATACTGGACATCCATTAATGTGAGGGATTGAGAGGCAATAAAATGAGTGACTCAAGAGGATAAGTTATGTTGGGATGGAAATTGGTAGGCAATCAATTGGTTCTCATCTCTGGTTAAAACTGTTGTGGTACGCAGTTCAAGTGGACAAGACATTAGAGAGAGATGTTGTGGCCGATCGCTTCAAGTGCTATGAGATGACAAATGGAGCAGAGGTAAGAAATTGGGATAGTGTTCAGCTATTTCATTTCAGGTGAGATCTAGCTGCACCATTGAATTGTATTCGTAATGAAAGATTAAATTCTTACTCATTACACTTGCCCTGAAGTTGATGAGTGTATATAACTTACCTAAGTGGAAAGGCGATTGCACTTTCACTCAGTGGTCTTACCAACCACTGGAATTTCCGAATTCACAAAAAGACCTATTGCACGGGAGAACTTCCCTAGTGATGGGTCTTTGTTCTTTATGCATGATGGGTATTCTTGCCCAAGCGATTGATACGGTTGCAAATCGTATCGTTTCACACCTTCATAGGCGTGTCGCCAATGCGCATTCGCGGTCTGTCGTGTATAGCGTCGTCACTGTCGGTCGCCTCATCACCACCAAATCTCAGTTGTTGCCATTCCTCAGTCCATGCTTGATCGATTGCGGACTGTATCTGGAGTCTTTGACGGGCAAGGCCAATGTCCTACCTGTCAGCGAATTCTGGAGCCGGGCAGAAACTGACTCCAATAACCATTTCCAAAACTAAATGCTAGGAAAACTCAGAATGCTCACTCGATATAAGATGCGATACATGAAAAGCCTTCCCAAGGAGGCTCCAGAAGCTGCCGAAGGTGCAATTCGTCAAGACACTCGAAAACATACCAAGCATTGTCTGCGACCCACTCAAGAGTTGGTCGAACGTTATCAGGCAAACAACTGCACATGGGACGAGTTTGCTGACGAATACGGAGCCCTGCTTAACGCAAGGTTTTCCGAGGACTGTCGGGCATTTGATGAACTGGCACGGCTGGCCATGGAGGGTGATGTCTTTTTGGGCTGCTCCTGTCCCACCCAACAGAATCCAGATGTAACCCATTGTCATACGGTTCTTGCACTTCGATTTATGCAAGAGCATTACCCACTCCTAACGATTAAGTTACCCATTGCCTAAGTGTACCCCTATGGCTGATCAAAAAGCATTAGTCAACAAGCTGTGACCCCAAAATTCAAGGATCCCTGATCATGCTAGTTTTATCCAGGAAGAAAAATGAATCTATTGTCATTAATGATGACATCACGATTGTTGTCGTGGAAATTCGCGGTGGTAGGGTCCGCCTGGGATTCAAAGCTCCCCGGGAAGTGCCCGTTCATCGCCGCGAAGTTTATGACGCAATTTTACGAAATCACTCCGACTCAATGGATCCCAAGAGACGACCTCTGCTCCAAGATGTGCTTGATAATGTCCAAGAGCTGGATCGGGAGAACTTGCAGTGAACACGTTTCCCTTCATCGAGAATAGGTCGATTCTTACTAGGACGAGTGGTTTCCTAGGCGAAGGCTATACGCATTCACTTAATGCCTATGCTGGCTGCGGATTCTCTGGGAGTCTTTGTGGGTCGTATTGCTACGCGCAACACAATCATTGGATTACCCAAGGGCGATCGTGGGGATTCTATGGCATTAAGCAGGATATCCGCACAGCTTATCGGCGAGATTATGATCGCATCAAACGGCCCCAAAGGTCTCAGCCGAAGTCGCTTATGATTTATATGTCCAGTAGCACCGATCCCTATTGTCCGCAGGAACAGCGCGCTCAGGTTACTCGCGCCTTGCTCGAAGAGATGGTAATCCGTCCACCTGATGCAATCGTGATTCAAACTCACGGGACTTTAATTACCCGAGATATTGATTTGATTGCGGAGTTAGCTAAGCAATCCAAGCTCTGGGTCTCGCTCACGGTGGAAACGGATAGGGAGCAAATTCCAGGATTTCCCGCTCAAGCAAGTTCGCCAGCCAAACGCATGGAGGTGCTTGCCAAGTTTCGCTCTCAAGGAGTTCCAACTCAGGCAACTGTCAGTCCCCTTTGTCCAATCGAAAATATTCAACGGTTCGCGGAGAGTTTGGAACGAGTGTGTGATCGCGTGATCCTGGACCACTACCTCCTGGGAGATGGGTCCCACGGTCTTCGCACTCGAAGAACAAGTTTTCCTCAGCTGCTTGCAGAGGCAAGTTTTGGAGAGTGGAACACGATGGAAAAATTCGAGAGCGTGTTGTCGCAGTTTCGTTTGGTTTTAGGTGAAGAGCGCGTTCTCGTCAGTGCCAAAGGATTTAATTCAATCTAGACCTTCGTTCCCTAGAAAGCATCAACTCTACCCTCCCGTGAATTTTATTAAAGAAAGGTATTGAAAATGAATTCTCAACAAGCAACGGTCATCATCAGCGGTCGTCTGGTAGACGATCCGAAAGTGAAACAGCAAAAAAAAGCCGCAGTGACGGTCACCGAGATATCGGTTGCCGTGAATGGTCCCGGCCCAGAAGAGGTGATCTTCATCGATGCGGCCATCTTTGGTGAAAACTATGCAATGCTACTCGAAGAAAATGCCACCAAGGGGACCGAGATTGTCGTTTTTGGTCGCCTGCGCCAATCGCGCTGGAAAGATGATTCAGGCGTCAGTCATAGTCGACATTCGGTGCTCGCATCGCACTTGGCAGTAGTACCAAAACCTCAACAGGAGACAGCTGAGAAAACGGCCTAGCATCGCACATTAGAGTTCCCCCCAGTAGTTGGCCTGCCGGCTGATGACGTCGGGTACTTCCACCAGGAAGCGTCACAGTCGGGTCGACCAGGCCAGCTACCGAGGGAAATATTAATCGGTTTGACTCGTACAGATCGATTGCGAGACGAACCAATCGCTGGAAAAAATCATGTCCCTAATTACTACTACTTTTGCAATTGACGGTACAGAGAATGCCGCAGCATTGGATGACGGTGAGCGGGGTCCTGGGTCTGTGGATACCGCACATCCATCATTCGCCCAGTGGTGGCATGTTTGCGAAGGGGAGATTGCGAGTTTGTGGTTGCCAATTCCCCTTCACCATCCCTTACTGAAAAACATCCGTCCTGAATCGGGAGGACTTCTCCACGTCCAAGATGCGGATGGCAGGCCAATCGAGGTCCAGTTGGGAAGCGACATGGGAATTGAGTTGGTTATCAGAATTTCGAGTTCACCCACGGATTTGGGAAATCTGGTTGTCCACGGAAAATTTCGGTTCGAGATAAAGCGTGACAACGGTTCCCGGGAAAGTTTTCGCTATTTCCCCGAGACGAACGATTTTCGTTGTCACCGCCTGGCGCGAGGAATCTGCCAGGCCTCAATCGGTGGTTCTCGTATTACCTTCACTGCCAAGGGTGAAGCGATAGCGCGAGGTCGATCTGAGAGTCAATCTCTTGCGGCGGATGGTGAGGGAATGACGGTTTTGGAGGACCATTCGCAACTTTGCTCTGATGGGCGGGGCCATGTGGTCCATATCGCGGGAACTGGTGAAGTCCAGGAGTATTTCCACGACCGGAACAGGGGCGTCTGGCTAGCCTTATGGATTCCTACTCCATGCTGGAATTGGTCGGAATTAATGAGTGCGGAAACGACGATCAGCGCGGAGCTACTGGGCCTCGTGGTGGTTTATGCCAGCGGTGCGGTCCAGCTGTGGGGAACTTATACGTTTGATCGATGGACTGAAATTCATGAGGCCCTGGTCGGAGAAGATGGCCGCTGCCAGTTGTTGGTGACCCGCGAGCAAGGGAGTGATTACCTGTACCTTTTTGAAGATGGTTCGGATCAGCCGACCGGGGTCGCGCGGTTTTGTCCGAACTATTTTCTCGGCAAGGATGGAGAAACCTACTATGCCGGGTGGCTCTATGCGGCGAGTCGCAATTCGATTCCTTCCGGAGTTGCAGGGATTAATCCCCTGGGCACGTTGCTTTTGGCGATGGGGGTGGTTCTGGGCATCGGGTCTTATTGGAGTCAATTCTCAGGTGAACTCTTGGCAGGAATGTTGTGGGTCATGTTGTTGTGGGTTGCGGTCCGAGGTGTGGCTCACTCACTCCGAGCTGTATGGGAAGCATAAGCGATGATTAGCCATCAACGAATCCGAAGTCGACTTCTGTCAGCGGCGGCAGTCCTGCTGCTACTGGGGTTGTTGTTTCCTACGGCAGCTTTTAACGAGGCGTTTACGCGACTGTTTGGCGGAGTGATGGGGCTGTGGTTTTTTTGGCAGCTGTTCCTCCTGATGCGCCAACTTGTGGCGTGGTTTGCGGAACGGCTGGGGATTTGAATGCAATGTTGAGTTTTGTTTGTGTGCGTGAATTGTTGATTGGTTTGGTGAAAAGTGTGCCATGGCAAGGATTGTCTCTTTCAAAAACGTTCGCGTTTTTGAATGGGCTAATTGCTGATCTGCCCAGCGGAAGATTCGCTTTCGTTCCAAGGTCGGCTGTTATTGGAGGAATAGCTATGTTTGCAACGTCAAGCAACTATCCAAAGCATAAATCACCCGTTTTCGGAACACCGAAAACGACCAACAACAATGATCAACAGTTTCCGACTGGGATTCTGCAGATACCGGGATTTCCCGAGTACGAAGCAGCCTGGTGGGAGGCTCCCCAAGGGAGTGGAAATGAAGGAGCGATTTTTGCTTCGGTCTCGAAAGTCTCTCAAGATCGAACCGGCAAAAAGAAAACGCTCCGCACGTTTCCGCTTCACAACGGGGGGTTGTTCGCGAATATCCTGGGGTGTTGCACGCTCCTGGATCATTTTTCGAATGATCCGTCGATCAATGAGGCTGAAAGGCGTTTGTTCGGAAACGTGTCGCTCGCTGTTACCGAGGCCCTTGTAAAACACATCGGGCCAAGGACGCTACGACACGGGTCGACCAAGTCCCACGCCAATGGCGATGCCAGTTCGCTGCAAAGCAGCATGGCGTCCTTGTTTGGTGGTCTGGAGGATTAACTCACGCACGTTCCAAGTCCTGGGATCTCTCACGAGATCCCAGGCATTTTTACTTGTTGGCACTTAATTTTATGAGGAGTCAAGAAAAATTATGATCAGCGTTTTCGATACTAATCTCAATGGGGTTCCTGAAATCCCTTTACCGACGCATACCGACGTCAAAGAGCAGGCAAGCAGCCACAGAAACCCTCATGCTTCTGAAGCCACTTCTGACATCCCCAGTCAGGAAACCGTGACCAGTCAGGGTTACACGGTTACCTATGGCACGGGTCCAGTACGGCGGGTCGCGATAAAAGAAGCGAGCGACAAGGTTTTGAGTAAGCCCCCTCGGGTAGAGAAAACTCCCTTAGATCAGATGAAATTTGCGTCCTCGACCCCGGGTGGTCAGGAAACTGCCAAGTCGATAGGGGCGAGTCTGCACGAAAGCAATCCTGAATGGAATTACTTTCTTCAGGTCGCGGAGTGCGTAAGGCTGGAAGTCGCACCGTGGCTGGCGGCTGCCCAAAAAGCCGTCGAAGATGCCAATTCGAAAATAAAGGTCACCCCCCATCAGAAGACGATCCGAAAAGGAGCCTGGAAATCACTTCTTGATTTTGGGAATTTTCCAGATGTGGTGGGAATTATTTTCTACTCCTTGGTGATCCTCGTGGGAGGTGTCGCCGAAACGACCTGTGGGATGGTGTATACCTATGTTGCTTGGGGGGATTTTGTCCGGATCGATTTTTCCATCTTTACCGAATTCATGATCGCCTTCGCCCTGACGTTCGGCTTCGTGATGGGGCCGTTCGTGCTGTTGAAGTTCATCCCTTTTTCTCAAGATGCCGTGGGTGCGAGTCGTTTTTTCAAACGGTTTCGCGTTGGGGCAGTGTTGTTGATCATGGCGGGGCCGGTGACATTTGCGTGGGTCCTGGGGACCAGCAAAGACTTCCCGCCAAGTATGGGATCGGCAGCACCCCCGTGGAATCCCGGCATGATCGGTTACGTCGCAGTGGCCATGTTCACCCTGGCGTTCACGACCACGGCTGCGGCGGCATTTCTCAAGTCGTGCGTGAATGGGCTCTACACGTTTGATACCCTGGAGATTCCCGAGGGACAACATGTGTCAACGGAATTGGGGTTTGCCAACGAGGCCCTCGCTAGCTGTGTGTCCATTAAGGCACGTGCCGAGCGTGCTATCAAGGCCTATCAGGCTGCTCAGCAGAATTTGGAACTGACCTGTGTAAATGTTTCGGCTGCCTACCAAGCAGATCTCAATGCGCGACAGCAGCAGGCATTCCTGTTGGAGGCTTAATGTTTTTTCCTGTGTGAACTAATTATGAAAGAGAGGTTTTCCCATGCGTTGGTCTCATTTCTTTAATCCCAGTTCGTTGCTGGCGGCAGCGATAGCAGTGGCTCTTCTGGGTACTGTATTTTCTGAAGCTGCAGCTTGTAGCTCTTTGGTGAACTGCCTGATGAACGACTGCATCAGGCTTGGTCCCTTCGAGATCACTCCCTGGTTGCCAGGATTTGTGGCCACCAGCGGGGCTATTTGGATGCTCTCCAACCAATGCAATCCCCTCCTGAAGTGGCTGGGGAGGGTCAGTAGTGTAATGCTGAGCATGATGGCAGTGCTTATCCCTTGGACCGTTTGGGAGAACTCTCCCGCAACAGAAATGCTGAGGACAAAGGTCTCAACGGATTCTGTGGGCCCGTTGTTGCTGATCTCCTTCTCTTGGTTGTCGCCGTTTTTCAATCTATGTATGGTCGAAAAGTTGATCAAGCATTTCCACACTCTCAGTTTGCTTTTCATCTTAGCGGTCACAATGAATTTCACTTACGCTGTGGATGAGATCGGCTCGTCAGGTTCGGTGGTAGTAAAGCAACATATTACCTTTGATACTGATCTGAGGGAGTATTTTATGTTCGTGGCGGATGGATTTCAGGAGGGCCGGTTAGAAATCGCTGAACTAATTGATCGCATCATTCACAAGTCCCCTCCCAAGACGGTGCTGCATCTGTTTGCCTGCCCCGCGCATCGACCCATTTGCTCGTTCACCGTGGGGGATGAACCGAGCGCGATCCGCATGCGGACAGCTTCGATGAAAAAACCCCTAGCGAAAGCAGGTCCCTTTTTCAGAGAGCCTCCAGAAAATGGATCCTTGCAGCTCGACTTACCGCGCGTCGCAGCAAGTATCGCCTCAGTAAGAGCGACGCCGTTTCCGGCACTGGTGATTTTGGCGGGAGACCCGGTGTATGATGGGTCTCCTCATCACCAAGGTTTCTCGATGCGCCAGGGCGTTGTGCCGACGTTTGCCACGCTACGGAAATCCTCCCTCTCGCATCTCTCTCCTTTTTTTCAAGGGGTCAAGGACATGCCGAAAGACGCCTTGGTGACGATACTCGCCCATGATTCCCAATGGGGAGTGGATCACGTCCATCAAGAGGCGGTCGAGGATTTTTGGCGTGAGCTATTCCGTAAGCAAGGGGGCGCCCATCTACTGCGTATCACAGCTTCGGTGGAGTCGGCGTTTGATCTGATGAGACCGCAAGCGATGCCGAACATAAAGACAATCCCGGTTGAGGAGGAATTTGGGATGCGGCCCGCCACGATCTTGTCAGCACAAGAAAATCCCGAGGGCATACCGCTGATTGTGTTTCTCGGCCGTCCCCGCGACAAGCCCGTCCTGTTTGAAGTCGATCCACCCACCAATGCCGAGGAAATGTTTGAGAAGGCCCTCAAGTCCCAAACCCATACTTTGATCGCAATGCGGTGGAACGTCGATGGAAGTCTCCTTACCTTTACGGATCCCGACTTGCATTTCTCGCATCCGGATTTTGCGGAGGAGATGGCCTACGACAATCGCCGGACACCGTTTGCCTGGCTGCTGAAGGATATTCGCTACGGTGTGACGCTTCCCGGAGGAGATCATCCGGGAGACGCTTTTGGAGAAAACTGGGAAATGGTCGTTGTGAAGAATGAGTATCTTGACGAGCTCGAAGCCTGGATCAACGTCTACTGCGCTGTCGGCGGCCCCATCAAAATCAATGTGGTTCAGATCGGGGCCGGCATCAGAAAGGATGCCTATTACACACTTCCCGTTCGTTTTGGAGATGAGGCGACCGAGAGCAAGACACGGGACCAGAGCCAAGCTTGGTTTCGCCTCCCCTTGCCACTGCAGGCCAATGAGAAATTTGAGCCTTTGAGTAATTCGGCACGCGTGGAAACCAAGGTCCCTCGACAATCAGCGAAGACGCCCCCCCCAACACCAACCCAGCCCAAAGTGGCGGCTCGTTCGGCACCGGTCAAGCCGCTGCAAGTCGTAGTCCCAGCTTCCCAGCAGGAGGCCCCGCAGGTGACGCCAGTCGTAGCTAAGATAGTCCCGTCTGCGAGTAGGCCAGAGCCGGCTACTCAACCGCAGGTTGCAAAGAAGAAAACCTTTCCAAAGAAAACAGAGGCTCCCACCCTCCGCCAGCAACCAGCGGTTCGACAGGTGGAACCCCAACGAAAGCAAGCGATTCAACCCGTGGTATTGGCGCCCCAGGTTCTGCCGTGGGCCTGGGATGAAAACGCCTGTCCACCAATCGATTACTGATTTTTTGTAGCGCTTCATGTAGGAGATTTGCCACAGCAATTCTCTCCGAAGGTGCAAAAAATCTTTTCAAGGAGGAGCCACCTATGGACTATGGGTACAATCGAAATGGACGTCGGGCAATTAGAAAGCGAAAGCGTCGGCAAGCAAACGACAACAACTACGCCAGAGATCTGTATTATCTTACAGAAACTCTCAGGATCGTAGTTGGAATTATCATGCAAACGGCCCTCATCGGTACGGGCTTGGTATTGGTCGGTGTCGGTCTGATGCGCGCTATCTACTTGCTAGGCTAATGTTTTCTACAGGAAACATCTGGTCGGCTCACTCTCCTTTTCAGGGGAGTGAGTTTTTTTTCATCAGAGCATGTCGAAAGAACTCTTTTTCCCAATTCCCTTGGGAACCTCCAGACTCTCTCCGTTACCATGCTCTGTTCAGGAGTGACCACTTGCCAGAAATTCTCAGCCCCATGCGAGGTGCTTTGGCAAGTCGCAACGTGAGTTGCCAACTAGTTTCTCAATCATCTTCCCAGCGACGGAGACCCAGATAGAGTCCCAGGCCGCCGGTGGCAATCCAAGCAATCGCCGTGGGGAGATCCATGAGTCCCGTACTGGCCAGCTGTTGGTGCAATTCAAAGATGGTCGGAAGCAAGAGGAGAAAGATTCCCAGTAGCACCCAGCGATTGCGTAAGATATTAAATATTTCTCGGTCGATCATAGAATCCTCCTGGCACGAAGTGGACCGCCAGACTATCGGATCCAGCGCAAATGGCAACTCGAGCCGAACGCGACTTCTAAAATGCCATCCTTAAAAGCCAATTTTAGAACGATTTCCCCAATGGGCAATCCTGGTCTTAATAGATAAAATCTTCGGTTTCCCGGTATGTTGCGAGCTTGGGGGCCAGCGGTGCGTTCCATGGCGGTTAGCAAACCATCCAGCGGCTACACTTGAAAAAGCGAGTCCTATTCCATGACATCCTTGCTTTTCGACAAGACAGGCGGAGGAACCCTGTCGCAGAGAATCCTGGGTCATGTCGACCGGTATCGCATCACCACGCCGCATGTTGTCGAGCGGCTATTCTTTTCTGCTGAGGTCGGTCCAGATCATCATGCCAGTATACAGCAAGCCACGGAAGCTTTAGGCGAGCTGGTGTCAGCGGGCAAACTTCTCCGGCTGGTCGAACCGCAAAGTTCCAAGAAGAATTCTGCAACTAGCGATTCAGCAGCGACCAAGATCAGCAAGCCACAGGGGTCTTTTGCTGAAAGTGTCTATGTGCATCCCGAGCACAAGCTCACGGCGGGAGTTGATCTGGCGCGACTATGGTTTTGTTGCCTCGATACCGAGCGGAGGTATTTTGCGCTCCATGAAGAGATCGAGCCCCTGTTTGCCGAGGAAGGGATCGACCCACCCTATCACAACTTTTTCCATGCCATCTCCCAGGAAGAAGGGGGAGACGTTCTCTTTCGTCTCTATCTCTGTCGTGCCGAAAAGAAAAACGCTCGCGACCAACTCAAGAGCATTCTGACCAAGTATGCCAAGCAGTTCCACCAGTGGATCGACCAGGGAAGTTATGGTGTGGCGGTGATCGTGCAAACGAAGCAAAAGAAAAACGAGATCGAACAACTCTTGCAAAAAAGCTATGGGGGAAAGCTACCTCTGGATAATCAAGCCCGCTTTATCGTGACGGTCGTTCCTACCGAACAGAGCTATCCCGAAGCGATCAAGCAGTACGAGAAAAAGGTATGGAAGTGACGGAGAAACTATTCGATACCGGTCACTCCATCACGCTGGGGGAGTGGATGTATGATGAGAAGGAGGAACCGGAACTCTCCCTGCAAGATCTGTGGAGAAGTGACCAATCCCCGAGAGAACTTGGTAAGCAAGGCGATCCGGTCATCGTCTCGCGTGAGCTTCTCAAGTCGGGACACACGCATCTGCGCGGCAAGACCGGTTCTGGCAAAACGAGTCGCTTGATCCTCCCGCTAGTGGCGAACTTGATGAAGCCTTATACGCTCGCTTGGCAGGCCAAGGATGGGGAGCAACAAAGTTGTCTGGAACGCGATGCGATCGTGATCGTCGATCTGGGGGGTGATAAGGCCCTGTTCAATGCGGTCAAGAGTTTAGCGGAGGCAGATCCTGAGCGGGAATTTCGCTTTCTGTCGCTCGACGCTAATCACTCGCAGAAGTTTGATCCGTTCCAGAGTATTCCCGAAGATGGTTACCGCATTATCCGCTTGTGCAATCTGTTTCTCGAAGCCTTTTCACTCGATCATGGTCTCGCTTATGGGGGAAGCTGGTACAGCCAAAGAAATTTGTTGTTGATGCTTTCTATTTGTGAGCGACTTGTTGCCCAAAAACAGAGTGGTCGAGAGATTACACTCCGCGAAGTGGATCGCTATTTGCAAAACCCAGATACACAGAACATTCGTGATGCGGAACAGATCCGAGGGATCTTCCGATTTCTTCTCGAATATCCCCAATTGCAGCCGGGACCCCAAGACAAGGACGTCATTAATCTCAAAAACTCGATCCAAAATCGAGACATCATTTATGTGTTCGTCCCCTCCATCGCCGAGGCGACCACTGCCAGACAGATCGCAGGGCTTGTCTTGTACTCCACGGTCAATGCAGCCATGACGCTCTACGAACAACGTGAATCGGGGGAGGAAGGCAATAGGCCCCAGCCCCATGTCCATGTGTTTGTCGACGAGTTTCAACAGATCGCAGGTGCTTCCTTTGAGGCCTTGTTGACAGGTGCCAGAAAATACAATCTCTCGCTTTATCTGGCCAATCAAACCACCGAATCGCTTAAGACGCGAGATCTCGATTTGTCCGCCACTGTGAGAGACAACTGCACGTTAAAGATCTATCAGACGGTAACGGGGAAGCAGGATATTGAGGAACTCTTGACGTTCAGCCGAGAAACTACCCGGCGACTCAAAAGCACGAAGCAGAAAGAGAGCATTCGAGTCAAGCAGCGTGCGGCACTCGGGAGTGAATCGGAAAGCGAAAATATTACGACTCAACTTTCCAAATCAGAAATTCTCAATATCTCCGCCACCGCAGGTGCCTGCCTGGCGATCATCGAGGATGGCAAAGGGCATCGCGAGCCAATTCCTTTAATGACCAAATTCTTATGTTCAGAAGCCGAGTATTTACAGTTCCGTGCCCAGCCTTTGCCCAAGACCTCGGGGACTTCAACTCCCAGTGCTCGCCATGGCCGGGTACTATCGAGCATGCCGTTGTGGCGTTCTCAGCACTTGGAAGCCAATAAGTCAGCGGAACATCAGCAGCGACTGGGGCGATTTACCCAACTCAGAGAGCGATTGGAGGCCGAAGAGCGTGGAACGATGTAACTACCAGATCTGGTAAGCCCGCTCACGATACTCCCGGTGGATAGCTGCTAGTTTGGTCCGAGCGTAGCTCCCTCCCCCTTCGACAATGCTGTGCAGTTGCCCTTGGGCGTTGACCAACACAGCATCGGGGACGTGGCCTCCATAATCTCCCGTGCTCCCGTCCGAACGAAGCATATCACCCGAAACCCAGTGCAGATCAGAACCGGGGATTACGTGATTGTGCAAAAAGAGGTAGACCCCCGCCAGATGCAGGTCGTGTGAGAATTCGCTCGCCCGGGGCCGAACACGAACACCTCCAAAATGCTCACAAGCCCCTTTAGTGGGAAAGATAAGATCCATCATCTGTTTCTGCAGGCACCACCGTTTGCGGAGCCGATAGGCAACGGGTCCCAGGTCAGGCTCCGGATCCCCTGGGGACCACGTAAATTCGGGACCTTTGATTTCCAGCTCTGGATGAAGCAAATGAGATTCGCGAACCACCAATTGAGCTTCTTCAAGCTTTCTGATCATTTCATGGGCAATTCCCTCTTCACCGCTGTACCATTGGTGAGCAATCTGAGAGACCGAGAGAAATCGCACGTCTCTGGTGAGCGATTCAATCAGCTGTTCGTGATGGTCAAGTATGGTAGGCATGGTGAACTGAACGTGAGAACAGGAACTGGCCGGTAGGTTTTGGGGGATGGTTAAGTTGGCGGTAAGTCCAACCGAGTTTGGTGGAGAGTATGTGCGGCTAGTCGACAATTTGTTACCTTTGAGACTTCGATATCCGCCGCACAAGGATAGGAAGTCGAAAAACCTTCCATGAGAAAACAAGAGCGACTCTCCCCACGATGGACGAGAGCCGCTCACTAGAACGCTGCCAAAAAAGTTTGGCTACGAGACCTAGTTAACCCTCGGGAAGTTGGACGCCTCCAGAGCTTCCTTCCGTTTCACCAGGCAGATGAATTATCGCCGATATCTGTTTGCAAATCAAATCCTTTACGCATGATTTCTAGAATTCCAACATTTGGCTATGAGTCATGCCTCCTAAAACGCAAACATGAGACAAAGTCGCGGCGAAGCCGCGTCCTTTCTCTCTCAGCTTTCTTGCAGCTGGCGTGATAGAATGAGTTAGGGAAATTAATGGCGACCTAACTTCTCCCAACGAGTACGCATGGCGCTTAGCTCCCACATCCTCGCTTCTGCAGAATCGCCTCGCGCGACACTCTTTTCGTAATAGGCTTTGAAGAGACCTCTGTGGAGTGATTCCTGTAAATATTCTTCAAAGTTGCCCTCCGCTTTGAGGTGTGCAAGGAATTTACGAAAACGAATATCCTTCAATGCCTGTTGCTTGGTGGCACTGCACTGTTGCTGCTCTTGCCGAAGTGCCTGCCTCTGCTTGGCTTCTCGCTTGCGGGTTAGCTCAGCCTTTCGCTCGGACTCGGATTGATATCCCTTGCGAAACGCAAAAGGGGACTTACGGATAATACAGCTACCAAGCCACCCAGGTCCCAAATGTTCACCATGGGCGCGGCGGTCGTCATAATTCTCAAGGGCAGACAAGATGCGTTTACGTGAGTATTTGGTTAACAATTCGGCTGCATTCTCTATCCCTCGCTCTAATAGCTTTTCAGCCAGCGGATCGGAGTGGTCTGCCTTGTGGGGAAGCTGGTCCTGGCGGAGATCAGTGTAGACGACTTCCCAATCCCCACGACCTCGTCGGACATAGTTGGACTTGCAGAACCCTTTCTCCTCTAATTCGGCATGGGCCTTGGAGAGGGTAGCCTTGACTTGTCCCGTATGCATCTTGCGGCTCACACCTACTTTATCAAAGGCAAGTTGCTTGAGTGGAAAGGGGACCTCTTTGCGCCGGTAAAACCGTTTATCGAGCAGTCTAAACAATCGCTTGGAAATGGGACTCTGGAGACGTATCCAAAAGTCAAAATCAAGGTTGCGAATATTGCCAGATTGGAGGCTTTCCCACATGAAGTCGCCCCAGATGAACCAGCCTTGCTTGCCTTCGTAGGTGGCTTCTTCGTCCTGGAGTTTCCAGCGGTCGAGGAGACTAAAGGTATCCTTGACTCGTTTTTGTTTCCCTTTGTGCCAAAAGGCATCATTGGAAAGCACGGTTGTCCCTGTCCAGCGATCAAGACTTTCTGTCAAGCGGCGATAGCTTTTTCCATCTCTGGCCCAGTGAAGTTCTTCGAGAAATTCATAAGCGGTAAACGGAACTTTGCGGAGCTGCATGCCGTAGGTCTTGGTAAGTTTCAGGCAACCGACAAGAACTTCCTCATCGACTGAGGTGGGAAGCCCCAATAGATCCGAGCCAGTAACCGTCCACTGCCGCCTAACTCGTTGGTCCGTGGAGGGGTCTGTGATTTCGTCGGAAAAACTGAGCGTCTTGATCCCAAGAGGAGGTCGAGTACCAATCACAGCCAGGGGGAACTCAGCCAAATTCATTTCATCTTTACAAAGACAAGGTCGCTTAGGTACTGCGTTGTGTTTCTTCATTTCCCTCCACTTAGAAAAATCAACACCAGTTGAAGATCTGTTTATCTAAGTTTATTCGTTTAGGGCTCGTAACCCTTTGATCACGTTCCCCTTTTGGGCCTGTTTGGTCAGTCAAGTCACGTGGTTCGGTCAGTCACATCACGAGTCTTCGTCAGTCAAATCACAGCCCAATGGTCACTCAGGTCACGTGTTCTGTCAGTCAAATCACGTGTACTATCGTCAGTCAAATCACGTGGTGTGAGCCCCATCATGGTTTAAGCAACTTGAACTAGACGCTAGCCCAAAATGAAGGTAGATGGCAAGAGAAAAAAGAATGGTCTTGGTGAATCATAAAGTCTGGATTGGTTGCCACAACTGGGGATGGTTCACTTGGCTGGGCAAATATGGGGAAAGCTTCTAGATAAATGCTTAACACGGTTGGCAATCTCCCATTTCGCAGGCCACGCATCGGTAATTCAAAGAAGGAAGAGGTTTAGAGGTGGCGAGGGAGTTAGTTCCGACTCGTTTTTTAACTTATAAGGTCTCCCAGAACGAGAATGTCCCCTGGCCTCTTCGACGAGTACCGCTTGAGGGATTTGGCGGTTGGTGTGTGGACCCCGGTTGGGAGAGACCGCTGCAGATAAGCGTCGCCTAGTCATTGCACCGTTTGGGCCATTCCCCACCCGCAGCCATGTTGTCACCCGCGTTTTGTGGGTGTAACGAGTGATCGAACTCGCGTTTAGGCTTTCTCTCCAGCAAACGTTCCAACGATCTCGGGAGAATTCGAGTTCCGGATACCCCCACCGAGAAGGAGATCGGTAGTTTTAGCGGTCAATCGAGAGCCTGAGAGCGACATCGGTCGAAGAGTCGTGCTAACTTGCCTGCGACCGCACGTTCGTGCTTGCGGTCGCGCGACCGGACGAGGTATCGTTCAAAAAGCCTCTTGCGAGATCCGACATTTCTGTGTCAGGGTGAAAGCATGAATATTACCTTCGCACACAGTAAGGGAGGCGTGACCAAATCAGCCATCGCTAGTAATCTATGTGTCTGGCTCCACAAAAAAGGTCATAACGTGGCAGCTATCGACTTAGATGCTGGGGCCTATGGCAACAAATCGCTCACCACGAGCGTAGGGCAGGCGGAACCAGAGATACCCATTTATCAGCCGGCAGACTCGGCTGAGCTACGCGACTTGTTGCCACAACTGGCCGAACAATTTCATTTTACCGTGGCCGATGCACCTGGTGGTTTTCAGAGTACGGCACAAACAAACATTGAACTACTCAAACACAGCGATTTCGTACTCATTCCAGTTAAACCCGAGTTTGATGCCATTGAGCCGTTAACCGTCGTGGAAGAGATTATCGATGAAGCCCGACTGGAAAATCCACTCCTGGAAGCACGGGTCATTATCAACTGCCTGGATGGTCGGACGCGGACTGGACGTGATCCACAAAGTATAGTGGATCTGATCCATTCGATTTGTCCAAATCTAAGGGTGATGAGGCAAAAGGTCCGGGTCGACTTCTCAGCATTTCAGTCAGCTAGAATTAATGGAACTGTTGTCATTCAGGGGGGCCGGTCTCCGGCACAAGAAGATTTGAATGCATTGTTTGCCGAGTTGTTGAGCGACATGATCGTCAGCATTGGCCGACACAGTCAACAACAAGCATCTACTGCGAATAGTTAAGGAGGAAAGCATGAAACAAAAACGGTCGATGGATGAGGCACTCACGGCTGCCAAAGAATTACGCAAGAATCTTGTCGCAACTCCAGCTGCTCCGCAGCCCGAGTCGGAGTCTCATTTGAAAGTTGTTGATTCCCCAAAAGTTTCGCAAGAACGAAAACCGGTCAACACACAAGCCGAAGTAGATGCTTCGATTTCGCTGAACAGCGAACAGTCCGCCGGTTTTGTAGCGAGCGTGAAACCCATCTGGGTACGGCATACGATTGGTCTCCGAGATACGACGAGTCTCAGCTTACGAGACGCGGCCGATGGCCAGAAACGAAAAGAGCGGTATGGGAAGTTGGGAGTGGGGGAGCCAGCGAACGAACAAGAAATTGCCGATCTGGGCATTACGTTGGCTCTCAAGCAGTTGGGATACCTCTCCTAATAGAATGACTAAAGACCGGTAGGCTTCACCTTAGGAGAGAACCGATTTGAGCCGCTTGGCATAATTGAAATAGGTTGCCCGGCAACCACCTCCCTGGAGGGTAAAACTCTTGGCCCTGGCTTCTTGTGTCGGATAAGTTTCGTCAACCAATAGTTCCAAGGTAAGGCGGGTCCGCTGATTCCCTATGGATTCGGGAATTACTCGCTTCCAATCGAGGCCAGCGTTCTTTAGTTCGCGGGCTCGGTAGTAGAGTCGCATTGACGGCGAGGCGATTTGATCGAGTCGCTCGCCTATCCAACTGTAAAGTTCCAGATCATCAAACCATTCTCCGACTTTGAGATGAACCTCAATTGCGGTCGGCTGGAATACTAGTACTTGGCCACGATCCTCGACGGCTGCGGTGTTGCGATTGGTGCTTTTCCAGTCATTACTAATAATGACGACTCGACTACTGGTGATAAATTCTCGTGGAATCCCTTCTTTTTCGAGCCCTTTGGCAGCCGTATGCCAAGAAACCTTTTTTTCAGGTTCGGTCTGGCAAAGATTCTTGAGGAGTCGGACTCCGTTCTTATCCGCATGGAGAGAATCAACATCATCAATCACAATAAACTGGTCTCGATGGTTGTAGAGTTCCACGTAAATGCGAAAGGGGCTGGCATTGCCTTCAATCCAGCAGGTGTCACCTGCGAGGGTCTTTTGCACAATTCTGCTCTTAGCGAGTCCACGCGCACCCACCAGAATCACCAGATTCAGATGCCCTTCAGCAAAAGCTCGCACAAAGTTTTCCAGTTCCTCGTAAGTGGTGAGAATCATAGCATTTCTGGGGCTGAACTTCTGCTTGTGGGCTGAGGTTTGCTTCATGCCTTGAGAGTAGCACGACAAATAAGTCTAACGCACCCCTGTTTTTCTTAGACGGTTAGACTCTGTCTTGAGGATGTTTCAGATTATTCTTGTTCCTTGGCGACTTAACAGGGTCGTGGAAGTTCAGTGACAGTCGAAAGTGGTTTCTGGGACCTCGACTCTTAGACTCCGCTTGGGAGCTGTCTACCAAGGGAATTGTTGAATCATTCAAAGGGCTTAGTGCTGATTAGCAGCAAGAGTAACCCCTATTATTCCTCTATGGATAAAACGTGGGGGGGTTGCAAAATGTCCTTTTTGAAACTCCCTGTCTGTGCCATCATACTTTTATCGATGAAGAACGTTCCCGCAATTATAACTCAGGTAGAATATGTACCAGTCGCTATCTCGGTAGGCTTGCTTCCATCGCTCATTGAACGAGCAGGCAGCGACTCTTGCAATAGATTCTTAGAGTTCTTCGCGGCGCGAATTCGTAATCGTGGAACTCGCGATGCCTATGCCCGTGCTGCAGGACGTTTCTTCGCTTGGTGTGATCAATACCAGATTGAGTTGGCTCAAATCTCACCGTTCGCAGTTGCCAGTTATATCGAACAACTTATGCAGGAGTTGAGTCCTTCCACAGTAAAACTTCATTTAGCAGCAATTCGATCCCTATTCGATTACCTTGTCACAGGACAGGTCGTCCCGGTGAATCCAGCCGCATCAGTGAGAGGACCCAAGCATGTTGTGAAAAAAGGAAAAACTCCAGTCCTTACAGCAGAAGAAGCTCGACTGTTGCTGGATGGCATCGATCTACGAACGATTACTGGGGTTCGAGACCGGGCCCTGATCGGTGTGCTGGTTTATAGCTTTGCACGCGTTTCAGCTGCCGTCGGTATGAATGTGGGTGATTACTTTTCGCAAGGAAGACGCATGTGGTTTCGCCTACACGAAAAAGGGGGCAAGCACCATGAAGTCCCTGTCCACCATAATGCCGAAGAATACGTCGATGCTTATTTACAGCGGGCTGGTATCTGTGACGAGGCTCAAGGTCCCCTGTTTCGCACAGTTGATAGCTGGAGTAATCTGACGACATGCCGAATGCACCGTGTCGATGTGCTCCGCATGATCAAGCGGCGCGCTCGTCAAGTTGGACTCTCTTCGCGAGTCTGTTGTCATACATTCCGGGCAACGGGAATCACAGCCTATTTGCAAGGGGGTGGACTACTGGAACACGCCCAGCGAATTGCTGCCCATGAATCGGTACGAAGCACCAAACTCTATGACCGCACTTCAGACACAATCAGCCTCGATGAAATTGAAAAGATTCAGATTTGATGCCAAGCCGTTGATTCCTTTTGTCTATAGTCAGTGACATGACTTTGTCGTCTTCAGGGCAGGTAGCATTCTCTGTTTGTGAACCTATTGAAATCGGTTTGAGTAAGGTTTGAGAACGCGCTACACTGGGCTGTTCCATTCAGTAGGGTAACTTCTTTCAAGAACCTCTGGCTTAGTGCCCATTCGGAGAGGAGCAATCTTGCTCTTGTCCGAGACCGGCGACGTGCATTTTTTGAAGGTTCATTGATTCGGTGGCCACTCTGACCACTAGTAAGGAGGTTCCCATGGGAAAAATACGCTTAGGCTGTCTGTTTTGTGATCGCGATGACTTTGATGGTGTAGACGAGATTCCTGCCGATTGGTACGCAGTGGATCACGTACAAAGCTATGAAGATTCGTATGCCGAAGCAGTCGAAAAATCTGATCCGGTGTTTGATTGGCAAACCCACTTAGGGGTCTGCCCCTTGTGTGAAGATAGTCATTGTTTCGTGAACGAAGAATGAAGGTTTGGGTAAAGGTCGCGTTCTGCACGTCGTTGGCCTCACCCTTAGATATGAATACGCCTCAGTGGTATTCGATGTCAGTAACAGAAGCTTTTCGCAGATCAGCTCCATTTCCGGACGATCATCTCAGCGACGTCATCGGAGTCTACTGGATTGCTTAGAATAATAAAGATGTCGTGGGCCCCGAATGTGGTATATACTTTGACGCTTCCTCGAACTACTCGAACATGACCTGGCAGAAACCGGTGGCTTGACGATTTGTGGACACCGAGCAGCACCTCTCTTACCTAGGATAGGCTCTCAAGCAACGCTAGCGACCGGAGAACTGCTGGGTCGCAATCGTGGTTCCAATCGCGCTTTCTTGACATGGAACTGCCTACTTACAAACTCGCATCAAAGTCACTTTCAGTAGGGACTGACTCTGTCGCCATGCCCCTTTGAGGATGTCGGATGCCGATGCGAATTGGTGGAAGCGAAACTTGGAAGAGGAGGACGATGATGAGGAAGAAGGGTGGTGAGGGAACAGCAAGTCGATCAGCATGCGGATGACTGAAATCATTTCCACCTAGTTAATCTACTTGGTTCTTTGGTGGTTATTTTTGCACGACTGGTTCCCTGTTGGGAGGACTATGCCTGAGGAGGTCGACACGGGCCACGTCGAGCATAATCGGTTCTTTGCGGTGCGGAATGAGTAACTCGGCACTCTTTCCGACGAAATCCGGCAATTTAGCAAGTGGTCTCACCGAACTCGAATTGGCACTTCGATCACGGGCATGATCGGTTCAAGCTGTGTTTGGTAACGCTGAACAATCCTTTCATACAAATTGGTGACTTTTGGTGCAGAAACGGTGATGATCAATGCGTACTTAATTTTGTCACCGACGGTTGGCTTGCCAGCTTCACGAACTTGATAGTGGACATCGAAAATAGGGTCTTTAAGAGTGCGAGACTGAAATCGCTGTTGACGATGAAGCGTGGTCTCCCATTTGTGAGCGTCCAGTCGAAGCTCTTTTTCGGTATCAAAATCGGTGCGACGGAAAAAGCTCTTGGATTTTGGGTGAACAGCGTCTTCATCAAATTTATGGGCGTGGGGGCGAAACGTCACATCAAGACCACCGCGAGTGTAATTGCCGGGATCTTCTGGATCCGTTTGGCAGGCAAAGCAAAACGTGGCCGTCAGCGTGACCATGCCTTGCAGACTTCCTGATGGCAGCGGAACAGGTGTGCGAAGATACAGCCCTGGAGTTAGTACGCCTTGATAGACGACTCGTGCATGCCCGTCTGGGCAAATCACCAGGGAGTCTAAATCTTGTGCGACTCGTCCCCAGCCAATTTCATGCACCGATAACTCGCTGCTGGGTTCAGAGCAGTGAACGAGCAGAGACTTGATCGCCAGCATGGACAAACTGTTTCCAAAATGGGCACGAACTCCCATGCCCATACGAAGGGCATAGGGAGAAGCATAGCTTGTTCCTGCATCGGGTGTTGCAATTGTCGTTGACTGGTCTAAAACGAAAAACGGTTCGCTCCCGCAACCACCAAACGCGATGACTTCAGGTTTGATCAATCCTGGACTTCTACCTGGGCCGATGCAGCTGTAGGGGGCACGGTTCCACGTATCGCTACGACTATCGGCCGCTCCAATTGCAAGGGCGTTGACCGAGTCCGATGGAACCTGCACTCGGGCATTACCGGATTCGTGATCCTGTTCTCCCTCATTGCCGACAGCGATCGTTGTCAGCGTTTCACCATCTGAGAGTACGGAATCAAGCACGGCGGTCCAAGCATGCACGTCGTAATCTTCAATCGGGAGGGCTGGGCCGATGCTGAGATTGATAAACTGGTATTTGCGAGATTGCAAAACATTCTTGATATGGTTCAAAGCATCGTATAACTCCAGCGGATCTTTGGTGGTATGTTTATCGAGCACTCGGAAGTGATCGACCGTGCCATAAGGCTGAGATAGCTCGATTCCTTTGATTATTGGGCCAAACAGTACTGCGGATGTCACTCCAGTTCCGTGATCGACGTAACCATCGACTGCTGGGCCGATCCCTTCAGGGTCATGAGCTACCGCGAATGGAGTGTTGTGCAAGTCCGTAGAGATACCACCATCAAATACGGCGGCCCGAAGCTGCTTGTCGAGAGGCTGCGAATTGGGAAGCGTTACAGGAAATGGCTTTGTTTTGGCGGACGCTCGGATAATGGGGCGAAGCGGTCTCAAACCTGGCATTTCGCGAATGGTGCGCAGAAATGAAAACTGACTAAGGTCGTCAATCAATTGACGTGGGGCACGCACCGGTAGAAAACACAGACCACTTACGTCAAAGCGACGGTCCATGATTGGATCAAGGCCCAAAGACTCTGCATAGAATTCAAAGGCTTCGAGAATTCGACTCGGCCTGGGAATGCCTGACGTGTGCAGCACCACTTCCAGCATTGGCTCCGCCGTACGTTTGCGAAGTCTCTGCACGCGGTCTTTTGCTTGCGGTGCCCGAAAGTTTTCAATCTTGAACAAATCTCGTGAGCTTCTGTCAGTCTTACTGAGATTGGGAATTCCTTTTGCAAATCGATCAAAGTCTTCCCTTCTTCCTGCAACGAACAATTCGGTAGTCGGCGATTCTTCAGGGTCGCCTTGTTTCGTCCATTTTTCGGGAGTCGTTCTTGCTGGGCGAGATCCAATTGCTTCCATTCTTGCTTCCCGTAGCAAGTCGCCGGGAAAGTATGACTTGGCCGTGAACTGTGGATGCAGGGTGACAATTCCGACTGAGTATCCATCGGGGCAGGCTTCCTCGGGCAGTGCGGCAAGTGAGCTGGCAGCGACGGCAAACTGGGGTGCCAGCCGAGTTTTGGCATCGTTTAAGCCATAAGGGGGATCCTTCGATTCCATCGCTTTGCTGATATTCACCGGTGAGGTGAGGCGATGGCCGTTACCAAGAAGAAAGTTAGGTTTCTTTGCCATGGTCACCCCTAATCTGCGCTATGTAGTTTTCGAAGCGTGTCTCGACTTAGTCCGGTAAGATCGTTGATTGCTCGCTGCGACAGACCGGCTTCGTTAAGCCTTAGAGCAATTTCTTTTTTAGTTACTTTGGAATGGTTATCAATGTGCTGATGAATGAGTATCGGGAAAAGGTCTGAAAGTAAGCAGTCCTTCAACACTGCCTGCCTGCGAAGTAGTTTAATCTGGCGTTCGATGTCACTATAAGACTGTCCGAGAAGCACTTCGGTCAATGCTGGCAACCAGACCTCATCTAGGACGGTGCCTTCCTCAACGAACAGTTTTAATGCTTGCTCCACCGCATCGCGGGGCGGAAGTTCAAACTCGATGTGAACGTCAAATCGACGCCACACAGCTGGGTCTAGCAACTCGTGATAATTGCTGGCGGCAACAAGAAGTCTGCCTTCGGGCCAGTCATCAATCTCTTGCAACAGGACCGTAACAAGTCTTTTTAGTTCGCCCAGTTCTTGATGATCGTCACGTCGTTTGGCAATCGCGTCAAGTTCATCGAGCAGCAACACACACGGCACACCTTTGGCGTAGTCAAGTACGTGACGAACATTGGAGCCGGTGCGCCCAAGGTAGCTACTCATCACCGCCGACAAGTCGAGCATAAGAAGGGGTCGGTCTAGTTCACGAGCAAGCCACCGAGCAGCAAGTGTTTTCCCAACTCCTGGAGGACCCGTGAAGATTGCCGTGCGTGTCGGAGCCAGCCCTCGTCCATGTAGAGAGTCTGCGTGCTGATGCTCCATGACAATCTGGCGGAGCGATTCCTCGATATGGGTCTGCCAGATGGGTTCGTGTTCGAGTAATCCGGTCGATTCGATTCGAAGCAAGTCCAAGTGGCTGTCACGGTCGTGTGGAACCGTGGCCATCGCTTCGTTGCGTAGCGGCGATTTACGCGTGGGGGCCGCTTTGAGTAGATCCTTGAGCTGCTGACCGAGTTCCGGCACCAACTTTTGGTACTTTCGTGACATACGCGTGACATAGGTCTGGACGTCTTGCGGACGCCCAGCCAATGCCAGCCTTGCCAATTGGACCAAATCTTTGCTTTTTTCGCTCTGTTCGTCCACCAAGTGAAATCCTCCCCATTTGCGTGTTATTGAATTATCTCAGAAAGTGGACTATTTTACAAGAGTAAGTATTTACATCGTCCATTGCGGGGCGTATACTCCTTCCTAAATTGGGAAAACGGCGGACTAGTTGGCACCGTTTGATGCAAAAGTCGTCCACATCGTGGTCCTGCGGTCGTTTATGACAGGAATGCAAATGCGTGATCAATTCATAAAACACACAGATCTTGTTTCCTTTGCTGATAGTTCGGTGAATCTCAAGCGAGAGGATGCCAAGGAATATCGTGACCAAGTTAACCGGCTCCGCAGCATGTTGGAGGGATTCATTGCTGAGAATCCGGATGTCGGCCTCAGAAAGATGCTGCTTTCCGGCAGTCTTGCCAAGGGAACCGCTCTGAAGTCGCTCAACGACATCGACGTTGCAGTGCATGTGACTTCACCTGACGCGCCTACTGGGGAGGCGGACCTACTTGACTGGCTGATCGAGGAGCTTCGCAAGGTCTATCCAAACATGAACGCGGACCAGATCAGTCGCGGCAATCACTGTGTCCGCATTTCATTTCGGGGGAGTGGCCTTGATGTTGACGTCGTGCCAATCTACGAAATCAAGGATGACCCACTTGACCGGGGCTACTTGTACGCCAGCGATTCAGGTCAGCGAGTGCTGACCAGTATCCCAATGCACTTGGAGTTCATCAGAACACGAAAGCGTACTTGCGAGAATCACTACGCCCAAATGATTCGCTTCGCCAAATTCTGGTCGTCCAAGCGAAAGGCTGCGATTGGACCGTCATTTCGTTGCAAGTCGTATCTGCTGGAACTGGTAATGGCTAGTCAATTGGATTCCGGGGCAGTTTTTTCCAACTACCCAGACGCTCTTGAAGAGTTCTTCGCCTACATAGTGAAGAGTCAGCTGGCTGATCAAATTGCTTTCACAGATTTCTTCAGAGCCAGTGAGATCCCCAGGCGAGGTCAGAATCCGATCGAAGTGCTCGATCCAGTGAATCTCGATAACAGTATCGTCGCCGATTACACGACGAACGACCGAGCAAGATTAGTTGAGCAAGCAGAGGAAGCCCTCGATGCAATTTCGGAGGCTCGGCATGCCACCACAAAGGGACGCGCGGTGGAGTGCTGGAAGGAAGTTTTTGGCCCGACATTTAAGGTATAAATATGTCTACTTACACCTATACCCAATCATCCACATTCACCGTCACACACGCAAAGCATCTAGCTTCGAAGATTGCCGCTGATTTGAACGCCTGCAGCCGTCTTCATGGTCAGCCCGCGATTTCCTCGGTCAAATCTTACAACGAAGAGCTGATTGAGTTGTTGCGGAACGGCTACCTTAGTCGCTACGAATTCGGTTTCAAATGTGACGACAAACGTGTGCTGAGCTGGTCCTACGATATCACGCCTGCTGGGAATATCGAAACGGATGACCGCGCAGGGAAGATGTCTGCATACGTTGATCTAAGTGGTACAACGTTTTTCAACTACGTTTGGTACTCCGGCAAGTATCATGGCATGAACTCCGATCAACAGGCGACTTTCAAAGGGACTCATCCTATCAATCGGACGCCAGGGGATCCACCAGCCGATGGTGTGGGCTATTGGACGGGAACTGAGAAGAATTACTCGGCGGGTGGGACTGAGGTCTCCCGACGGTCATTTAGGAGCTATTGATGAACAACCATTCGACAGACGGAATATTTGATGAAGTGACGGAATTTCCTGATCCAGAGACAAAGCGTCGGCTGGAGAGGCTGGTGGGACTCGACGAGGTTAAAGAACGGCTCGTGAAAGAGGCGATGATGCAACTTCAACCCTCTTCACTGGAAGAGTGGTCTCTTCGACATTTTGACCATTTGCTACCCGCACTGTGTTTCTTTCAACGCCGACCCCCACTGTTTATTTTGGCTGGTGACGTTGGAACAGGAAAGACCGAGTTGGCCGAGACATTCGGTGATGCGGTGTCGCGTAAGGCAGGAATTCCCATTCTCTTACATAGTTTAAGTTTGACGGCCCGAGGTACTGGGGCGGTCGGTGAGATGACCCGATTGATTTCCGCTGCGTTCGCGATGATTAAGTCTCAAGCAGCTTGTCTTACGGACAGGCAAGCTGCGACGACAGGGCACATCCTTTTAATTGACGAAGCAGATGCGCTGGCACAATCCCGCGAATCAGCGCAGATGCACCATGAGGACCGTGCGGGAGTGAACGCTCTGATTCGGGGGATTGACGATCTGGCTGAAGGCCGAAGACCCGTTCTGGTGGTGATGTGTACCAATAGACTTCGTGCCTTAGATCCTGCTGTCATGCGGCGGGCGGCAGCCACGTTTGAATTTAGCCGTCCCAATGCGGAGCAACGACGCGTGGTGCTACGAAATGCATTCCCCGAATATGTTTGCTCCGAGTCGGAACTTACGCGAATTGTTGAATTGACAGGGAACAGGGACGTTGGTGCAGGTTTTAGTTTCTCTGATATCACACAACGACTTGTGCCTTCGGTGGTCTTAGCTGCCTATCCAAATCAAGGCATCAATGCGGAGCTGATTGCTAGCGTCGCATTGACAATCAAACCCACACCGACTTTCACAGAGGTCTAAATGTCTGAAGTGAATAGAGTTGATTTGTCAGGCCTTTTTAAGAGTCGTCAGAAAGCAACGCTGGCAGCTCAGGAGTTGAATCGAGAATATGCTGTTCACCAAGGGACCAAAGGTGAGGCAACCGAGACATCTTGGATCAGCCTTCTTCGTGAGTACCTCCCGAATCGGTATGCCATTGAACGAGCGATGGTCGTCGACAGCAACGGCGAAGCAAGCGAACAGATCGATGTTGTAGTTTTTGATCGTCAATACACTCCGTTTGTGATCAACTATGAAGGTCTTGTGTACGTTCCTGCTGAAAGCGTGTACGCAGTCTTCGAGGTTAAGCAGGATATTTCGAAAGAACACATAGAATACGCGTCGAAGAAGTTTCAGTCCGTCAGAAGGCTGAAACGCACTTCGGCGTTGATAACCGATCAAACAGGGAGGACCACCAGGAAAGAACTCTTCGAGATCCTCACGGGGATATTGACGCTTTCTTCCTCTTGGAATCCTGGGCTGGGGGATTCGTTTGAACGAGCAATCCACCAGAGCTGGACAGAGCAGCATGGACAAATTCATCTTGGATGCGTCTTGTCTGAAGGTGGCTTTCGTGTAATCAACGACAATAGCAGATTAAAGATTGAAACGAGCGATCCTGAAGCAAGCCTGATGTACTTCTTGATGTCACTTTTCAAAATGCTACAGCCGCTCGGGACGGTCCCGGCTGTTGAGATGGACAAGTACCTGAAGTGGATTGAGTAACTTGGATTCACTGGATAGTTCTAGCATGAGGAACTTTGATCAGGCAGATCGGCATGATCCGTACTAGTGCAGCGGATATGGCGATAATTTTAAGCAACGGAGACTTTGAACTGGAGATAGTCTGGCAAAGACTTTTTCGATATCTCACCTGTCGGCCGTTTGCCGAACCTAGCAACGGACTAGGAAGCCATCACATCGAAAGTGAACTTGAGCATTCCTTGAGGCCCCCTTCTTTGAGAATGTGCGCCAATCAATATTCTGCAGAGCATGCTAGCAGTTTTCGTGAAAGAAAAAATCCTCATCCTCCCTTCGCTACGTCAAGTGTGTAACTTGATATGTTGCCACAAGTGTGCTTGCCAGTTCTAGGATTAGAAAGAATTGATTCTTCCAATTGCAATCAAGATCTGCCGATGACTAATTTAGAGAAGTTTTCACACGGCCCTTTTCTGGAATCCCCGCATGCGCTCGCACGCAAAACTAGTCATTATGAGTTCAGGTGTCCTGCTAGCATTCTTGCCTTTAGCAGTCTCTCAAGAATTGATTGCTCCACGACCTGCTCCAGTGCCTTCGCCTACTGGAATGCAGTACATGGCGCCTCCACGCATTCCCGCTACGCCGAATGAAATCGCTTTTTCCGAGGCCTTCGCGTCACAAGGGCCAGTCGCCAATTACGGGCTGGAAGAACTTCTTGCGTTGGCAGCGAAGAATAACCCGACGCTCCGGCAGGCGGAGGCGCATATTTCTGCGGAACTGGGAAAAGCACTCCAAGCAGGGCTCTATCCGAATCCTGTCCTCTCCTATGAGGCCGAGCAAATCGGCGTCGATGGCCCGAATGGCACAAGCACTCCGGGTGAATTTCAGGGGGGCGTCATCGAGCAAAGATTTGTCACTGGAGGCAAACTGCGACTTAGCCGCGAAAAGTACCTACGGCGAGCACGCGTTTCAGAAAATCTCGCGATGGCCCAACAGTTCCGCGTATGCAATGACGTTCGCATTCACTTCTATAAGACATTAGCAGCTGGGGAAATACTCTCAATCCGTCGTGAGATGGCAAAAACGGCCGAAGACTCTGCTGTCACTGCACAAGAATCTTACAACATGGGGCAATCGAATCGACCGCAGGTTCGGCGAGCCAATGTAGCCTTACAACGTGCGCGACTCGATGTCTTAGCAGTTGAGAATGCCTACAACGAAGCCTTCCGTACATTGAGTACTCTCGTAGGCATCCCGTTGTGCGTGGGAACTGTTGAGGGGGTGCTGGAGACTCGATGTCCTGTGATCTCTTTTGAAGAAGCATATGGTCGGCTGCTTGCCGAGAGTCCCGAATTGGCAGCGGCACGGGCCAAGCTGTCAGTAGATCAGGTAACGGTGGCCCGAGAGAATGTTCAGTGGGTTCCTGACCTCGTTGTGCGTGGTGGGGCGGGATACAATTTTGAGGCCGAGCAGACGACTGCGGTGGCAGGTGTCGTCTTGGAGGTTCCTCTCTACGATCGAAATCAAGGAACGGTCCGGCAGGCCCAAGCAGACTATGCTCGTCAGCGTCAAGAAATTGAACGAGTAGAACTCGAACTTCGAAATCGTTTGGCAATGATCTATCAGCAATATCTCACTGGGATGCAACATGCTCGTGAATATGAGCAGGTGATTCTTCCAGAATTGAAGGCGGCTTACCGTGAATTGCTTGAGAGCTACAAGGAAAGGCGGGTCGATTGGCCCGACGTTTTGATGGCCCAACATGACTATTTTGACGCCCGGCTTACTCAGGTAGATAATTTACTTCACGCCCGCACGCAAGAGGTTTTGGTGTATGGCTACTTGTTGCACGATGGATTGATGGCCGCACCCGGCATTTCGCCACAGGGACACATCGAATCGGTGCCTAAGCCTCGTTAAAACTTAAATGTCTTATCGCCCATTCGCTTGTGAGTGAGAATTACCATGAGTAAAAAACCGTCTAATGCGAATCAGAGTGAACGACGCCGATTCTTGAAAACTTCCGCCATGGCTGCTGGTGGTGCCTTCTACGGCGGGCTAGTGGGAACAAGTACTGCCGCACAAGAACATGCACGCAAAATGCTTGATATGCAGCACGGGAATCAGCTTCCGGCTCCATTGGGAGATCCCGCTGCGGGAAGGCCCGTTGGTGTTCAAGCAGAGTATGATGGTTACTCTCGATTCAAACCGACACGTGGCGATGATCCAGACTCCGATTTTTACCTCGGCAAATTGATGCCCGGTTTTCGGAGTGCTGATGCCGGGAACGCTCCCTTCTATGCACCTGACCTAGACAAATTACCTTGGAAGATGGTGGGTGGAGTCAAGGAGTTTCACTTGGTTCCGATGGCAGTGGAACGCGAAGTATTGCCTGGGTATAAATTAAATGTTTATGGGTACAACGATTCGATGCCTGGTCCGACAATTGAAGTCACCCAAGGGGATCGTATTCGCATCATTGTCACGAACGAATTGCCCGAGGAGACTTCAGTCCATTGGCACGGCTTCGAGTTACCCGTTCAGTATGACGGTGCCAGCGAACTGACCCAAAATCTCATCAAACCAGGAAAAAGCTTTGTGTATGAGTTTGACGTGCATGAGAATGGCACGTTTTTTTATCACTCGCACATTCCCATGCAGGAAGCATTTGGCAGTGTCGGGTTTATGATCGTTCATCCCAAGAAGGTCTATGCCCCCCCGGTGGACCGCGACCTTGGGCTGATCTTTCAGAACTTTTATGTCGAGCCATCGCAATCCATTGCTGACTCATGGAGGATGGACTGGAACTGGCAAACGATTAATGGACGCAGCGGCCCGTACACGACGCCGCTCGTTGTCAAGCATGGTGAGCGCGTCCGAATTCGCATTATGAATTTTTCTCCAATGCAGCATCATCCGGTTCATATTCATGGCCACACATTTTGGATTACAGGGCACGAAGGAGCGCGGATCCCTAAGAGTGCTTGGGTACCAAGAAACACTGAGTTAATTGGCATCGCACAGGCCACCGACTTTGAGTTCATAGCCAACAACCCGGGAGACTGGATGTTTCATTGTCACATGGTGCATCACATGATGAACCATATGACTCGTCAAGTCGGGCCACGTGTGCGCCCCGACCAAACGGTTGAGGCCTATTTGGCGGATCTTGACCGATCTCCGGGTGTGAATCTCAAAAATTCAGACCCAGGATTCAAGACGCCCGGCTATCCGCAAGAAATGAAGGGTATGGTCATGCAGCCCGAATTCATGAAGGCGATTTGGAATCGCCGTGAAGTGCAAGGAATGCGAGCGACGTGGCCGATGTCGGTCATGGGACTGATGACGGTACTTCGTGTGCTGCCAGATGATCTGTACCGGATTGTGATGGAAAGCGACGACCGAGTGGAAAAAGGGGCGGTCTTTGCAGAAATCGTGCGGCGATTTGGCTCGCCCGCGGATTATGAGGCGGCGATGAAGATGCATGGAATGTCGTGAGTCAATTGGTTTTTTGACTTAGCCATTGTCTAGATGCTGTCTATTTGCCGCCAGACTACGAAGCATGGTGCTGCGATTGGTGAGAGTCTGACTTATCTGAATCTTCATCTGCTTTCCACGAAAGAAACCATCTTTCTCCAGCAAAGATGACGACCATCCCACCCAGCGCGACCCAAATGACTAGCATGTCACTCGTTGCTTTGATCCAAAGAAACGCACCAAGGATCGCTGTGTCCAGTACGATAGCCGTGATGGGTATGCAGCGGTTGGCGTCCACCTCCTTGCGAACGTGACGTAGTACACCCCAATGCATAGCCATATCCATTATGATGTAAAAGATTGCTCCAAGGGAAGCAATGCGGGACAAATCAAACAGAATCGTTAATGTGATGGCGAACACGACCGTATAGACAAGCGTATGCTTCTGAATGTCACCGGGCATCCCAAAGTGTTTGTGCGGCACGAGTTTCATTTCGCTCAGCATCGCCAGCATCCGGGAGACGGCAAACGTACTGGCGATCAATCCCGAGATCGTCGCCACAATCGCCAGTCCAACGGTGAAGTAGATTCCCCATTGCCCAAATGCGGGTCGCGCCGCCTCGGCCAATGCATAGTCGCGATGTTTGATGATTTCCGATACCGAGAGATTTCCAGCGACGGCCAATCCCACTAGCAAATAAACGACCACACAAACCGACAGCGAAATGATGATCGAGCGACCAATGTTCTTCTTCGGCTCTTTGATTTCTGACCCGCTGTTGGTGATAGTCGTGAAGCCTTTGTAAGCAAGGAGCGCCAAGGCAGTCGCTGACAAAAAGCTACCTGCTGATGTTCGTTCGGTCACTCCAAGGGTGTCAAATGTCAGACCAGAAACCCACAGACCAGCGGCTGCAAAGATGACAATACCGGCTATCTTGATCACCGCCGTGACAGTCGAAAAGGTACCGATGAACTTGTTGCCGAGTATGTTCACAATGAAGGCGGCCACGAGCAAACCGACTCCTAACGCAGGTACAAGCAATTGATTGTCCTTCGCATCGAACAACTGCAAGGTGTATGTCCCGAAGGTCCGTGCAACTAGGCTCTCGTTGATGACCATGGAGAAGTACATCAGCAGGGCCATTCCGGCCGTGACAACTCCTTTGCCATAGGCTTTCATCAGGAACATGGCAATACCGCCCGCCGACGGATATTGCTCAGCCATTTTGACATAACTATAGGCACTTAAGCCTGCCACGACCGCTGCGGCCAGAAAGGCCAGCGGAAATAGACCACCTGCCTGCTCGGCAACTTGTCCAGTGAGTGCGAAAATCCCGGCACCAATCATTACCCCAGTGCCCATCGCCACGGAACCAGTCAATGAAAGACTGTTTTCTTCGTATTGTTCCGATGATTGCGTGTCACTCATATACCTGCTTCCTTCCCCCGAACAATGGTGTACTCGTATCTTTACAGATACTAGGATTGCGTCAATTATGTCCCAAGCTGAGGGATCCATCGTTGGGCAAAGGTGGCTCACAGCTCCAGCCTGCCCTCGGTACTATGATGGCTCTTTAACGACCAGCATGGCCTACCGCCGACCAGCCCACGGAGGGAATTCATTTGGCGCGAATCGAAGGGCCGTACAGTAAAGTGTTCAATGCAAAACTGCAAGTATTCTTCAGAAGAATTAAAACATAATTTGATTATTTGCAATTTATTTGTGAAGAAACAAATCGCCTACGGCATCCAACCCTATGTGACCTGCTGACAGCCATGGTTGTCATAAGAAAAGCAGGAGGGCCACCCCTTTAGCAATACAAATGGAGGTGAACGAATTGGCGAATGGCGAAATTATATGACAATGAATCGAGAGTGTCATATTATTTAACCAATCGTCGGAATTACAAATCCTACTTTTTGAAAAGTATTGAGATTACAAATGGAAGCTGTTTTTTCAACCAATATGAAATGTGAAAGTTGCTTGAGCAAAGTTGCTGCCGTACTTGATGGCGCACCTGGAGTGCAGAAGTGGAATGCAGATTTAAGCGATTCCCGAAAACTACTTCGGGTTCAATTGGATGAATCAGCGGATACCCAACAAGTAATTGATGCGGTGGACAGAGCGGGTTTTTCCGCGAAGATCTTAGATGAATCGAAAGAGGTAGAAATTCCAGACAAACCGGCATTTACGATTTCTAGTTACAAGCCGCTGTTGTTGGTACTGGTCTATGTCGTCGGTGCGACCGTATTGACTGAGTCCCTCCATGCAAGTTTTGCTTGGCAGCGGGCGATGAGTTACTTTATGGGCTTCTTTTTCCTTGGTTTTGCGTTTTTCAAGTTACTGAATATCGAAGGATTCGCCGATGCATTTGCGACTTACGACATCATCGCCAGACATTCGCGACTCTACAGTCTGATATACCCTTGGATCGAGGTGACTTTAGGATTGCTATTCGTCACCTCAACTTACTTATTCGCTGCCAATCTGGCCACCGCGATAATCATGGCTGTTGGTCTTATAGGTGTAATCTCTGCTGTCCGACAAAAACGAGCTATTCAGTGTGCTTGCCTAGGAACCGTCTTCAACTTGCCGATGTCTGTGGTCACCATCGTGGAGAACAGCGTTATGGTGGCGATGGCGGGACTGATGCTGGTGGTCATGTTACGGGGGAATAGCTGAGAACGAGATAAAGAGTTCATTGCTTCGGCATTTTGAAATCACCAAGTGGCATAAAATGTGCGTGAGTTTTTTTCGATTTAGGTATGTTTTCTAACCCCGTTCAATGAGGAGAATTGTGATGGCTACAACGAGTTCATCAAAAGACTGCATCCAAGCCTGTGCCGAGTGCGCTGCTACTTGTTTGGAATGCTTGGTCGAAATGCTCAACAAGGATTCCAATAACGACTGTCCAAAATGTTGCTTGGAATGTGCAGCTATCTGCCGATTGTGCGCAGATGCTATGGCCATGAATGGCAAATACTCGCAGCAAATCTGCAGACTTTGTGCCGAGGTGTGTAACTGGTGTGCCGAGCAGTGTGAGGTCCACGATCATGATCACTGCAAAAAGTGCGCAGAAAGTTGCCGCCGGTGTGCGAAAGCATGCCAATCAGTGGCTGCTTAGCCCAAATGATCGGCTATTGACCAGGCCATTCCTACAATAGGCACGGGGGATATCTGTCGGTAAGCTATAAATTGGTAGCGCCCACTACCCTTTCCGGCAGGAGTCCTCATATGCTTTCAAAGATAGAAAAATCAAGACTCTCCAACCGACTGCGTCGGGTTGCTGGGCAAGTGTCAGCAATAGAGAGGATGATCGACGAGGATGCCTACTGCGTCGACATCCTCACGCAAATAGCGGCCGCAAGCGGTGCACTCGATAAAGTCGGTCAAATCATTCTGGAAGACCATGTTAAGACATGCCTGGGGGATGTAGTACGAACCGATACTTCGAAAAAGCACAAGCAAGAGATCGACGAGTTAATCAAGATATTTCAAAAGTACACTCGTATAGTCGATTAAGTAGCGTGGTATCAGCAGAGCAATCAAACCAACATCTTTCTTGAGTCGATTCTCGGCTCATGAAGCTATTCACTATTGGTGAACCGAGTCTCCTATGGCCACTTGCAGCGATCGATCTCCTCCTCAAGGGTTCTGGTTTGTGGAGTTCCTGTTTTTGACCGGTCAAAAACTGCTATCCTGTAGGTGAGGCAGAATGGGATCGCGCTATCCATTTTTTGGGGTCTGTGACAGTCTAAGACAAGTTTCACAGGGGCTTTTTCTGACCCGGGGGTAAGGTCACTTATCTTGACAGCATAGTCCGGGATGCCATCATTACAGAGAGCTAGCAAGGTTTGCCCTTGACCTCTCCTCGGGTTTTGTGGACCTTTCACAGCTTAAGTTTGCAAGGATAAAGGAGTTAGGGGCTACGAGGCCTGCTATTTCGCTAGTTTGTTCTTCAGATTGGTCTCCGTGCCTGTCGAAGAAATGAGTGAGGAAGGTTTTGTCCGTCGATGAGGGCGGCAACTATTAGGATTGTTCAACGTGTGCATTACTCAACACATCGCCGCTCGCATCCTTATCTGGCTAGCAGCCATAGCAATTCCCATGCAGGGTGTGCCGACGGTTGCTTGCGAGTGTTCGAAGGTGTCACACAGTCCTACGAAGATTGAATCTTCAGAGGGTTGTTGCTGTACTGACTCTCAAGCAGAATCGGGTCGTTGTCCTTGTACTGGGGCTAAGGTCTGCCATTGTGGTGAAGACAGTTCCTGCAAACAGCAGAGTCGCACTTGTTGCAGTGTAAGCCCGGAACGTCATAGCTGTTGTTCAGGTGGCACTTGCCCCTGCTGTGCGGATGGGAATTGTTCGTGCGGCGCTAATTGCCAGTGCGGCAAGAATAACGCCCCAACTGAACCAGTCTGTCCTCCTGTCGAGAATAACTCACCAGAGAGGATCATTGCGGATGCTACTGTACTAGCTTCTCTCGCAACGATTTACCAGCCTTGTCCGACACATCAATCTCTAAGTGTGACTGTCGGATCAGAATCACTAACTTCTCTTGATCGCTGCATCACCCTCTGTCGGTTCACAATCTGAACCGAATTCTTCAGCACCACTGCGCGCCGTTCCTTTCGTGCTAGCTGCGCGCATTTCTAGCTGATTACGAGTTTCGCATTGTGAAAAACAAGCGGGACCTAGTTATGTGGTCTGTAATATCTCCTTGGCGTTGTTTAGCTGGATATTGAGCGCCCAACTTAATTTTCAACAAGTACTGTTCGTAGGACGGTATGGCTAAGGGATAAACCATTTTCGTGACTCGAAAGGAATCGAGGTGATCAAATGTGCAATAGCAAGTATCGTTGGTTATTTGTGGTAGTAATCTTGGGGTCGCTCACGGCTGGTTGCCAGACGGCAAGCCGATTTGTTCCAGGTAGGCGTCGGGCATCGACAGTAGCAACTTCTGCGTCAGTACCGGCAACAACTCCCCCGTTGTCGGTTGCCGCGAATTCCGTCACGCAAGCTGTGGAAAATTCTAATGCAAAAATTGCATCGACTGATCCACTTCATGGTTATTACTCCAAGGACGATCCCGCTGAGTATTTGACGGCCTCTACCAATGATAAGGCGAGCCGGAGCAGCTATGAACCTGCAACTAGAACCAGCGGATCGACATCACGTTCATCGGGCTGTAGCTCAGGATGTTGTCACTAACAAGACAAACTAAGTCACACCATCAACACACCCAACGCATACGAGAAAGTTGTATAGCGAGGTATTTATGTCCGAAGCAAATAATGAACTTCCAACAATTCCAGAAGAACATACGCCTCAAACAGTCCCGAATGCTGTCGAGGCGCAAGCAACTGGATTACAATCTGAGTCCCAGTACTCATGGATCAAACTATTGGTCCAGCCACTGCTCTTGTTGGGCGCTGGCGCAATATTGATCATTGGTCTCGGCGTAGCTCAAAAGTTGGGCTGGGTATCTTCTGGTGGGGGTGGAGCGACACACGTCGCAGCGACTGAAGCCTCGAATACTCGCTATATCTGTCCGATGATGTGTACTCCTCCGCAGGCCGAGCCAGGGCGCTGCCCAGTCTGTGCGATGGAGTTGGTGCCGGCTGCTTCGGGGAATGGACCAAGCGACTCACGATCCGTGCAGCTTGACCCGGTAGCCCGCAGGATAGCAAACATTCGCACGGCTGCCACCAAAAGGATGTCACTGGAAAGAACGATTCGCGCTATCGGTGAACTGAGCTATGACGAGGGTTCGCTCAAGACACTCTCCGCTTACGTCGACGGACGGCTAGAAAAACTCTACGCCGATTACACCGGAGTCGTTGTCGAGAAAGGTGACCACCTCGCATTGGTTTACTCACCTAAGCTCTTCTCCGCCCAGGTGGAGTACCTGCTGTCGAAGAAAGCCCACGGAAATAGCCAATCATCGTCGCTGCAGCGTGTAGTGGAGAGTAGCTCTAATCTCTACAAGAGTGCTAAACAGCGACTAATCGAGCTGGGCATGACTGAGCCTCAGATTGCACAATTAGAGGAGCAAGGAGAAGCGAATAGTCGTATGCACCTTTGTGCTCCGATCAGTGGGACAGTGATCGAGAAACTTGCCGTGGAGGGACAATACGTGAAAGAGGGCCAAGTGATATATCAACTGGCCGACCTTTCGACAGTGTGGTTGATGCTGGAGCTATTTCCAGAGGATGCAGCAACAATTCACTACGGTCAGAAGGTGGAAGCCGAGGTGCAATCGTTACCAGGCAAGACTATTTCTGGTCGAGTCGCCTTCATCGACCCGACTGTGGATCCGATGAAAAGAACGGTGGGCGTCCGTGTTGCGGTACCGAATCCCAATGGCTTATTGCGTGTCGGCGATTACGCGAAGGCCACAATCCGTGCGCCCTTGGCAGTTGCCGAGCGAGATTCGTGGCAAATCTATGATCCGGAACTGGCGGGACAATGGATAAGTCCGCGTCATCCCCAGATCGTGCGCTCATCACCGGGACAATGTCCGGTCTGCGGAATAGACCTAGTGCCTGCTGCTGACTTCGGATTTACCGACAAGCCCGTTGCCATGGATCAATGCCTAGTGATTCCAAGAAGCGCTGTTTTGATGAACGGCGGTCATAGTGTCGTCTATGTAGAAACCGAACCCGGAAGATTCGAGATTCGTCACGTAACCGTCGGCATGGTGAACGCGGATCAAGTGGGAGTCCTCGATGGACTGGAAGAGGGAGATCTAGTTGCCACCTCAGGGAACTTTCTGATTGACTCGCAAATGCAATTGGCGGGCAACCCGTCTTTGATTGATCCAACGAAGGGAATGCACGGAGTCGTGGATACCGAGTCCGCTGAGATCGAGTCCGCACTAGCTATGCTAAGTGCTGCTGACCGAAAACTTGCCGAGGAACAAAGCGTTTGCCCTGTAACCATGTACCCCCTGGGGTCGATGGGAGTTCCGCCCAAAGTTGAAGTTGAGGGTCGGACAGTTTTCCTCTGTTGTGAAGGGTGCCGCGAAGTTCTCATGGAAGAATCAACCAAGTATCTAGCCATGCTATCGAAAGGAGTGGTGTCAAACTCCAGTGGAGAAGGAGAAAGCGATCTGCCGGAAATTGGTGCGATGGAAATTATCATCTCTGAACCATCTTCGGAATCGTCTGTCGAGAAAACCGAACTGGAGGTTGTACGATGATAAAGAGTTTGCTCGATTTTTGTATTCGTGAGCGATTGGTCGTTCTCTTGGCATGCGTTGGCATCGTGGCTTACGGATGGTACTCCACCAAAAAGGTTCCCATCGACGCCATTCCCAACGTAAGCGAAAACCAAGTCATCGTGTTGTCGGAATGGATGGGACGTTCGCCGAAAGATGTCGAAGACCAAGTTACTTATCCACTCTCCGTGGCCCTGCAAGCAGTGCCCGGTGCCAAAAGTGTGCGTGGCAAGAGTATGTTTGGCTTCAGCTTCGTACAAGTGACGTTTGACGACAGTGTCGATTTCTATTGGGCTCGTTCTCGGGTCGCGGAGCAATTGTCGACGATCACTGGCAAAATGCCCGAAGGGGTGACCCCGCAACTTGGTCCTGACGCAACGGCACTAGGCCAGATTTACTATTACGTACTTCAGCCACCCGCAGGCATGGATTTGGCAGAGCTGCGCTCCAGACAGGACTTTTTCATCAAATATGCCTTGCAATCGGTCGACGGAGTAGCAGAAGTTGCCTCGATTGGCGGCTACGTCCGGCAATACCAGGTAGAAGTGGATCCCGACGCACTCCGTTATCACAAGATCCCGCTCAGCCAGGTGCTTGAGGCCGTAAAAGCATCGAATATCGATGTCGGCGCCAAGACGGTCGAATCGAGTGGAATGGAATTTATCGTCCGGGGAAAGGGCTTTATCGGTTCGGGCAAGACCGAGGCCGAGGCGATCGAGCAGATCGAGAAAACGGTAGTGATGACACGTGAGGGCGTGCCAATCCGGGTCCGCGATATTGCCCAGGTGCAAACGGGTCCTGCGTTTCGCCGTGGAGCACTCGATTTCAATGGCGAAGAGGTGGTTGGCGGTGTCGTGGTGATGCGTTTTGGTGAGAATCCCCGGGAGGTCATTGAACGGGTTAAGGAAAAGATCGCCTCGCTAGAGCCTGAGTTGGACGGCATCAAGATCAAGGCAGTCTACGACCGTACGATGCTAATTCAGGAAACGGTCGCCACACTGTCTAATGCATTAGTGCATGAAACGTTGATCACGATTGCCGTGATGGTACTGTTCTTATTGCACGTGCGCGCTAGTATCGTCATCTCCGTCACTCTGCCTATGGCCGTCTTGATGGCGTTCATCGCGATGAAGTTCTTTGGCATAGACGCCAACATTATGTCGCTCGCTGGCATTGCCATTGCCATCGGCACGATGGTCGATATGGGAATTATCGTCTTGGAAAACATCTATGGTCACTTGGCCGATTGGCAGGCAGCGGGCTCGCCGGGAGGTGAGCGCAGACGCGTGACAATTATTCGGGATGGTGCCGCTGAAGTCGTTCCCGCCGTGATTACCGCAGTGAGCACGACCATCGTGAGTTTTCTTCCGGTGTTTTTTCTTACTGGTCGTGACCACCGCTTGTTTTCACCCTTGGCCTGGACGAAATCATTTGCACTCATTTCAAGCTTGATCGTGGCGGTGGTAGTCGTACCAATGCTCTGCCGCATTTTTTTGAAAACCTCAAAGTCCTCTCGGTGGTCAAGTCTAGGGGCGGCATTGGGAGGCGCAGCCCTGAGTGGCGGTCTCTGCCATTTCGTCTGGGGTGACCATCTCTCCGCATGGACGACTTTGAGTCTAGCGTGGGCAACGGCCATAGCTGCTCTATTCGGAGCCTTAGCAGGATGGTGGATGAGCAGTGAGAAAATCCGACACATGGAGGAGAACCCGGTCAGCCGCTTTGTCTTATGGCTTTACGCAGGCAGATTGCGTTTGGCATTGCGTCGCAAAGCCTTGATGATGTCGTTTCCCATACTGATCTTCATACTTGGGCTGGGAGCCTGGATTGGGCTGCCAACCGTACTGCGTCCTTTCGAGAAGGTGTGTGCCATGCTGGGGGCAGACCTCAACGAAGTCCCTGGCTACGTCACTGCCAAACACACGTTTACAGGACTAAAATCGGACGATTGGATCGCGCTGGACGAAGGAAGCTGGTTCTACATGCCAAGCCTCTATCCTGCGGCAAGTTTTTCTCAGGCGATGGAAGTTCTGCAAACTCAGGATGTGCTCATTAAAGCAATTCCTGAAGTAGAGAATGTGATGGGCAAGATTGGCCGTGTTGATTCGGCACTCGACCCGGCCCCGGCGGCGATGGTTGAAACCTATGTGATGCTCAAGCCTCGGGACCAGTGGCGGGAAGGGATGACTGAGCGAAAGATTTGGGATGAAATCAATGCCGTGGCAACACTGCCCGGTGTGACTCCCGCTTCACCACTCCAGCCTATCGAAGGACGTGTGGTGATGCTGCAAAGTGGTATTAAGGCGTCCATGGCAGTGCGGATCTATGGGGATAACCTCAAAGGTTTGGGTGAAGCAGCCTTAGCAGTTGCTAACCAACTCAAGGAGAACTATTTGGTTAACGCTGGCACCGTCAACCCTGATGTCGTCATGGGGAAACCCTATTACGAATTCGAGATCGACCGCGAAGAGGCGGCTCGTTACGGCATGTCAACCATGATGGTTAATCAGATTGTCTCAGCAGGTCTCGGGGGGGTGGATGTCACCAAGACGGTGCAAGGTCGGGAACGCTACCCAATTCAAGTTCGTTATGAACGCAACCTGCGAGAGCAGCTCGATGAATTGCGTAAGGCTCCAGTCGTCACTCATACCGGTGATGTTGTGCCCCTAGAGCGACTAGCGACTGTGACGACTACTTGGGGACCTGGAATGATTAACAGTGAGGATTCACGACTAGTTGCACATGTGATGTTTTCCCCTTCGGGTGCCAAGGGTGATTTGGAGACTGTAGAGGGTGTCATGGAATCCTTGAGAGATGCTCGTGAAAGTGGCGGACTGACATTTCCAAAAGGCAACTTTGAAATGCAAGCGGTTGGCTCATTCCAAAATCAGATCGAGGCTAACCAACGATTAATGTGGATTGTGCCCACAGTGATTCTCATCAATTTGTTATTACACTACCTTCATTTCCGAAACTTTCCCATCTCTTTGATCGTTTTCTCAGGTATTCCCTTTGCTGCTGCCGGAGGCATGATCGCGGCGGCCATTATGGGTGTCGAGATGAATACAGCCATGTGGGTTGGCTTTATCGCGTTGTTTGGTTTGGCAGCCGACGACGGAATTGTGATGGCAACCTACATGCGTGATACACTCAAACGTCGCACCATTCGCAATGTAGACGACATTCGACTTGCCATCTACGAAGCCGGACTTAAGCGGATTCGACCGTGTATGATGACCACGATTACCACGATCATGGCCTTAGTGCCGGTGTTGCTGTCGACTGGACGAGGGGCGGACGTGGCGAGGGCAATGGCTTTGCCGGTCTTCGGAGGCATGCTCGTCGAACCATTTACCACCTTCATTGTACCAACTCTGTACTGTGCTTACGTGGAGTTCAAGATGCGCGCTGGTATGGGGGACGAATATTGGAACGAAGAGGAAGAGGGAGAAATTCCACTGACGGCTTCGTCAGCCGCATAAGGGTTTTGAAAGATGTTTTTTTGTCCTGATGGAAGACGCCGCTAAGGTGCTGTGTTTCTTTAAGGGATTTAGTTGTGTAGAAGGAGAAATGAAATGAAGAAACTTACTTTGATGACTGTGTTTGTTGTTGCGGCCGGTATAAACCACACTACCTGGGGGCAAGAAAGTGCTCAGCCTTCTACGGAGTTTTCTCAGCATGACCAATTGCGAATCGCCGTTCAGGAGATCTGCCCTGTATCGGGAGAGAAGCTGGGTTCAATGGGGAGTCCCGTCAAGGTTGCCATCGGGGAGGCACAGGAGGAAGTCTTTCTTTGTTGTGCGGGCTGTGCGAAAGGCAAGATCGACCCGCAACACTGGGCTGCGATTCATGCCAACATTGCCAAAGCCCAAGGGAAATGTCCAATTATGAAGAAAAACTTGCCCGCCACGGGTGCCAAGTGGACGGTGGCCCAGGGAGAAATTATTTACGTTTGCTGTCCTCCGTGCATTAAGAAAATCAATGCGAATCCGGAGGCTGCTGTTGCACAAGTAGACGCGTACTATACCGCCTATCTGCAGACACAGAATCGCCGTTAGAAGAAATCTGTGGAGATGAAATCCTTTGCGCCGGGCGTCCAAGATTCGATGAGGAATCAAGGGCGTCCGGACTTTACTACCTACTTGTGAATATTTTGCCTAATCCGTACAGGCGGACTCCAAACTGCATCGTATGAGTTGTCAGGCTTGTACTAAGTGTGACGGCAAATCTCGTAAATGCCGATGTTAATCTCGTATCAATGTAAGTTGGCAAGGCTCACACCGTGCCCAAAGAGGGGGGCCAAGGATGGCCGATCGTCGAACAATACTGCTATTTGTTGTCGCGTGTCTCGCCACGTGCGGGTGTCGCTCTACGCGTCAGATGCGTGATCGTGAGTATGCACAGGTCATTCAATCTGTTCAGCAGGCGAACTATTCCCCTGTACCTGCAGCTATGGCGGTCGCTCCTATCGCGCCCGACTTGGAAGGACCACAAGAAGTCGATTGGCTTATACAAATTGCCCTCGACCAGAATCCAGAAGTGCAAGCGGCTCGAAAGCGGATCGACGCGGCGGCCCATCAGGTCCCCGTGGCAGCGAGCCTGCCAGACCCTATGCTGGGGGTCACTTCGTTCCCTGCGCCTGTGCAAACTGCGGCCGGAAACCAGGAACTCTCGCTCTCCCTCAGCCAGAAGTTGCCTTTCTATAAGAAGTTGCAGACTGCTTCCAGCGCTGCCGAATCTCACACGAACGTGGCTCGTGCCCAACTGGCAGCCGTCGAATTGGCAACAATCCAGAAGGTGCGCAATGCGTACTATGAACTGTATTTTATCCAGCAAGCTATCGACGTAACCAAAATCGAGCAGCAAGAATTGGCAAGAATCCGTGATGCTGCGAACGCTCGCTACAAGGCTACGCTCACCAGCCAACAGGATGTACTTCGTGCTGAAGTGGAGCTTTCTAATACGGACAATGAATTGATCCGATTTCGGCAACAGCTCGCCAGTGCCCAAGCGAGACTTGCCCGTGTACTGCATGTCTCGCCACAAACGAAACTACGTGCTGTTGACAAACTTTCGCCCGAACAGGCACCAGACGATTTGGCTCGCCTCGAAGAACGGGCTGTCACCGCTCGACCAGAACTACATGCCCAATTGGCCGCACTTTCGCGTGATCGCCAAAAAGCGCAATTGGCCCGACTCGATTACGTTCCGGACCTTACTTTGGGAGCGACCTGGATTGATGTATCCAATTCTGGAATCAGTCCCATCAGGAACGGAGATGATGCAGTGCTGATCACAGCGGGAATCAATGTTCCTCTTTACCGTAAGCGAATTGATTCCTCTGTGAAATCGATTGAAGCCCAAGCTGTTGCGACAGCACGTGAATACGACGCACTAAAAGATGGGACACTAGAACAAGTGGCCGACCTGTTTGCCCAAGCACAGAGCCAACAAGACATGCTAATGCTATTGCGAGAAGACATATTGCCCAAATCAAGACAAACGTATGAGGTTTCCAGTAGTGCGTACTCCGTAGGTCAAGTGGATTTTCTGCAATTGATTGACAACTTCCGAGAGTTGTTACGATTTGAACTTAGCTATTTTCGACTCGAAGCATCGTTACGCCAGACGCTCGCCGAACTGGAACGGGTTATTGGTGGTCAACTTCCTGCGACCATGGAGAATATTGCCGTTCCCGATCTACCAGCACCCAACCTAGAGCAAAAGCAAGTTCCAGAGGAAATTGATCCCTCCTTGGAAACAATCCGCCTGCCACCGCCATAACAAACACGACAAGTCAAATAACTAACTCCTGTATTAAGAAACAACTCCCGGGGGGCCGGACAGTGAAATTCGTCAATTTACTTGCAGCCTTGGTATTACTAGCCATTTTAATGAACTTAGGCTGCGCACCCGCATATCATTATTACCCTGGCTGCCACGTGCCATGTAGGTATTGTGCGCCTTGTCCGCTGCCCTACCGCCACTACGATGGCTGTAAATGTCACTCGTGTGCTGCATCGAAGTACCTCGTGAATACGGCACACATTGTTTCTCAAGAAGTGATTCAATCAAACGACGATACAACAACAGATTGAAGCCAATGGTGAGACTCTCGCCGACTATTCAATGAAAAAGAAGCCATTCGTTTCGTACCCATTTGGCACATTCTGTATTGGCGACTCGTGCTGTCCCATCCCACGAATCATCGACAAAATCGTGTCCTAAAGGCTTTGCAGCTTTGGAACCGATATGGGTTAGTTTTCGTCAAAACTTAACACTTTTCGTGCAAAGGTGACTAAAGTGGAGTTTATTGTAGCAAGTCGCGAATCATCCCAGCTACAATAGAAGCATTCAGCATGCGAAGTGAAGCCTACTCGTATGGCTTTATTTTTATGCATCTCCCGTTTTGAACGTAAGACCAACGAACGAATATGAGGAGTATTGATAGGGAATTACGTTGGTTGATGTTGATTGTATTTGTCGGCGGATTGATCCGTCTGTCACTTGTCGATAGTCAATCGTTGACAGGAGATGAACTTTTCGAATTGAGGACTTCAGAGGGTTCTTTTCACCAAATTGTATTCTCTGAAAGTCGATTCCCGCCAGTTTCAGGTTAAGTATCTTATCGGTTTTGCCCGTCCTACTCGTGGGAGGCTTGAGTTCGGTGGCCAGTTTTGGATTTAATGTCAGACACATTGCTTGGTCGGCTGTACCCCTTTATGTTTTAGTAGCAATCGCGATACGGGCTATCGATAATTGAAGGCTCCAATTGGCAACTTTCTTCCTGGTAGGATTGTGTTTTTCGACTTCAATCCTTCAGCGGAATTATTTGGACAAGTATCGAAATGAAGATCTCGAAGCGGTGGCCAAGTATTTGGAAACGAGCAGCAATAAGCAGCAACCTATCCTTGTTGAGTCAGGGTATTTGTCACCCGTGGTGCAGTCCTACTTAGACACAAGTTGGGATATCGTGCCATTTCCATCGATTATCGAAGGAAAAGCTAATCGCCACCTAAGTAAGAGAGGCTGTTCTTCTCATGGTGACTGCCGCAGCCATCATGCATCTGAGGATTTGAAGAGTCAGAAGTTCCCATGCTTGTTTGATCCTCCATTTGATGCTATTGTCCGACTCTCATGACATCTCGACCAGTACGACCGTCACATCATCTTGTTGAGATGCTATGCCACGGAAATCCCTCACTGCTTCGTCGATCCGTTGAATCGTCTGTTCGATTGTGAGTTTTCGACTTTCATTGAACAATTGAGCAATTCTTGCACGACCGAACATTTCTCCTTGTGAATTAAACGTCTCGCTCAATCCATCGGTAACGAGTAACAAACGAGTACCTGTTGATGCTAAGAAATCTACTTCTTCCCAGGTGGCATATTCATCGATTCCAACTAGTAGTCCCGTCGATGTCAATTCTTGCAGAACTCCTTCGGATGATGCCAGCCACGCAGGTTCGTGTCCAGCACTTGCATATTGAAATTGCCCCACACTCGGCTCAACTCGAATAAGAGTCATCGAGACAAAGTCTTCCATAAGACTGACTGCTACAAATCGTCGATTAACGACGTCGAGCAATGTGGCGGGTGATACCTGTGTTTCCACAGCTTGCAACAAGACGGTCTTGAGCATTGCCGCACTCATTGCGGCTGGAATTCCGTGTCCTGTAACATCAGCCACGCAGATTAGCCATGACCCATCGTGCAGCGAGAGAATATCGTAAAAGTCACCTCCGATATCCTCGGCAGGCTCAAACAGCTGTGCGATGCGCAAGCTTACACTGGAAATGTTCTTCGGCAAAAGGTTTTGTTGAATCTCTCTCGCTTTTGCCATTTGCATTTTACGGTTTCGGTCGGCTGAGGCTAGCGATTGACTCATAGTGTTTATCTCAGTTGCAAGGTAGTCCATTTCGGCATTATTGAAAGAATCAAACTTCACATCGAACAAGCCTCTACCAATCTGCTGAACTGTTGCTACAAGTTTCTGGACAGGATGTGTTACGGCCCGCAATAGTAGTATGTTGACAAGCAGGGCCACACTGACAAAAGCAATGAGTATCCCACTCAGCCGTCTTATTGCTGCTTGGCGGACCCGGTGCTTGACATTTGAGAGCCTCTCAGCAACGTAAACAATGAATTTGTTCGACTTGGCGGTGCCCACAACGAACTCCTGATTGCTGATCGATGCTCTACCGGTGGATGAATCGCCCGCACGATGAAGGGCGGCCAGCATTTCCGGCGATTCGCGTCCGTGCGAAGTCGCCTGAAGAGTTTCAGATGGAGTCTGAACAGCAATATGATGCCCGGGTGACTTCTCGGTTTGCATTTGTTCGCATACGCTGTCGATGTATTGTTGTACGTCATGCGTGCCGCCTTTACTTAGTCGGGTAATGGCCGGAAGCAAAGTTTTAGCTTCTTCCTCCAGTGCTAGGTGCATATCTATAACTCGTTCGCCCATCATGCGGTTGTAATCGTACACGAGAAAAACCGTGACCAGCACCACGAGAGGTAGGTTGACGGCGAAAAGTAATTGAGTGCGAATCGACCTACTAAACACCTTTGATTGCGAAGACTTGTAAGAGTCAGTTTGGCTTGCGAAAGCATTGCTCTTCAACATCAGTCAAAAACCTTTTGCTACTGTGAACAGGATACAAATGGACTGTTTTCCGAGATGATTGCTTAAGTATCAGTGGTGCTTATACCAGCCTGCCCCCAGAATGTCGTTCCACGACGTGGTTTGGTGGCATTGAAAACATTGATCGACGCGAGCATGCGGCTTGCCAGCTACACGAGCCGAGATCATCTTGAAGTGCATCATGTAATGGCTGGGAGGTGCTTGATGGCATTGGGCGCAGTCCAGTGAGTTAGGAGATGGATGCCTGAATTCGGGGATGGTCCAGCGATCCGTGGCGTGACACTGGGCGCAGTCTTGTCCAAACAGTTGGAAATGGCGGTCGTCATTAGAGTGGCAAGTCGCGCAGTCCAGTACCGCTTCCTCGGACGTGATGAGGGCATGAGGGGATGAACCGTGGTATATGCCAATGATAAATTGGAGGCGCAGCAACTCGATCTGACTATCAGCGTCGTCCTTCAGTTGACGCAAACCGATCTCTGCCAATACGGAGTGATCCATCTTTGTAGGACGGCTCGCTCTGCCCTGATGCTCCAGATGACACTCCACGCAACTGTTGATATTGGCATGAAAAGAGGTCGGCTGTCGTTGTAGTATCGATTCATTGTTGGCATGACAAATGATGCAATTGGCAGTCTCAACTCCTTTGACGGATGTGTGACATGCTGCACAATTGCTTTCTAGATGTGCGTGAGCAGCCGATAGCGCACCCGGCTCGGCCATTCGTTGCCAGGCAGCCGGTTGCTTGAAAGTGGATTCTCCCGGTGTGGCTAACCAGAAGGCTAGGATTACGCCAGCACTGACAGGTATACCGATGAGTGTCCATTTGAGGCTCATCTAACCCACCTCAGCCCGAAGTGAATCGCTGTCCAGACATGTAGTATCAGTAGGCCGTATAGTATGAACGATATGACAATGTGAAACTTGAGCCATTTTCCGAACCAAGTTTTGAATTTTCCATGGGTGTCGATTGCGTATTCGACATCGGCAATCGATTCTGCCAGCCGCACCATCTCGCGGGGCGATGGAGTCTCAGCAGAGCTGGAGAAGTCCGCGCTATTCTCGCTCAGAAAAAAACTCGCTGTGAGACGTGAAAAGAAACCGGTAAACGGTTGAATGGCCAGAGCCGGTTGGTGCTGGGTGACTAACTTTGTTCTGATCTGGTCGTAGATGGCTTTTAACCCATCGAGCAGCGTTTTTTTCTCGCGGATCTCTTGAGAGAATTGCTGCATCAAATAGCGTCCCACAAACCCGCTTAACACGACTAGCAGTGTCATGGCCGTCAAGGCGATCCCTAACGGGCTTTCGTATTTGTGTCCACTATGGATTACAACCAGGATCGGCCCAAGTACTCCTGCGTAAATATGCCACGCCAGTAATGTTCGCTTCGAGACAAACTTCGTGGTGTATTGCTTGAGCGGCTTGACGCGTTTGACGATCATGTAAGCAAGCGGAGCAAGCATGAGCAGCGCGCCTGTCACACCGAACACACCGCCCCACAAGCTTCCTGCGAATCGCGGTGACTCATGAAACGGAAATCCGAGCCAGGTGATGAGCATCAATACCACCAAGGCAGTGACCAAGATTCGCTCGCGTTCCTTCATAAACATTACTCACATAGAAGCTGTTGATACAAGTGAAATCAACAATGTGGGGGAGACCCTTGCTGCTGTTGACTCATTGGTTTACCTCTGATGTGCGAGCAGATGTCTCACAGTGTCGTGAATTGTTTCCCAAGTTGTAAAAGAGAGCCACAACGGCTCCAACCAGCCAGGCCAAGATAAAGGTTTCCAGCACGCCGGTGATTGCCTCCCACCACGGCATGTCCCAACGCATAATGGAGGTAACATCCCAGCCGTGCAAGAGACTGTTGAAAAAGCGAATGGTCATGTCATGGGGGACAGTCAGCATGACAAAGACACAGCCGAAATACAGGAGTGCGGCAGTAGCTCCGAGAGCAAAACCAAGTTGCTTGATGCTAATGGTTTGCATGATGATCTCCTTGATTTGACTTGTGGTTGTTCTTGTGGACGTTTCGCCGATGGTCACCACCGACCATGAACAAATGACAGGCAAACATTAGTACGATGGCAACATACAAAGATACTCCCTCACCTAGACCGAATAGTGGCAACAAGAAAAGAAGCAATAGCGGGATTATGCAGCCCAGCAACATTCGCATTGTGTGATTCATTCATTTCACCTCGATCTAGGTTAAGGAAACGATCAATCCGTGCATTCTAGCCGTTCCAATACTGATTCATGTTCTACGTTCTTAGCAGTTCAATATCAGCCGTTCACCCTCCCGCATGTCACGCCTCCACGGCCACGCTGCCTGTGGACTTCGCTTGACACGAAAGAATCATTCCCAATTTCTTTTCTTCTGGCTCTAGTCCGTCCTCGACTTCCATCGATACTTTTCCTGACAGAAGTTTGACAATACAAACCCCGCATGTTCCGATTCGGCATGAATAGTCGATGTCAACGCCGACTCGTTCGGATGCCTCCAAGATGGTCTCATCCGGCTGGAACTCCGTCGACTTGGCTGACTTACTGAAAGTAACCGTACCGCCGGTCTCCGCGATGTCCGTCTCGGCAATTTTCGCCCGTTGCTCAGCTCGCACACGTGGCTTTTGCTCGCCACCAAAGTTCTCGCTATGGATGTTCTCTGGCGGCACATCGAGTTCCATTAGCATTTCCTTGACCGCATCCATCATTGCTGGAGGTCCACAGATGTGGATCCGTTTGGCCGCGATGGAAGGGACCCATTCGGTTAGCAGTTCTCGCGAGAGACGAGCTTTGCGATAGCCATTGATGTCTTCTTTGATGCGACTCATTGCGACAAAGATATGTAGATTATCGTGCCGTTCCTGAAGCCTTCTTAGCTTAGATTCAAAGATGAAATGCTCAGGATCATGGCAGGCCACGATAAAGTAGATGTCGCCGTTCCATGCCATGTCTGTTAGGGCGCGGGTCACGCTCATCATCGGTGTGATACCCACGCCACCGCCGATCAAGACAATGTCTTCCGATTCTTTACCCGTGAATACGAATTTTCCACTTGGCGCTTGCACTTCGAGAGTGTCACCCACCTTGACCTGATCATGAAGAAAACGCGAGCCAGTGCCATACTCCTCTCGCTTGACCGTAATTTCACAATAGTATCCTTGTGTTGGTGACGAAGAGATGGTGTAGCTCCTTCGGATCGGTTTCTCGCCGACAGGTAGTTTCAAGGTGAGAAACTGACCGGGAAGATAGCTGAAAGGGATGCCGCCACCATGACAAGCGACAAGCCGAAAAGTTTTTACGTCGGGCGTTTCCTGGTCGATGCGGGCAACCCGTAACCGACAAAGTTTCTTCTTGCGGATTGGCAGCAGGCCTTCCGAAATATCTGATCGATCTGTTGCTTTCTCGTTGCTGGGACAAGTCTCTTCCGAATTATCGCAACAATCGGCGGCCATCGCCGCAGACGATTTAGCAGCATCTTTCGCATTTGTTGAAGAGCTGGAGGCCGTCGATGCATTTGACGGCGGGCTGTTAGCTGGCAAAGCCATCTCCGTTGCAGGTCCATTGGCTGTTTCAGCCATGGCCAGCTTCTCCAGTAACGCCGATGCACGGCGCATTTTGAAAAAATACATGGCAATCATGGCAACGGCGAAGAGAACTAACACCACCATCAGCAGGGTGTGAAAAAGTGTCATACCCCACAGCCGAAAGCCAGTGTGTTGCGTACCCGGTGGTGGAAGCAGGTTCATTTCACGCTTAAACCATTGCAGAGCCACGTTTTGCGGTGCTTTCCCTTCGGCTATCGCTCGATGGGCAGCCAGACCACTTTCAAACTGTGCCAGGCCCTCGCGCATTTTGGCGGTGGCCGATTGCATCGCATCGAAGTGGTTCGTCGGCGCTGCACGAGTCAGCTCGTCAAGTCCCTGAGCTAGAAGTTTTGTGCCTTCGATCATTCGCAGGTGTGCTTCCTGCTCGATGGCAGCCCGCTGTTCCATCGGCAAATCGGGCAACGCCATTAGCTGGGGATAGATCTGCTTGGGCTTGGGCGCACCCATCTTCTCCATCATGCCCTCCATCATTCCGCCCATGCCACCACCCATCATCCCACCTGGGCCGCCCATTCCACCTGCGGGACCAGGATTTGGTGTTCCACTGCTCTGAGCATCAGGCGGCTCACCTCCTTGGGATTGACCAGGGTGATGACTTGCGTGTTCTTCGGGGGAGATTTGAGCGTTGCTAGAAGACGCCAAGCTAGCGGCAAGCAACACAATGATAGCTGTCTTAAATATCATAAGTGGCTGCACGTCAATTTTAGTAAACTTAGCAGGCTTATCTCGCGTACTAAGATCATCCGTATAATTTTGTTTGAGCTGTGATGTATCATTGAACGTTCCGCTAGCGTGCGGTGTAGCGGTATAAATAGTAGCTGCCTAGATTTAGATGCATGGCCTGACCGATTTCTTCACGAGATGGCTTCTTTCTATGCGGAAAAGTGCCCAAAACAACTTCTTTTTATTGAGGCGTTGCTACACGGGCTCTAAGTCAAGAATTGGTCATCAACCGGCCTTGACCCTCGCTCGGATTTAGCGATACGTTACGAAAAGGTGCTGAGCAGAAAAGCAAATATTCCGTTAATAAGTCCGTTCAAACTGGTCGATGATTAGGAATGGACAAATCCTGCGGTCAATTGCCGCACGGCCTAATCAACAATGCAACGATGAACCAACTGACACTTAATATCTCGAAGTCCTTGACTCTACTGGCAGTCTTATTGCTGCCGGTGGAGCAAACGCTGGCGGCAACCTGTTGCTGTCACGGCAGTAGTGTTGCTGGAAGGCATGTCTCAGTCGGATCACAAATTAGTTGCTATTCACAGGTTCAGGGGGCTTGCTGCAGTACTGATTGCCAATCTTGCTGCGCTGGTCATTCCGGGTCCAAGCCGTGCCGGTGTCCTGCAGGACTTTGCGGCTTGAAGATCCCAACCGCTGTCGCCCCTACGACGGACACTACCTCGGTGACCGATGCGTGGACGTTTGCCGAGGTCTCACCAATCTCGTTTAACTCAGTTGGTCACTCTTCTCGCAAATGGTATCCACATTCGGCTATCGATATTTTGACCAGCGGATCTCAGCGCTGCGTCCTTCTATGTCGTTATCAAATTTGAGGCTCTCTCATCCGACGCGGGTCTGCTGCTCAATGTAGTTGCAGAATGATCGTTGTCGCCGGACGTTAGGAATTCTTGTTGGATTCCGCGTCCCCTGTTTTTTCTTTGAGAGTTTTCAGTTATTTAACCGATTCCGCGCGAGCGGTACGTTTAGAAGGAGAGAGTCATGATTCTGCAGAATACCCATCATGTTGTCGATTGTCCGATTTGTGGTCGTCCCCTGGAATTGCAATCGCAGTTAATCAATCACGAGATCGCATGCGGTCACTGCCGTGGAGAGTTCTTCGTATATGAAACCGATGACGGATTGTTGTCTACCGCTAATCGAGATGGCACGGACTTGCTGGGGCGGGTAGAACAGTTGTTGTGCGCCACGAGTGGTACATCGACGCTATTAGGAAATCGTTGCTGCCAGGAGCCATCTACGTCGGTTTCTGTGCCGGACAATTTTGGATTGGCTGAAGATTTTTACCTCTCCACACTCGAAGCAGAGGAAACCGAAGCAGAGCTGCTGCCTACGGCGGTTCTGGTTGAGCCTCGGGACGAAGTATTCGCACGGCTCGCGACCGATATGGCCGAGCATGGGGTACGCGTTGTCCGAGCCAAGTCGGCAACCGAAGCTCTTAAGCTATGCGGGAAGGATACGCCGGTCTTGGTAGTTGCTAATGTCGATCTCCCCGACCAAACCGGCTGGCTACTCGCTGCCAAACTCCGGTTCGTCGATCGAGGCACTCGCATTTGGCTCTACCAGACAGAATCCTCTGGATACGATCTTGGCTTGGTCAACTTCTTGAATGTCGATGAGTTGCTAGACTACCAAGGCGACTTATTCAGCCTGTCGGAAACAATCGTCGAGCTAATGAGCGAATGGTGCGAGCCTAACAGCGAGAGTAATGATATGCGAAGAATGGCCGCTGCGTAAGGCATTGTCTAGATGGTTGTGGGCAACGTCTTGGACGACGCTGTCCACAACCGCTTTTTCTTTGAATTGCTCGTCCTTTAGTTTGGCATGATAAGGAGTATCACACCATCACTTGCTGAACTCACTCTATAGCGTCACCTATCCGAAAGGAGTAGCACATCTTCTCCATGTGTCTTGGTGTCGTTTTGCAGCAAAACCAGTTTGGCTTGAAGTGGTTGTGTTTCCAAGATGGTGACCGATGGTTGTCCGAAGATCCAACCGCTCGTTTCACCTGGATTGACAATCAGTCTTCCGGCGCAATCTTTTTGAATCGAGGCACGATGCGTGTGGCCGAAAATAGCAACTTCGCAACCTTCTATCTGACCGCGAAGTAGTTCTCGTTGGTGTGTCACAACAATTCGGGTTCCGTCTGGGGCACGAAAACCAAAAGGAGGTTCCGCCAGAGGACCGATGATGCGCATGCCACCCCGAATGCCTATGCGGTTTCCTTCATTGTCTCCAAAACAGCCGACAAGTGGGCAACGCAAAGCCCGAAGAGGAGGTATCGCAATCGTCGAGACAAGATCCCCCGCAAACACAACCAGTTCGCAGCCATTCTCATTGAAAACATCGACGGCCCGCCGGATATTGTCCAAGTGATCGTGACTGTCGGCAAAAATGCCAATGCGCATGACTTTACTCTCAATTGTGAAAGACCTTTTCGCATAGTTCCGCACACACCTTGGCTGGCAAAAGCAACACTAGCTTATACAGTAACGCAGGGTGTTGCAATCTAAGGTCTTACGACAAGGCGGTCTCTCTTGTAAAACTAGTGCTGATGATTACTTTTGTCGTTATCAGAGTGTGTCGCGCAGACAAACATCACATCGTCGCCACACTTCGAGCAGACGTGTTTCACTTCTTCATACTTTCCTTGGCCTTTGCTAGTGCCCATGACAGTGACAGTCCCGCCACAAACGCATTTGTGCTTTTGGCCTTTGGTCATCAGTGTGACGTGTGAATTGTCGTTTGTCACATGCTGGACCATTACATGTTTGCACATGCTGCATGCCATAGCGATTGCATCGCCCGGCTTCAGGGCTTCGGCCTCCGCTTGAGTCGAGATGTGGTTCATGTGCATGACATGCTGGCCTGAGTTCGCACCGTGATCTTCATCCGCCCCTTGGACCGTAACGGACCAGGACACTGCCAATAAGATCGCAAGAACCGAACCGAGACTGGCTACGCTGGTAAGTGGCTTTTTCATCGGAAGCTCCTTTTCTCTTGGTTAAGAGTTGAATACGTGTCTGACTGAAATTCGTGAGTACTTTGTGTCTTCTTTGAGGGTCTGTTGTGTAAAAGAAGAATTATTCGATGTCCATGAATCGGTTCATCGTGCCGAAGGAATTCGATACGCATTTCGGACATGCCTCTAAGGGCTGACAACCCGGCTCGCAGCACCACTGGCCGTCCACAAAGAACTTGTATTCGTAGTGACCAGGTGCCAACTCCATTTGCACTTTCCAATTGCCTTGGTCGACGTTTGCCAATGGAGTCGCATCGGTTTGCCAGTCATTGAATGTGCCAGCCAGAAACACCGCGCTGGCATCAGGTGCATGGCAACTGAACTGAGTTAGTTTTGCTTTTACTTTCGACATCAGATTTGCTCCTTACGTGTACCAATGAAAGTGATTAACAAGTCATTTCGCGATACGCGTTCTTCCGGAGTCTGCGTGGGAGAACGCGATTACGACTTCGATGCTCTTCGCCTTAATAGTCGTACCCGTTTCTGCTTTAGTGCTGGTTAGTGTTGCCCGTCGTCGTATGTTCTAACGGCAATACCCCAACCAAAGCTTGTCGTTGCTCGTCTGATAGCACTTGGGCCGCTTCTCCGACGGCGCGGATGAAGGCGATCCGCTTGTCACTCTGCAGTTTCTCAATCTCGCGGATTTTTGCCTCAATCTCCGCCGCACTGGGAAATTCCGCGCTGGTAAGCCCCCACAAATCTTGCTCTGCCTCAGCAATCGAACGGTCGTAGGTGGCTTGACTCATTAAGGTCTGTTGCTTGATTTGATTCAGTTTAGTTTGCTGGTCTTGCGACGGTTCGATGTGCTGCATGTGGTCGAGAAAAAAGTTTGATGACCCGACATGGTAGATGTGCGAAGCACCAGGAAAACCGGGAAGAGCCGAAGGCATTTGCATCTGCCCCATCCCAGGCATGCGACCCATCATTGCCATCCCTTCGCCTCCCATCATGCCCATGCCGCCCATACCCATGCCACCCATGCCTTGGCCGGACTGCATCGAACCCATGCCCGACATCATACCCATGCCTCCCGCGTCCATTCCTGACATTCCCTTGCCCATGTTTCCCATGCCCATCCCTTGGCCTGATTGCATCGACTGTCTGTCTGACATCGTTGCCATTTGTCCCTTTTGCATCATCGCCATGTTCGGCTCGGAATTGTTTTGCATATTGCCCATCGACATTCCACCTTGGGCGGGAGGTGACGTCGCCTGGTGGTTTTGCTTTAGGGCTGCTTCGAGGGCGGCAATCTTGCCTTGTAGTTTTTGAAACTGCTCCAAAAGAGATGCATCATCCTCTGGCGATGACGACTCATTTGCAGAATGGGATTGGTGAGATGGATGATCTTCTTCCGATTGCTTGGCATTGCTCGTTGTCTCCATATTGCCGACTATGGGCAAGCTCAGGACCAAGTAAACTATTGTGCGGGAAATGCCGATGTTTTTCGCAAACGTTTCCATTGCTTTGTCCTCTCAATATTTATGAACCGATTGGCCACTCGTCCACTGATGCCTTTGGTTTTGGACGTTGGTAGCCGTGACGCTTCCATTGAAGCGAATTAGTTTCGAGTCGAGACCTTATCTAACAACACATACAGGCGTGTAAGTTCAAAACGCATTCGGTCTAATTGCCACTGTAGATGGTCCATGGGGGATTCCGTCACGTCAGGATCGCGAGCCTTTTCCAAGGCTAACCGAGCTACCTCAGTAGCCGCACGCAGCCTCATAATCTCCAAATCATTGACGGAGCCGGGGGTCTGTTCATTAGCCGCCACCGCAGCCGCCAGGTCGGACTCTGCCAGTGCCAACGCTCCCATAACTTCTTGCAAATGCAGCTTGTGTGAGTCATTCGCTCCACGATCTGTCTCGTAACGAAGCATCTCTTGTGCATAGGCCACACTGTTGCGAAGTCGCTCTACAGTCCGGGCAGAATACAAATTCGCAATCTTTTCATTTCCAGTGAGCGCAATTTGCAACTCCACTTCAGTTAAGCGTAAAATTGCGCGGGCATAGCGTACTTGCACGTTTTCAGAATACGCATTGATAATTGCCTCCTGCGATTCTGTACCTTGACCTTGCGTGTTAGTTGACATAAAGACCATGGTAGCCATCACAATAGTAGTCAGTAATTTCTGAATATATATCCTGTCATTCATTTATTTTTCTAGGTGTTGCTACATCAGGGTCGATCACCCACAACGGTTAGGCTGCTCAGAAGTTATGTTGTTTTTCCATTTGTCACCTGTGAGATCGTTTCCAGACGGTTAATTCTTGAAGTTGGAAAGACTCGGCAAGTCTCATACATGGTTTCGCTAAATTGTCTTAATTTGAGCGTATTGCTCTGGGTCGTCTTGAAACTTTGTCAAACAGCCCTTGGAACAAAAGTAATAGGGATGTCCGTAGTAAGACTCAGTCCCAGCGGCAGCAGAGTGGAGTATCTTCATTCCACAAACAGGATCTGTTGTCAGCTCCTCTTCTGAATCACTCTCAGCATCGAGTTGCATGTAGGTATCGAGAAATTCCAAGAGACGTTCTTCCACCCAGTCAGCCACTTCTTCCTCCTCCACTGAATCCGATGGCAACGGCAGGTTGTCCTGCTCAACAAACTTCACAAACACCGGTACAATGCGGCATCGCAAATGCACGAATAGAGTTTCAAATCGCATGTCGTGTTCAATGGAGAATTCGATAGTTGCGAAAGCGGGAAATCGGTCGCAATACTCGAAAGTGCAACTCGACTGGTGTGACTGTTGCTCTTCCAGCAACGCGGTGTTCGGAAACTGCTTGGCTAGGATCTCCAGCCGAGGTCTTACGACGGTCTGGTTTAGCTGATCGGCCAGGTTTTCGAAGGCTACTCGCCGCAATTCGACTTCGGCCATATACCTTTCTAATTCCTCTGGCGTCCAATGCGGTTCTCGAAAGGCGTCGCTCAATACATCCTGCACGTGCTTGGCGAAAGTGGTAAGGTCTGGCATGATACTTCTTCTATTCTGTTCGTGCCTCTGCCAGCCAAACAGTGCTAAGCATCGACTTGTGCTCGCGCGGATTTTCAACCTACACCGATGCTTGGCTGGGTTTTCGAGTAAATGCTTTCAGTTGATCGGCAACCCTCAAACTGGAGATGGTTCCTCGATTAACGAATATGGCCGTGACTTTCGATTCTCAAAGCGACCAGTCCGGAATCGAAGAAAATATCTTTTACCGTTCCGGACTGGGGTCGCTTATCCGTTTGACATCGAGACCACATGGTGTGGCCTAGCAAGTCGGCGTGCTTATAGGAGATCAGTTGTTATGATCGCGTTCATGATTGTGGTCACTGTGATCGTGGCCTGCTTTCATACCGGCCTTCTTAAGCACTTCAACTTTAGCAAGCGTGGCGGCTGGATTCGCTTGTGCTTTGCCAGTGCATCCTTTACAGCATAGGTAGACTGGCTTGCCATTGATTTTCAACTTGACTGGCTCACCCATCGCTCCGAGGAGGTTCTTGTTGGCAACGGCACAGAATTTCTGAGCCTCGGCTGCTGCCCGCTCATTGGCAGGTAGTTTCGCCAAATTAGCCGAGACGTCCGTCAGTTTCTGAGCAGTCTTGAGAGTCTCTTGGCCTCCTGCAATGGCGTCTTCGACACATCCCTCGCAGCACACGAAAACTTGCTGTCCTGCAACCGTAACTTTCAGCGGGGCGCCCATTGAACCAAGCCGACTGTACTGCATGATTGGACAAAACCGTTGTGCCTCAGCTTGCTTGCGATCCTCAGGCGAAAGGGAAGCAAGTGCATCCGTAATTTTCTTTTCCATCTTCATTGCGTCGTGATCGTGATTGGTAGACGTTCCATGGCTAGGTGAATCGTCGGCCAAGAGGGAACTTGAACCCAAACCGTTGACAAACAACGCTATGGCCAGGGTCAACATTAAGTGAGATCGTAGAATTGTCATTTCATAAATCCTTTTTTTTGGGACGGGGGGGACAAAGTCATTGAGATGCGAACGCAGGCGAGAGCAAACTCACCTAGTACCATTCGCACATCAAGGAGACAAAGGTAGTAAAATTAGATGCGTGGCAAATACAATTTCATCTCACAAAATCGAATTTGTCTGGGAATTTTGTCAATTGCTACCAATACCAGGAGGACCCACGAAGTTAGGGCATTCGTTTGGCCAAAGAGACTTGTCGCACCAGACTCGCTGCAAAACTAATCAACTAGACAACATCGACTCATCCAGATGGAGAGTCGATGATGCGTCCAACGTCACTAGTAACCATTTCAGACTGCGTACGGTCGCAAGAATCAGTTCGAGGGTTTCTCTTTCATTTCCATCGAACGCATTAGAGCATCGTGCTCTGCCTGGGCTTTGTCCAATTCCAGAATAATCGTATTGCAGCAATTCATGCAGATTGAGCCATCCACTGAGTCCTTGCAGCATTCTTCGTGAAGCATCTTATGATGCTTCACTGCGGCTGCGAGGTGCTCGTTGATTGATTTCAATGCTGAGACAGCAGCGGGGTCGCTACCGACTTCCTTCTGGACAGTGACCAATTCCTGCTGTGCCTTGGTAATGTTTCTACCCAATTCTTCGGACTGGGATTTGGCTACCGCTGGCTCCATGGATTTGGCGTCTCGGGAATAGCGGTAGATGTCTCGCGAGTAGTTACGAGCGTGTTGCACGCTACGCGATGCCCGCTGGTTGGACCAAGACCCTATTTGACCCGTAGGGCGTGTGCGCTGTTCAATCCGATCTCGCTGAGCAAATACGGATGATGAGGCTGCCAGCACGGCAACCAAAGTAAATAAGCTGACTACTATTCTTCTTTGACGTAACATGGCACTAACTCTCCTCAAAATATGCTCGGCCTTTGAAGCCCTTACTATAAGGACTACACGATCCAAGCAATTGTTTCGGTGGCGGTATGTCAGTTCCATCAGGTTGACGGACTCACCCGCTTATGCCCTCTTAGATGCGGAGTCGATACGATTTCTTCACGGCCTAAAAACAAAAACCTAGTTGCCAAAACCGCCTTCTCAATGCGGCGAAAAGCCGGGAGAAACCAGATAGGGAGCAGTTTTTCTCGGCAATCAGCCAACCAAAGCATAAGCCACCTGTTTCCTACCTCCACAGAGGGTAAACTAGGAGAAGTGGGCTCATCCGGGAGCAATTGATCCACGAACGGTTTCAGGTACGTAAGAACTTATGTCTTCCTTACTTCCTTACTTCGGGAGACAATCCTCATGAAATTTGCCACCACGCGAAGAACTGAACCTCTTTCCGCATCTAAAAGCGATGAAGGAATGCTCGCGTGGGCTGATATGCAAGAAGCTACAGCAGTCGCGGATGCTTGCCAACAAGGTGATCCAATTGCGCAACGTCGCCTTTACGACGTAACGCATCAGAATGTGTATCGCTTGGTGGTCCGTATGGTAGGCATTCAGGATGCCGCAGATGTCACTCAGCAAGTGTTTCTTCAGGCGTTTCGTAAGATTAGCCAGTTTTCTGGCAAATCCCAAATTGGCACCTGGATGTATCGAGTGGCTGTGAACGAAGCCTTGCAGCACCTTCGCAAGAGGAAGCGACGGCAATTTGAGCCTCTGGAACAGGAACCGATGGACCGTTCTGTAACTAGCCGCGAGAATATGGATGACAAAGAATTATTAGAGCGGGCGCTCGGGCAGTTGGATCCAGAATTGAGATCTGCCTTTCTGCTCCGCGAAGTGGAAGGGTTGTCGTATCGAGAGATAGCGGATGCGCTAGAGATTCCTGAGGGAACGGTCGGCTCCCGCTTAAATCGTGCTCGTCAGGAACTCAAACTTCATCTTGCTCAACTGGGTTGGGAGCCATAACTTGAATTGCTCTAAGGTCTATGATCGACTTTCCGCATATCACGACAGCGAGCTGTCACAAGAGGATGCTGCGCAAGTTGCGGCTCACCTGGCCAAGTGCCCTACCTGTACAGAAGAGCTGGCATCTTACGTGCGGTTGTCGGGCTTATCCAGACGACTAATTGATCCACCGGTGCCGGAGCAATTATGGGCAGAATTGCAGTCGAAACTCGATACACCAACAACGTCTTGGAAAAGAATCGCACGACATCTGCCCGATTATCTTCCGCAACAACGACTGGTGTTGGCTGCTTCACTGCTAATCGCCTTTGGAATAGGAGTTCTAGCGTATCTCAATTGGTCTTCGCATTCTGAACATAATCATCTAGCCATGAATTTCTCTCACTTCCTGGAGGAATTCGAGCAGCGGCCTGAGGAAGCACAACAGATTCTTTTGGCCAACTACAATGGCCGGCAAAGCACACTTCAGGAAGTCACAGACGTCCTCGGCTATGAACCGGTAGCAGCCAACAAATTACCACCTGAATATAGAATGGACCAAGTATATTTGCTGGACATGCCTTGTTGCACCTGCGCCCAAATTGTATGCAAAAACAAGGAGGGCCAATCAATTGCCATTTTCGAGCACGCGATTGATCAACCAGTTTGGTTTGGTGACAGACCCACGGTTGAATGCCTTTGTCATGACATTCCTACGAGTGTCACTCAAATGGGTAACCGGCTTGCCGCTACCTGGAAAGAGGGTCAGCGATTCATCACTATTATCGGGGCAACGGATCTCGACGAGGTGACGGAATTTATTGCTCACTTTAAGGGAGTATTTCCTGTCAAAGGGTGATATGTTTCTTAGGTCCCGGAAGCCTCTTCTAAACCACGTCTGAAGAAACGGGCAAGTTCTAGCATCAAACACTATAGAACAGGCAAACTGCAGATTTAAGGAGAGTCACCTCTCAGCGAACCTTTCCTCAGTTTTGTGGAAAACCTCTGCACCAAGGAGCTGGAATGCCCAAAACAGACGACTTGTCGACAGCCTGTGTGGATAGGAAACGATGAATCAATCCGAATGCGCTACAGATCTGAGAGACCATGCGGATGTTACCCTCAGTGTAACTGGAGAAGTTCAAAAGACGATCAAAGAGCGCATTTGTCATTGCCCCTATGCCTTCCATTTCAACAAAGTCTATTGCTACTATTTCCAAGGTACGCTTACGCTCCGTGGAAGCGTTGCAACATTCCACCTGAAGCAGATTCTCCAGACAATGCTCTTAGACATTAAATATGTACAACGACTTGTGAATGAAGTGGATGTGACGAACGCCATAGGTTTAAGCACTGAGCGACAAAAGTAATTTTATTGTAAATGCCACAAAGAGCATTCTGATTACAGAACATCCTATTGCTCGTGTTGATGAGTAATCTATGAATGCGAGGCTTGCATCTAAGCGCAAGAAGAAAAGTTTTGTACCGTCATATTTTCGTTGAGAATGAACGTAGTGGTCCGCCGAGTCAAAAACGTTTAATTAACCATCTCGCAGCTGTTCACTCCTAAACGGCAAGGATGTCTACATCACAGCGAGGGCTGCAGCAAGGACGAGAATTTTCGGCCACTGGGATGAAGAAATGCCACATCCGAAGCATCTAATAACGTAAGAGACTAGTGTATAGTCAAAGAACAATGAACTTTCTCGCGAAGTTGACATGAGATACGATTCGGTTCAAATTCGGAGAAGGATACCACTTTGTGAGAGGCTGGCTAATCTAATGCATATTGTGTTATGGATATGTGGCATTTGCCATGCGAGGAAAACATGTTTCGTGTTTGAACTGGCGGCCCCTTTGTAACGCTAGCCCCGCTGTTACGTAAACTCAGTTGACTGGGTGCGTAGTGAATTTTGTGTCAGGATGAGTTCATGACCGATCATCAGATTCGATCACACAAAAGCACAGGTAATACTCCGTTATCTTGGGGATCATGTGTCCTGGCGTACCCCACCGCAGGTGTGAGTCATGTTACGCACAAACTATTTGTTCGACTTGTCGTCACTGTTCTTACCCTAGCTCTACTCAGTGCTGCAAGCTGCGTCTCCCAGAGAGAAATTGGATTGCCTGAGAGTAATGGCCCGGAGGTGGAGAGATTCGATGTAAGAACTCTATCGGCTGTGTCGGGTGAGGGGAGGACTGTCCTATCGGAAACATTTCTTCCTAAACAAGTCATCCAGATCAAAGAAACAAACTCCACAGTGTCAGCCGAAGGCGACTCAGATCACGTTCTCGAACAATCCAAAAGTTCGGCTAACGTTGTGTTCGCTCATACGACCCAGAGTGACGCACCGCTTGTGCTTCACGAAATAATTGCGGCCGCAATCGACTCGCATCCTAGCATTATTGCTGCTCGACAACGCGTGGCTGCTGCTGCCAACCGAATTCCTCAGGCACGTGCATTACCGGATCCCGTTTTAGCCAATAGTCTATGGCCCGTTCGTGAGCAATCGCCGCAGACGGCAAGTGGACGCATTAGCAGTCAGTTATCGCTCAAGCAAGGTGTGCCGTGGCCAGGCAAGCTTTACACTCAGGAGGCAATTGCCTCACATGAATTAGTAATGGCTGAGGCGGAGCTCGCCAATTCGGTGCAGGAGATTAAAGAGGCTGTGCAGCTTGCATACTACGAGCTTTGGCTTTATGAAGAGGCAACAAGTATTGTCGAAGCAAATCAAGCTTTGGCACGGAATCTTATTAAAGTATCCGAAGCGCGTTATCGTGCAGGTGGGAGTCAGCAAGACGTCGTAAGAGCCGAGCTGGAAACTGAAAAACTTGAAGATCAGCTTATCTCACTCCGCCGGAGTAAAGAGGAAGCGAAAGCTGATCTGGGCACGTTAGTCAGAAATCCCTTAGATTTCCAATTTACAAAGTTGGAAGAGCCGAACACCCAGCGTATTCCACTAGCACTGGATGAGCTAGTTGAATCAAGCCACCGCTGTAATCCAAATCTTATGAGCCTTGTTGCAGAAAAGTCTCGTGATCGTGACCGTCGCAAGCTTGCGAGGCTCAAGAACTATCCTGACTTTGAATTTGGTCTTATGTGGGCACAGATTAGCGACGACCATGATGCCTTAAGCCCCGTCGCCAATGGCCGAGACAGTCTCGGAATTAATGTGGCGATTACGCTACCAATCTGGCGAGAAAAAATCGATTCCGGCAGGGAGGAGGCGAAGCATACGTTTAAGAGCACTGCTGCGCGATATGAGGCGGGGTGGGATGAATTGCGGGGTATGCTCCGTCGTCTCGTTGCGGCGGCTGATGCCTTGGCCGAACAAATAGCACTTTATGAGCAGACACTGATTCCGCGTACAGAACAGAATCTGGAACTCGCTACAGCAGATTATCGTGCCGAGCGCGGCGATTTCTTTGGGGTTGTCGATGTGTATGAAGAATTGTTAACCCACAGGCTTCAGCTTGCTCGCGCGAAGGCAAGCCTCGCCGGTACGATTGCTCAGATAGAACGAACAGTCGGTTGCTGACTTATGGAAAGATATGACACAATACGATAGGGTTCAAACTGATCTGTGCATCTCTACAGCTGGAGTTGAAAACGTCGTAAAGAGGTTCTTCGCTTTTTATTTTGTGACCTCACGCGCGAGTATGGTGGTAGTCAACGAACCACCCCCAAAGTATTGATGTGGTAAATTACCTTCAGTCGTCAGTTGTTGCAATGAGAGAGGTCAATTATGGATAACACAACGCAAATGCGCTGGTGGAATACCTTCTACGGCAAGCATCGCTTCAAACTGTGGGTGATTCAGGGAGTATTACTTCTTGTGATTGGGTTTTCGGCTGCGTGGATATTCGATAGTACACCGCCAAGTGAAACCAGCACAAGTAATGTGCTGACCACCGAAGTGGCCTCGGTCCCGACCATGTGGACTTGTTCGATGCATCCCCAAATACGCAGCGATAAGCCCGGCAAGTGCCCCATCTGTGGTATGGACCTGGTTCCCGTCAAGAAATCTGCCGGTGGGGTTCGTACTATCTCGATTGGTTCCGAAATAAAGAAGCTGATGAATTTGCAAACGGTCCCAGTCGCACGTCAGTACGTGACGGCAAACGTGAGGATGGTAGGCAAGATTGAATACGACGAAACTCGTTTAGCCTACGTCACTGCATGGGTATCGGGACGACTGGATCGCCTTTTCGTTGATTTTACAGGCGTAGAGGTCCACAAAGGGGATCATATGGTTTCGATATATAGCGAGGAACTCTACTCAGCACAAGAAGAGCTAATTCAGGCACTGAAATATCGATCTGAAAGTCAAAACTCAAATCGCTTTAGCGCTCCCATTGATCTCGTTAAATCGGCACGTGAAAAACTGCGTCTTCTCGGCATCACTGAGAAACAGATTCAAGAGATCGAACAGCGGGGGAAACCGATCGATCACATTACGATTTATTCGCCGGTGAGTGGCATCGTGATTGCTAAGCTGAGGCAGGAAGGTGATCGCGTTAACACAGGAGATCGAATCTATACTTTGGCTGATCTAACTCAATTATGGATGCAGATGGACGCCTATGAGTCCGATCTCGCTTGGCTACGCTATGGACAAGAAGTCGAGTTTACGACGGAAGCTTACCCCGGTGAAGTTTTTAAGGGTCGGATCGCTTTCATTGATCCCGTGCTGAATGAAATGACGCGGACGGTGAAGGTGCGAGTGAATGTTCCGAACGAAGACGGGCGATTGAAACCGGAAATGTTTGTGAGTGCCATCGTGCGCTCTAAGGTCGCTGCGGGTGGTCGTGTAATCGATCCTTCGTTGGCTGGTAAGTGGATCGGTCCGATGCATCCAGAAATAGTTAAAGATGAACCGGGCAACTGTGACATTTGTGGAATGCCCTTAGTGAGAGCGGAAACACTTGGCTATGTGACGGCTGAACCGAGCGATACAGCTAAACCCTTGGTAATCCCAGTTTCTGCGGCGTTATTAACTGGAACCCGTGCAATTGTGTATGTCCAGGTTCCCAACACCGAAGAGCCGACTTACGAAGGCCGCGAAATCGTCCTCGGCCCACGCGCAGGCGATTACTATCTGGTTAAATCCGGACTCAAAGAAGGTGAGCTTGTAGTAACAAACGGCAACTTCAAGCTGGATAGCGCGCTGCAGATCTCGGCCAAGCCTTCCATGATGACGCCTGAAGGGGGCGGTTCAGCAGGAGGTCACAATCATGGGGGTGAAACGAAGGCGGGAGGTAACGGCGACGAGATGAAAATGTCAGGTGGCTCTGGGATGACCTTGCCGCCGGAACTCAAGACGAAGCTATTTCACACGATGGAAAGTGTCGAAGCCATATCCCAAGCAGTCAAGTCGAAGGATTTGGATAGAATTCATGAGTCATACATAACCCTTGGTGAATTGATTGCAGCAGTCAATGCAATGCAATTGCCAGGCGATATGGGGGACCAATTACAAGAGTTCGTCATGCTCTTACGAAATGATTCCATTGAAGGTGGCGACGTCCAAACTTTGCAAGATGCGGAACATGTCACTCAGATTACGAACCGACATGCAGAACGTCTGCAGGAAATGTTCGGTCTCTTTGATACCGGTCATCAGATGGCAGAAATAAAACTCGATGTCCCCGATGCCTTTCGGCAGCAGTTAAGCCAACTCATTCCATCTTATCTGGCCCTCAGTGAAGCCTTGGCTGCCGACGATGCAAATGGAGCCAAGATGGCCGTTGAAAGTCTAGAGCAGAGCGTTAGTTCACTCAAAAATCAATCGCTGGAAGGTGCGACGGACAATCGCTGGAAGGCGGAGCACAATGACCTAATAAAGATTACAGAACAGTTGGCAAAGGCGAACGATCTGGACGGTCTGCGGTCGGCATTTGCATTACTATCGGAGCAAATGCTTTCGCTGCAACGTACGTTCGGCTTCGCGGGCGCTCACCAACTCTTTGAGTTGCATTGTCCGATGATCTTCGACGGGCGAGGAGCCAGTTGGATTCAGGCTGATGAGACAGTTCGCAATCCATACTATGGAGGGTCAATGCTCAAGTGTGCAGACCGAGTTGAGCCATTGACTGTAAAAGACTCGGGACACGATCATGGATGAGCAATGTCGTCCTAAGGAGACGAAGCTCTCAAGCTATGAAGATTAGAGGATTGCGTATATCGATTTACTGATATCCCTATATGACTTAGATGACTGATACTACCGAAAATACGATCGCACCTGATATTGAAGCTAGTCGCCATACGATGCTGGGCAGCATCATTTGGTTTTGCCTCAACAATAAGCTAGTTGTATGCTTGCTAGTCCTTGCGACGTTAACTTGGGGAGTGATGGTCGCGCCGTTTGACTGGCAAGTCGGCGACCTGCCTCGTGATCAGGTCCCTGTGGATGCGATTCCTGACATTGGCGAGAATCAGCAAATTGTTTTCACGGAATGGATGGGACGCTCGCCCCAAGACGTCGAAGATCAGATCGGTTACCCGCTAACGGTTGCCCTGCTTGGCCTTCCAGAAGTCAAAACCATCCGTAGCTATTCGTTGTTTGGTTTCTCGACAATCTTTATTATTTTCAACGAAGATGCAGAATTCTATTGGTCACGCTCTCGTGTTTTAGAAAAACTTAACAGCTTGCCATCGGGCACTCTCCCTGAGGGTGTTCAGCCCGCGCTTGGACCTGACGCAACCGCACTGGGACAAATTTTTCTCTACACGCTTGAAGGCCTAGACCCCGATGGAAACCCGACCGGAGGCTGGGACCTGGATGAATTAAGAACAACTCAGGATTGGTACGTTCGTTACTCTTTGACTGCGTCCGAGGGTATCAGTGAAGTTGCGTCGATTGGCGGTTTTGTTCGAGAATACCAGATCGACGTGGACCCTGATGCAATGCGAGCAGCCAAGGTTTCGTTGGGTGACGTGTTTCAATCGGTGAAAATGACCAACGTTGATGTGGGAGCAAGAACCATCGAGCTTAATAAAGCGGAGTACGTGATTCGCGGCCTGGGTTTCATCGAGGAAGTTGAAGACATTGAAAAAACAGTGGTCAAAGTCACGGACAATGTGCCGATCACGATCAAGGATGTCGCCAATGTTGCCCTCGGCCCAGCGCTCAGGCGAGGTGCGTTGGATAAGGCAGGTTCTGAAGCGGTTGGTGGTATCGTGGTCGTTCGCTATGGGTTCAATCCGCTCCAAGCCATCAAGAACGTCAAGAAAACAATCGAGGAAATCACACCGGGACTGCCGACGAAAGTCGTCGTTGACTACACTCGAACAACTAAAGAACAAGTTGATGACTACGCAGTTGCCAACAATCTAGAGCCAATCAGCGGTGCAAATCCAGATTTTGAATCGTGGGTAACTCATCTGCGGAAGCTACCACGAGAGCAGTGGCCCAATTGGATCACAACCAGTCAGATTCATGTAGTGCCGTACTATGATCGTACGGGAGTAATTTATGAGACGCTTGGAACTCTGAACTCAGCGCTTGCGGAAGAAATCCTCGTCACCATTATCGTGATCTTGGTGATGGTGCTACACATGCGCAGCTCAATTCTGATCAGCTCCCTGCTGCCTTTGGCAGTCCTCATGTGTTTTATCGCCATGAAGACTTTCGGTATCGATGCAAATATCGTCGCTCTTTCAGGTATAGCGATTGCTATTGGTACGATGGTTGATATGGGGATTATTCTTTGCGAGAACATTCTCAAACACTTGGAGGAAGCGGATCCAGCAGAAGATCGTGGACATGTTATTTTTCGCGCCTCCAACGAAGTGGCCAGTGCGGTGTTGACAGCCGTTTCAACGACGGTCGTGAGCTTTCTGCCTGTATTTACCATGGTCGCGGCCGAAGGCAAACTATTCCGCCCGCTAGCGTTTACCAAGACATTTGCCCTCTCGGCCTCTGTCATTGTGGCACTAACGATCATACCTCCAGCGGCTCATATTCTGATGGGGGGGCGGATCAAGTCGAACACTCTTCGTCGCTTCTTGATGATTGCATTGATGTGTGCAGGCTTCTTATTATCCCTCTTTATTTCCTGGTGGGTCGGAGCGATCGTTGCTGCTCTGGGCTTCTATAAGCTCTTGGAAGAACGTATTCCCACCGACTATCAGAAATATGGGCCCTATGCTGCAAGTGCTGTGGCAGTCGTTGTCGTCGGTCTCCTTCTGACAGACCACTGGTTGCCACTTGGGCCTGACAAAGGAGTGCTACGGAACTTCTTGTTCGTTGGGATACTGATTGGTGGCCTACTAGGATTCTTCACTGTGTTTCAACGCTACTTGTACGAACCAATCCTCCGCTGGTGCCTTGCCCACAAACTTCTTTTCTTGTCGTTGCCCACCTCATTTCTTCTCTTCGGTGGATGTGCTTGGCTGGGATTTGATCGGATCTTTTCATTTATACCTGGTACGGCCTCAATTCTGGGTATTTCCGATTCGACGATACGAGAATCACGGCCGTGGGTAGCAGCAAGTTCTATTTTGCCTGGGCTAGGCAAAGAGTTCATGCCTCCATTGGACGAAGGTTCATTTCTTTACATGCCGACCACCATGCCGCATGCCTCGATTGGTGAAGCAATGGACGTGCTGCAACTACAAAACAAATTCCTTATTTCGATCCCTGAAGTGGAATCGGTAGTAGGAAAAATTGGGCGTGCAGAGAGTCCGCTCGACCCGGCGCCCATCTCGATGATCGAGACGTTCATCGCCTACAAATCAGAGTACAAAACGGATGAGAACGGCAATCGTCTTAAATTTCGCTTTAATGAAGAGGCGGATGAATTCGCCCGTGATGCACAAGGCGAATTGATTGAAGATGATGGGGGGCGACCATTTCGCCAGTGGCGCGACGAGATCAAGACGCCTAGTGATATCTGGGAACAAATCACCGAAGCAGCCGACATTCCGGGAACAACCTCTGCTCCAAAGCTACAACCGATCGCGGCACGAATCGTCATGCTGCAAAGCGGCATGCGAGCGCCGATGGGGATGAAAGTCAAAGGCCCGGACCTGGAGACAATTGAGCGTGTTGCATTACAAATTGAGGGATTGCTTAAGCAGGTTCCCACTGTGCAAGCGTCCGCCGTCATCGCTGACCGCATTGTAGGCAAACCCTACTTGGAAATCGACATCGACCGCGATGCGATCAAGCGATACGGGTTACATATCCGCACCGTTCAAGACGTGATTGAAGTAGCGATTGGTGGCCGTCGTATCACGACAACCGTCGAAGGTCGTGAACGCTATCCAGTGCGAGTGCGTTATGCACGTGAATTAAGAGACGAAGCAGAGTCATTGGGACGGATTCTGGTGCCCACGGCGATGGGACAACAGATTCCACTGGAGCAATTGGCCAAAATCAATTACATCCGCGGCCCGCAAGTAATCAAGAGTGAGGACACGTTTTTGCTCGGTTATGTACTATTTGACATGAAAGTCGGCAATGCGGAAGTTGACGTAGTCGAGGATGCTCAAGCATTCTTGCAAGCAAAGGTCGAGAGTGGTGAACTGGTTTTGCCAGCAGGAGTGAGCTATACGTTTGCAGGAAACTATGAGAATCAGATTCGCTCTCAGAAGACCTTGATGGTTGTGCTCCCTTTAGCTCTGGGAGTCATCTTCTTAATTCTCTATTTCCAGTTCAAATCAGTCATCACAACATCACTGGTGTTCAGCGGGATTATGATTGCTTGGGCAGGCGGTTTCATCATGCTGTGGCTCTATGGCACAGATTGGTTTTTGGACTTTAACGTCTTTGGAACCAACATGCGAACGTTGTTTCAAGTTCACACGATCAATCTTAGTGTTGCCGTCTGGGTTGGCTTCCTCGCTTTGTTCGGTATTGCCAGCGATGATGGTGTCGTCATTGCATCTTATCTTGATGAAAGCTTTAGAAAAGATCGTATTGCAAATGGAAAACACGCACGCGAAGCCACCGTTACGGCTGGGATGCGTCGAGTTCGACCTTGTCTGATGACGACTGCCACAACGTTACTTGCTTTGATTCCGGTGCTAACATCCACTGGTCGCGGCAGCGATATCATGGTGCCGATGGCAATCCCCAGTTTTGGTGGCATGACAATCGAAATCATGACGATGCTGGTCGTCCCCGTGCTTTACTGCTCGGCCATGGAATGGAAACTCAGACTAGGCATTAATGATCCGCGTTTTGCAGAAAACGCTTAGCAACGGAGGATGTAATGTCCGAACACCACCCATCATCGGAATTTTGTCAGCAGATCGAGCAGCGACTCAAGGTAGTTCAATCGAAAGTGGAGCAAGAGCGAGAGACGATGAATGTCGTCATGGTGAATCTCGAAGAGCAAGAAACTAAGTTTAATCAGATTGCTGGCCAACTTCTCAATGAAATATTGCGCCCTACAGTGCAAACCCTGACAGGCTATTTTGACAATGTACAACTCGATGACAATACTGTGGGGCCTTCTGTGCAGTGTGAGTTTCGCCATTCAATCCGTTTTCCAGCGGTGGCGACTGTAAGATTTCAAATAACTCATGATGAGAAGATCGAAGCTATTTCCATTCACTACGAAGCCGAGATTCTTCCAGTGTTTATTCGATTTGAACGAAGTGACACTCTAACTCAGTGCATGAATGAGTTTGATGGAGACGCTGTGCGACAGTGGGTAGAACAGAAAGTCCTCGGTTTTATCGATTCCTATCTGCAAATCGAAACTCACGAGCAATATCAACGTGACAATATTGCACTCGATCCTGTGTGTGGAATGAGGGTGGCGAAGCCTAAAGGATTGACTTGCGAACACGATGGTCAAACCTATTTCTTCTGTTCCCAGCACTGCCTGGAGCGGTTTGTCGAACAGCCTGAAGACTTTGGGGTGTCTGCCTAGCAATTCCCACAGTAAGTCCAGCAATTTCATGCGGTGAAATCTCTCGTCCGAAATTCATGGAGGCCAATCTTGATGAAAGTGCTTTGCTAAATAACATAATCGCGATACTATACTTACAGCACACGGCTCCTGGGATCGACGGTTGATACACAATTTACACCAAGCACTAATAGATTGTGAAGAAGCAACCCTTCCAGAACGAGATGTCAAGGAATTATGAGTGTTCCTGGAAAGAGCCGCCTTCAGAACACTCGATGAGTATGAGGCACGAACATTAGTAGCAGCCATGTCAGAAGACGGGCCCGCGACCCAGTACATCAAGAGAGTCCGAAACCTATTGCGTGGGTCGAATCTGCCTCCAGCGCAACACCGTCAGTTAGTTAGACAGAATTTCAAGGCAATATTGTCACTCAACTCCTCGCAAGAACTCTCGGACTTGGTTTATGAGGACACGCAATCGCCACGCGATGATAGTAGAGATTCTATGGGAGGTGGATTGTAAGGGCAATCTTCAGGAGATACGAAAGGCAGCTGAAGACGAAGCGAAACGTGCTATCAAGATGCACCAAAAATGCACCAAAATCTTTCCAATCCATGCCTATTGCAACAAACAAGACGATTCATACAATGTCATAAGTAGCTTAGTTGACAGGGATTTACGTTCACATAGGGACTTGCGTTCTAATCTAAAATCTGACTGGGGGTCAAAAGGTCGCAAGTTCAAATCTTGTCGGCCCGACTTTACTTAACTCTTTGCTGAATCGCTAGTTTCGATACCTGTTGATGGTCGAATCTGTTGCGGTTTCCTTCTCTTGGAATCGGTTCAGAGCGATCAGAGTTTGTTTCTCAGGTAGTTGCAGAGGTGTGGTATCTTATTCGCTCGAAGTCCACAGGGCGTCCCAAATGGTACCCTGCAAAGCCATTCCCAATAAAGCGTCCTGCCCCTACGAAGATGTTGCGGACTGCTCGAATAGCAAACGCTGCAGCTTACTTACCTTCCACCGATCTTTGCTTAGGAGGGCCGCGGTCGCCACCAGCCCAGCCAACCCGCCTGTTGTGAGCAGAGTGGCTAGAGAACTTTGTGAGCTGAAAGAATTCAGAGGTGGCTGTTCAACTTCACGGTGGAGCCAGGTTGGTTGGTTGGAAAGCGAGTTGCCCACGACGGTGCGGAGAATGTGGCTTACTGGCCGGCGGATTTCATCGTCGGAGGTAAAGCCGGGAGAATTTGCAACAGTTATCGAACGAACGTTGGACTGGAAACGATTGTAAAAAGCGTTGAACTGGGCGAGTAACTCACGATGCCGCAATTGCCCTGCTGCGGAAGTATTGAGCGGGTAGTGAGGCAAGAATCCCTTGCGAGGCCGCGTACCAGGTTCGATCGTGCCAGAATAGTCGGCGTCGACGCTCAGCACGATATCTCGATCGGTGAGCAAGCTGGCAAGTTGTTCGCTGTCGTCAGGATCGACAATATACAGTTCACAGTTTTGTTGATTTTCAAGCGACTTAGAGTGTGTAACTGATCGCAGAAGCTCGTGCTCGCTATAGCGGCGGATTTCGCGGGTACCTGGCTGGTTCCAATCGCCTAGACGGGTAGTACTAACTCGAGCGATTTCGTCCGCCGAAGTTGGTAGTAACCAGTCGCCGACGGTGATTGAATATCTTCCGTAGTCAGGCATGTACTTCCGTGAAGTAGTTTGCGATTCGCGCGGTACAACCCAGATAACTTGTGCTGGAGTGGTCTTATTGGATAGCAAACCTTGATAGATGAGTGGCAAGATCCAGCCGGCAATGCTCATATTGCTGGCAATCACAATACGCTGAGCAAAGGTTGCAGCGTCGCTCAATTGTGCGAATGGGTTGTCGATAGGCATCGAGGGATTGTCAAACGGATCACCGAGATCCGCATGGGCGTCCCAATTCACCAGCACTGGCGGCTGATCGCGTTGAAAGTTTTCAACTGCCAACAGGTCGGTTGCCAGATGGGCAAAACTGAAGTTATGGCCTTGAGTACATCGCACCGGTGATCCCCCGGTCGAAACGCCGACTGGTTGGAATCGTTGGTTAAGAATCTCGAAGGCATGAAACAAGGGTGCAAGTTCAAGAATCTTAGCCGCATGCAATTCGGCCTGGTGATCGTAATTCGGCAGTGGTGCAAGGTCGGGAGACCCTGGCGAGAGGGCAGGCATCCGGCCAAAAGCGTAGGCAACGAAGTATTCTTCCTGCCATTGCTGTTTCGTAGAAAGTAGAAATTCCCAGGCAAGTTGCAAGGTTCGCAGTGCTGCAAAGAGCGAATTCCAGGGAGATGTTGAATTGGAGTCCCGCGCTGCCACATGAAAGCTGGACTGACGAAAGGTATCAGCTGCACGCATCCAATTGCTCATATCCAGTGCGTGGAGGAATACCTCGTCAATTGGTGTCTTGGCTTCATGCTTACCAAGCGCACTTTGCAGCGCCTCGCCAACGGTTTGCTGACGTTGCTGAATCTCTGCGATTTGCGGCCGGATAGAGCCGAGGGGTGGAAATTCGCCGGTGTTACTGTCTGCCGAAGCATTCACCCCGATCAGGAGAGAACCAATCGACCCTACGCTGAGAGTAGCGAGGAGTGAGCGCCGCGTAAGTTGTGTTCGAAAGGAATCGGCAATCGCTCGTTTGTCCTCCGGTTTTAGTCCTTTGATCTCTGTCGCAGAAAGTTGGTCGTGAAAGTCGTTTAGATCGCGAAAAGGCAAGCAGATGGCTAGCCAGTGGAAGAACTGCTGACGCGAGGCTCTGTTGAGCTTTTCCATGCAGGGAAGCGACTCGAAATGGGTCCGCAGCTCTGCGGGAACCCCTGCTTTTCTAGCTCCGGCGTTTCCTGTTTGGGACATCAGCGATTTGGGCAGACAATTCGAAAGGGTTCAAGGGAAAAGAAATTTACGCATTCCAGAAGCGTTCTTTCAAAACCAATAATCGAGGGCCATCAGGTTGAAAGTCTATTGCTTTGTAGGCCGAGTCTCAAGCTAACTCAAATGCATCACACCCCAAAATTTGACACCCGGCCTCCAGCGATGGTTTGAAAGCGTTCGATTTCACCCATTATATCGGAAGTGTTCGAACTCGGACAACTCAATGCCTGGAAATACAACCGGTCGGGACAAATAGCTGCTCTACCTCTTGTGATCCTTGCAACTATTTTCGCTAGAACTTGAGGTGACACCATTGCTGACGAACACGATTATTTCGTAGTCACCTCAAAATCATGCTCGCTACGACCGGCTTCCACTGTAATCCGCAGTGTGCTGCGGTCGTTGAACCTTGCAGGAAGAGCCTCTTCTAGCAAGGGCTGTGTAGGGCTGTTGGGGACATCGTAGAGCTTACTCTCGCCGATAACCTTGGGAATGCGAATTTCGACTATCGATTCGCCGATCGGAACACGAGCGCGATACTTCCCCCCGTTGATCATGCCCCCGGCTGTGAACGAATTCCCATCCACGGGAAAGAACGAGATGGAACCCATCTGAGCAGGGTCTCCATCTACGGTGATTGTCCCGGATAGCAAGCCCACGCTGGGGTCACCGCAGCTGGCACATGACAAGCACGAAAGTACTAAGATCAAGTAGTTTGGCAACGAAGGCCGCATTTGATTAGCGATTCCAATACTCCTGGTCAAATGATTCTTTCAGGCCCCCATTCATACTTCCCATTTCTTTCCAAGGGATAAGGGCGATGGTATCGGCTATAAAATGGACTGAGCCGTCGCAGTATGCAGCATTCACTCCCCCAGAGTGCCTGCTGCGCGCAGCATAGATCTGTCGACTTCCGGCAGCGGCAGGCATCGAAGGATCGATGTTCGGGCGGTACCATCCCCCCTTGATGATATCGGGCGCAGAAGTGTTGGGGGTCAACAAGGTTTGAAAGCGGAAATTACCCTGGTCGTTTTGAATATCGCCACGCCAGTCGTTGTCCTCATTGCTCCAGGCCTTGAGAGTTTCTGACATCAGGAGCGTCTGTGAAGTTCCATCAGTGATGTGTGAAAAATCAGTCTTGCGAGGCTTTGCACCGTTGCCGCCGATATAAGAAAAGGGGGCCAGGCCCGCAGGATCAAGTGGCCATCCATAGGGAGTATTGCCCCAGTTGACCACATAGTTGCCGCGCCGCCGCTGGTATTCGCCGACGATTTGGTCGGAACCGATATCGCTTGGGCAGTAATAGAGCGAAACGTGTTTCCCCGTCAAACCATTCAGAGTATAGGGGATGGTTGCTGGAGGCAAGAAAAAGGGTGTGTCAAAATCGTTCTGCTGGTCCAAAGACATCTGTTCCGTGAACGGCCAGAGATGCATCACCCAGGTTTGCCGTGGGTTTTCCCGAGCCCCTGGTGGCAAGGTTTTCTTGGTGCCATGGTAATTGTGCATGGCAGTGGACCACTGCCTGAGCTTGTCCATGCACTCAAGTCGTCGTGCAGATTCACGAGCGGTCTGCACAGCGGGGAGCAGAAGTCCTACCAATACACCAATGATTGCAATGACAACCAGGAGTTCGACTAAGGTAAAGGCAGTTCGAGAAAGCCTATACATAGTTCACCTCGGCAAAGGGGAAAGCCGAAAAAACACCGGTTTAATGCGATCAGCCAACTCACAGAAAAGCTTTGCTGAGAGTTGCCGGGTCGATGCCTAACCCATGGCGTGGAGGGACCTCCTTCTGACACCCGCCAACGCAAGCGAAGCAATCGTGGCCAACACGAAAGCATTAGGTTCTGGTACAGCAGCTAAAGCTCCCAAAGCACCTCCACCCACGTTGAGCAGACCATTGCCCGTGAAGAACGCGCTCTTGTTGGTTGCAGTGGAAGTAAGGCTACCCCAGATGCCGTTCGATTGTTCGACGCCGTTGAAGAACAAATCGCCAATGACGTCTGTACCTGCGAAGTTTAGATCCAATACGCCACCCGCCAATCGCACTGCTGAATCATCATCCAAGAAAGCGTTGGTAATACTGAGAATTCCGGCTTCCACAGCTGTGTCTCCCGAGTAGGTGTTGCTGCCCGAGAGTACCCACTTACCTGGCCCAGTCTTATCGATTGCCACAACCCCTCCGGCGTCGGAGTCACTAATAACTGAGGCGATCGTATTATTGTTCGAGTTAGAACCAGCAAGTGTCAGAGTTCGTTCGACGGTCCCAAAGACGATATCGGTATTTTCTTTGAGAATGAATGGGAAGCTATTACTCAAGCCAATGCTTGAGCTCGTAACTCCTGTAACCTCTGTATCCGCAGGGATACAATGCGAGCCATCCGGATTGCACGGAGCCTGAGTGAACGTACCGCCAGGGGAGGGATCGCTCACGGCCATTCCAATGACGATGTCCGAGGTATCGGACACCTCAATAATAACATTCGGTTGGCCAGAAAAATCGTCCAGCGTGCCAGTCCGAGTTTCTGCATCGTCGCGACCTAGTAGTCCAGCGTTAGTGAACGCGACAGCCCCGGTTCCCGAAGAATCAATCGTTGCACCACCTGTTCCAATAGTAAACAAGCGATTGGTCGAATCACCCGTACCGACATATTTCAGCGTCGAACCTTGAATGAATAGATTCGAGGCATCGGCAGAGGCTGAACCGATACTGCTCGCAACGCCACCGTTGGCAAGGTCGTCAACGACCAGCGTGGGTGAAACCAACGTATCGTAAAAAAGGCCATCAGCTCCACCGCGAGAGTCGGCTGCCGCCTGCTGCTGAGCGGTGTCGGTATACTTCGTGATAATCGTTGTTTTACCTGAGTAAGTGTTGTCGCCTAGCAGTTCAACGGTACCACCATTACGAACTTCAAGAGAGTTCGACCCAACCAACTGAGCGTTGGGTAGTGTCAACGTTCCACTACCTCCTCCTAATCCATAAGTCGAGTTGGCAGGTGTAATCATTCCCGTATAGGTCAGTCCTGTTTCTGGAGCAGCGACTGTCATGCTCCCGGCGTTCGAGTAGGGGAAACTAGTAAAGTTCAGATTTGCAGCTGCATCACTGGGAGCAAGCATCAACCCTCCCCGACTACCGGGGCTGATCTTGTTGAAGAAGGTGGTATTGTTTGCGATGCCGGTATCGACACCAACTGCACCTCCACGACCACTGATCAATCCTGGTCCGGTGTTTAAGGAATCGTTGTCAGCATAGTGAAGGTTCCCCATTTCAATAATTGTGTCGCCAGAATGTTGGTTGTCTCCCGGGCCCACGTCGATGAGCAAAACTCCAGTACCTGTCTTATGAATCTGTCGCACCTGTCCAGAAAATAGTGGATCATCGCGGATAATCCCTGCAAACACCGTGGTGCCCGTACCATCGAATGAGAATCGGCGATCTAAAGCTTCGTCGTCTTCCCAAATGTCAAGCTGACCAGTCAGCGTAAGCGTCTTGCCTGCGTCGAGCAGGTTGATCATGCCACGACTATTGGTCTGTGTGATTGCCCCGGAGAGAGTGATCGAATTACTCCCTTTGAAGGTCTGCCATTGGGCCATCGTCATGTCGTTGGCAATGGTGCGATCTCCACCAATTGCAATGATATTGTAACCGTACTGATTGGCAGGACCTTGCTGTCTCATCGGCCCCGTTCCGAAGGCGCCATCGTTGGCGATTTCAATATTGGCGCGCCTTAGGATAGTCCCACCGCTGTAAGTGTTCGCCTGGTTCAGCCTGACAGTGCTAAGGGGCAGCTTTACACTATTGGTAGGTGCACCGATAAATAGATCACTGTCATTTGCTCCGTCGTCGATAACTGCATTGATGATGAGGGTACCTTGAGATCCGTCAGACTGATTCAGGGCGAAGTCGCCACGCATCCCGGTAAATTGGTTGTTCAGGTTGATATTGCCATTAATGGTTGTCGTAATGTTCGCAATATTGTTGAATGACGCGCTCGGGGTTCCTTCTACGGAGGTCTCTTGTTCATAGGAGAGTCCTCCCTGAATGATGAGATCCGTAGTTCCGATCACATCCACGTTCTCGGCTACCAACCGTACTGGGGCAGAAATCCGGTTGACAGAGCCAGCAAGCCCTCCTGAGTTGAGTATGGACCTGCCACCCTCGATGCCTGTAGCACTGAGACCATAATTGTCCTGCCAGATACCCAGATCAATGCCATTAACCGCCAAATCGCCATTTGCATCGCCCGTTGCGTTCGTTGGCACAGGGTTCGTAATGCCGTAACCTCGTTGCCAGTTTAAGAAGTCACCTCCGTCGACATGACTGTTCTTGTTGAAGTCGGCGTTCCCCAGTGGTTGCGAAAAATCGTTTTGCAGCCGCAGTATTGCACCACTACTGATAATATCCGTGGTCCTTGCGCCCGTGGTACTACCAAAATAGACTCCAGCTGCGGTGACATTGTTCCCTGTGGAGCCTAAGTTGAGTGTCAAGTTACCAGCCAGGGGTACGGCTAGATTGGCGACTTGCTGCGGACCGTTGGGGAAATTGGCCATGTCCCAGTTGCCATTTTGTTGCCAGTTCTGAGCCCCCGTCGAGCCATTCCACGAAAACTCAGTGAGCTGCGAAAAGGCAGGTGAACTCCCAAAGTGAATCAGTAAGCCAAGAGAGACTATCGACACGGTTTTCTTAATACTGGACATCTTCTCTACTCCGTAAATAGACTATACGCGCTCTAGAGCAGCGTTTGCTGCAGGAACAATTGAGCGAACAAGAAAATGGGATGGCACATAAAATCTCTGGCCAAACACCTTGAGGTTGTAAGTTCGGTCTCTTGCCGAACGAAGATCCTCGTAGGATCTCGAGTAACCTCGAGATCGCTGCCCCTTGATTTGCTTTGGCAATAAATTTGCGAAAATCGCAGATTTCATTACAACGCTAGAGACCTCCCCCCTCGTGGGAATTCACGAAGGGGGGGCCAAGAAACTAAAACTAATCTCTACTGCGAACTATCAGCTTCGTTTTCGGAAACCGACCAAAGCCAAGCTCGCAATGCCCAACAAAGCAAAGCTGGCTGGTTCTGGTATGGTAATCAATGCCGGGGCAAATGCGTTTGCCTTGGAACCGCTGTAAGGGCTAGCCGGATCATTGTTCAACATAGTTTGCTCTTTAGGATTAAAGAGGTAGTTGAAGTTAATCCAATTACCATTGGGACTGTCAGCAGGGTGCGAAACGCCCATGACAACCGTGACAGTTTGATGAGCGGTTCCCTGAGCAATGGCAATTGCTTGGTGCAAAGCACTATTGGGCGGTAGGGAAACTAAATCGAAAGGCGAGCCAACGAGCAAATGTCCACTCGGTTGGAGACCGGCACTATCAAAGGAGTTGCTACCGAGATAGGTTAATCCTGCAGTTGGCGTTCCGGGGGTACCAGTGGGTTTGGTTGAAAAATTACCATCAAAGGCATAGCCAGGTGCTGCTACAGTGCCCGCCATAGCGTTAGTCAGTGGAGCAATCGTTGTTTCATCCCAGTCTGCACCTGCCAGCGTAGGGTCGAGGACGAAATAATCGAAGCCAGCATTCGCTCCATTTTGTACATTGGGGATCTCAATTCGCCCAGCGGTGATATTGGTGTTTCGGATCGTTGTCCTAACCTTAATATTGCCAGCCAATTCTGCAGGAGTAATGTTACCCACGCCGAACTTGAGATAGATCACACTATTGCGTCCGTTTGTTCCCGGGGCAATACGCGATGCAATTTCAGTACCAGTACCACGAGCAGTTGTTGGTGTCGATTCACGCAACTCTGCATCTGCACCACCTGGATCATAGGTGAAGATGCGACCAGCTTGGGCATCGACTGCCAGCAAGCTCATGACGGCAAGCGCCGCGCAAAGAGAAACAGATTTTCGGAAACTCATTAGAACTTCTCCTCAATAGGTGAAAAAGGCCGCTGACCTACCCGTCAGCACAAATAAAAAAGAGATCAACAATTCAACAAAAGTTAGTGACTAGAAAAACCGGTGTTGGCCGGCATACTGCCGCCGTTTGTCGATTAAGGAATAACTGAAGTACGGAACGAAAAGTCAGCTGCCTCTCCTACGATCAGCAAGGGGCCGCTTCCCCCACGTCTAAATTCCTCAACCGACATCATTCATTCTATTTGCCCAATCATTTCGGTAAACATGCGCTTTTTGCAATTTAGTTCTTATTTAACGCAGTGCATTGCGTGGATTGGGCTAATCCTTGCATTCTGTCGGTGCTAACTTGCATGCTTACAAGTCGAATTCACATAGCCAAGAGACAAGCGAAAGTCATGTTTCACTGGGTATTATCATATAGAACAGCATTTAAGGCAAATGAATTTGCAAGATTTCGGAGATATCTTTGTTTAGCTATTGGCTGAAGGCATTCTGCCCACTTACTAGTTTTTAGTTACCCGGCGGTATTCGCGTGGACTCATGCCAAAGTCCTGCTGGAAGGTCATCGCAAGTTGCTTTGCCGAGGAGAAACCGCTGCTTTGAGCAATCTTGTAGATTTTTGTTTTTGGCTCTTCGACCAACAGTCGTTTCGCTCGTGCCAACCTTTGTCGGCGCAGATACTGATACGGGGTTTCACCCAGAGCATCACGAAACGCATATTCCAACCACCGCCGCGAGACACTTGCCTGCCGAGTGATGTCATCAATCGAAAACAAGGGTTCATGCAAATGTTCATGTAGGTACTCAAGTGAATCGCGAAGTCGTGCGTCGGAGACTGCGAAGGTCCTCGTCGAATCCCTCTCGACGATTTCCAATGGTGGGATGGGAAGCAGTTCGTCAGGGACTTCTACGCCCTGCATGAGTTGGTCGAGAAGTTCTGCAGAACGATAGCCTTGGAGGAAATTATTTCTCGCCACACTGGTCAGCGTGGGACGAACGTGTCCACAGACCAAGTCTTCGTTGCCGGTGCCGACGATAGCCACTTCTTCAGGAACTCGGAGTCCCGAATTGTTACATGCATCAAGTGCCTGTCTCGCGCGATAATCGGAGACAGCAAACAATCCGAGCGGTTTGGGCAACGCCTCGAGCCACTGAGCAAGTTCATGATTATGCGACATCCAATCGCTCGCCTCATGGGCATAGGTTGGAGGTGACAGGAACTCATCCGAACTGAAATCGGCGGTTTCTAGCTTGTCATTGAAGCCTTGTTGTCTTTGCCGAGAATACTCAACATCTGCTAGGCCATAGTATGCAAAGGAACGAAAGCCTTTGCTGATCAAGTGGTCGGCGGCAAGCACGCCCATGGCGGCATTGTCGATAATACAACTGGGGACGGGCAGATCGGGCAAGGCGCTGGAAATATTGACAATCGGTACCTTCGAGGCCTTCGCACAAGCGGCTTCCTCTTCGGTATTGATCGCCGCGAGGATGCCGTCGCCTGGCCAGCTCACCAGATCAAGGACGCTTATCACATGGGACTCAAGGGCCGTGATGTAGCACCAGTTCAGCTCTTTCTCGTTGACGTAACTGAGCACCCCTTCGATCAAGAGTTCCAGGTGCCCGCCACGGGGAAATGCCAAGGCAATATCTTGGGGTTGAGTCATCGGTCATTCGCCACTTAAAACGCTTTGAGTTTGATTTATTCTGTTTGAAGAGATAAGATATCCACAGAGATTGCGTCATTTGGTGTCTTTATTGCAAAAACCGACACTGGGATGCAATGTTCTAGTCTTGTACGATGATTGAAAGGCGGGTGCAAGAGCCTTCTCACTTTTTGTTTTCTCTTTTCATGGGAGAGTATTCACATGGGCATGTCTATGCGTCGTACCTCAATCCGGACACTCCGAGGTTTCACTTTGGTGGAGCTGTTGGTAGTGATTGCAATCATCGGTGTCTTGGTGGCCTTGTTGTTGCCCGCGATTCAAGCAGCCCGCGAGGCAGCTCGCAACGCCCAATGCAAAAACAGTCTTCGGCAGATCGCCATCGGTATGTTGAACTACGAGAGTACTCACAAAGAGTTCCCCGCGGGTGGTTGGGGTTTCCGGTGGATGGGAGTTCCTGATCGAGGTGTCGGCCCAAGTCAGCCGGGCGGTTGGATCTACCAGGTTGCCCCTCTCCTGGAGCAAGGTAATGTGAACTTGCTTGGCGCTGGTCTCACTGGGACTGCCTTGAAAGCTGCACTTGCCCAACAACGATCTGTCGTAGTCCCTCTATTCAATTGCGCAAGCAGGAGGGCTGCGAAGCCACTTCCTGCAGTAGAGTTGTCATTCAATGCTGATATGCCTGAAGTAGATGCTAAAACCGATTACGCTGCTTCTGGCGGGCCAGCTAGTGTAGCTACTGAGCCTGGACCGGCGCCTAGTCCTGAATTCAATGACTGCAGAAATAAGTATCCCGCTTGTGATTGGAAAACTGATGACGCTTCAATCAATAATACTTTTAGAGGTATTGTGACTTTGCGGACGGGCGCGAGGATGAGGGAGATCACTGATGGGACGGCGAATACGATCATGGCAGGTGAGAAATTCGCGCATCCTCGCCATTACGAAGAGGTTGTCGTAGGCAATGAAAACCCAACAGGGAGCGATAACCCCGGCGATAACAACTCCATGTGGGAAGGCTACGATTGGGACACGGTCCGGTTTCCCAGTGGGAGTGCTATGCCAACCCGAGATAATGATGTTGAGCTGGGGCATAAATTGATGGGGAGCGCCCACCCTGCGACGGTGAATGTTGCTTACGTGGACGGATCGGTCCATGCTATAGCATACGATATTGATGAGGAGACGTGGGGAAACTTGTCCGCACGAGACGACGGCAAGGTCAATTGATCTCGATTCGTTGACTGGATAACTCGTAACATTATTCGTTGGATTGGATCTATACTTCTTGCGCATTGGATTACCCCCTTGTCAGCTCTAATTTGTAATCGACAATTAGTGGTGATTACTTTGTTGGCACCATTGCTTTCTTGTGGTGGGTCGGGAGCAAGTAATAAGCCTGGCATCGATCCTGGGATAGCTTCGGCGAAAGCCTTTGAGTTGCTCGACAAGAACTCGGACGGTTTGCTGAATGACGCTGAATTGCAAGGTGCACCGGGACTGGCTGAGGGAAAGTCACGAGCGGACACGAATGGTGACGGTCAAGTGAGCCAAGAAGAGCTGGCAAGTCGCATCAAGAGTTGGAACGATTCAATTTTAAGGCTAGTGGGTCCGGAATTGGAAGTGCAATTCAATGGGCGGCTCGTACCGGGCGCCACTATTATTATTGAGCCTGAATCATTCTTATCTGAATGGATTGAACCAAAGACAGTAAGCACAAACGAGCATGGGAAATGTACTCCTCAGATCTCTCGTGAACTCCCCGGCATGAATATGGGTTATTACCGTATCAAAGTTTCCAAAGAAGTTGGTGGCAAGGAAAGAATCCCCAAAAAGTACAACGAGCAAACACAGGTCGGCGTTGAATTTTGCCCGGACCGGCCTAGCGAGGAATACCAGCTCATCGAAATCCATCTTGGGAAGAAGAGCCGTCGTCGTTGAGAATTGCTAATTCAATTGCCACCCTTTTCTCGTATGTATTGAAGAGTAGGTGACCTCTCCTTCCATAATCTGGCTAACGTAACTCTTGCAGATCATCGCCCTCGGTGCCATCGCTAGTCTGGATCTCCATTCGGTCCAATTGGGGATCGCATTGTTCAAAGGTAACACTCTTTGTCTTGTTGCCGCTGGCTGTTACCACCAGGCGTGATCGGGCAGTTTCAAAGTTCACTCGCTTGAAGTGGACGCCGTTTGCGTCAAGCAGCAGAATCTCCGGCTCAGCCGCGTGAAACTGTGAATCTTGAATCTCGACATCTTCCACATCGGCGAGATGGATCAGTCCGTTGCTGCGGATGTCGCATTGATCCAGGGTGATGTCGGAGGCAGGACTCTCGGGGATCCCCTTGACTTTGAGTGCGTCTCCTTTGCACTCACCCTGGAAGCGGCGCAGCGTAATATTGCGATAATAGGGAGTTAGGTCTGTAATAGGCCGTATCGGCAGGCGGTTGGCAAGTTCGCCCACATACATGGTTGCTCCCAGCATGTCGAAGAAGATCGCATGGTTGTAGGCAGAGAAGGCGATTCGCTCGGCCAGGAAGTTTTCTCCTCCTCCACCTCGAGGTCGGCGTGTTTTGAAATAAACCGCATGGCGGACATTCTCGAAGAGGCAATCGTGAACATGGATATTGCGTATTCCCCCTGCAGTTTCGCTCCCGCAAGTGATTCCGCCAAACCCACCGAGGGCGTGATTGTGTCGGAATACGACGTTCTCTACCGCGCGTCCCGTACGTAGGCCATCCAAGTTTCGACCCGATTTCAGGGCGAAGCAATCATCACCCGTAGTGACACGACAGTATTCAACCAGCACGTCGCGACTTGATTCGATATTCACACCATCGCCGTTCACGACACTACGGCTATCAATGGTTACACCACGGACTATCACTCGCTCACAGTAAATCGGCACAATGTTCCACATCGGACCATTTCGAAGCGTGACACCCTCAATCAAGACATCCTGGCATTCGATTAGATTGATGAAATAGGGTCGAAAGTAGTGTCGTCCCTCACGACCGTCAAGAATTCGCTCTGCGACTCTCAGGTGTGGGTCTACCACTTTGTCAGAGAGCCCTGGGCGTGCTTCACGTACTGGCCCTGTTTTTGGCCCCACAAGAATGCCTATCCCCGTAACTGCGATGTTCTTCTCTTGATGGGCATAGATCAGGCCTCCAAGCCCCATGATCTCTACTCCTTCGTAACGAGAGAAAACCACAGGGAGGTAGTCTTCAATGCGGCCAGAAAAATGAAGCTCCGCCCCTTCGGCCAAATGCAATTCGACGCCTGACTTCAATTGGATCCTTCCGGTGAGCCACCGCCCCGTGGGAACAACCACGGTGCCGCCTCCCGCTTGCGAGACTTGGTCGATGCATTTCTGGATGATCTTAGTGACGGGCTCGTTCAAGCCAGGATGGGCGCCTTCATGACGGATGTCGACTGAGTGGTTTGGAAAACTTGGTCGGGCAGGCTGAGTCATTTCAAACGGCGGATCAAGCGTGGCGACCTCAGCCAACATGGCTTGCGGCCCTACAGTATCGAGTGTTGGCATTGGAAATTCTGCCGCATAGGCTTGCGACATAGTGAACAAACAGGAGGTCAACAAAACTAGATAAGTCCGACTCACGATCAAATGCACTTTCTGTGAAATCAGCAATGCCCGCTCTTGCGGACAGTACCCGTTTGTTTGCAAGATTGCCTACTAGAATTCCACCAGCAACTCAGATGATACTACACAATGCTCGTTGATGAATCTCATGGATGCGACAATCCCCAGCAGACTTCTTCTTGTGTTGTGGGGATTGGCAATTGAGTAAGAATCTCACTTCTGTGATACATTAGACTACTGAGTACTTTCGAACAATTCACTTTCAGCCAACCTATCAGAATCTCCAATGGTTGATAAATCAGTGAGGTACCACCGGCTGGATCGCTGTTGCTGGACTGGTCGTCAGCTTTCTCTGGCTGGTGAAATAGCCAACCTCAGCTAATTTACAGGTGACTAAGGAGAGTGCTTGCACTGAGATAGCAAGTGCTGTGTATCGAGCCTATCTATATGCAATATTCGTTTGAGGAATATAACTATCCTGCGAATCCAATTGCATGCTCCGCAAGTAGAGTAAGAACTTCTTCTTCCGCTGGATCTTGATCTGAATCTTGGGTTCCGAATATCGAAAGGGCTTCGTCGTGAGCAGACTGTTCACTCCCAGCAACTTGTCCAGGAAGTTCGATTGCAGAGTCAACAAATAGAAGCTCGATAGTCTCATCTGCGAAAATGGCGTCCTTGTCAGCTGAGTTACTCGTTCCTGAGGAATAATACAAACCAGTCACGCCAGTTAGTTGTGAACTAGCCGTTATAGGTTGCAGCTGCGATGTCTCGCTTTCAGCGACCAAGCTACTGGTCGTAGTCAAGGCAACAGGAACCGTCGAACCATACTGAGCCTGCCAGATGGTAAGATCTGTACCGTTAACTTGGCTGTCTCCATTGGCGTCGCCAGTGGAGTTGCTTACTCCAGAGGTTCTTCCAATGTTTCGCTGCCAAACTAAGAAATCTGATCCAGAAACTGAAGTGTCGTCGTCGAAGTCTGCATCTTCGACAGTGTTGCCGTCCACGCCTGGGGAACCACCATTTTGGGCACTGGCTTGCCAGTTGCTGGCTACCTCAAAAGGATCCCCAGGTGCGCCGTCGAGTGGGTTCTCGCCCGCATTGAGTGGACCGACGTACTCCAAGGACCGTCCCCCGCCGTCGGGCGTGGTCGGCCAACCTGCCAGGCCATCGTCGCTATAGGCGAAGGATTGGATCACGACGCCAAAAGAATCCTTCAGGGTTACGGTCTCGCCGCTATTACTCAAACTACCAGAGAATGGGCTCGCCTCGACATTGGTTACCAGAGGATACTGGCTCTGGAAAGCGGCCACGTCCTGGGCAACGACAATTCGCTCACCGGCCGCCAGGGTACCTCCTGCAAACGTGTATCCGCCAGAAGAAAAGTCAGCGAGCTGAACTCCAGTGAGATCAATGATTGAGGCACCGGTATTCAGTAACTCGATGTATTCCAGATCGCCGGCGGTGGCAGGATTGTACATGAGTTCGACAATCCGTAGTGTCAACGGCTCATCTTTGTTGAAGGTCTTATTGACCTCGGCACTCCAATCATTTGCCGTACCCGACTGGGACGTGTCACGTACACGTGCTCTCACCTGTGTCGAATCCGTCAAGCTGACTGTACCCGAGTAAACCAAGGCGGAAGCGCTGATACCCCCACCTGCCGTGCGAGGGTCTGTTCCATCCAAGGTGTAGTAAATCGTGCCACCGCCGTTGGGGTTGGTCATCGTGAGATTGAACGGCGTCGTAACAGTGCCGCCGAATTGATTGAAATCTGGCGATTCCAAATTTACTAGCCAATCGGTCTTGCCAACGCCCGATCCGCTGGTGTTGTTGAAGATGTCGATCATCTCGTCAGTGCGGCTTTGATAGGAACCATTGGCAAAGAAGAAGTGATCGCTCGTGTATTGCACATTGGTAGCCCAAGTGTCTCCGTCTTTGTCTGGGCTTCGGTTGTCTCCCCATCGCGCCGCCTCACCATTAATGGCGTCGGAGAGTTCGTCCACCCGAGCTTGCCAAACACTCTGTGCGCGGGCAGGTGTCAACACGCCATCGTTTTGCATGAGTTCTTCGACGCGATCAGAGAATCGCAAACGATATTCCTGGCTGCTCATCAACATGTGATGAATGCCGGTCGGACCGTATTGGTGTTCACCAAAATCTCCAGCGACCTGCAAGGTGTGATCGTAGTCTTGATTGCGACTGTCACCAGCGCCCGCGTTTTGATTATTTGGAAACGCGTGTTCTTGGTCCCAGGAGTGGAAATGCCATTGTCCGCTGGGAGCGACGCTGTCAAATGAGGCAAACCAATTGTTCTCTCCCCAATCATAGTTGCCTGCATAATACAACACGACCATATAATCGATGAACGAGTCAATGTCGAGAATGTTTTCGACTTGTTGATACTCGGCAAGGTTCGACATGTTGCCTCCAACGGTATTCAACAGATCGCGGTACGCATTTTCTGCAGTTAAACCGCCGTCGACTTGGAGAAACTTTTCGTGAGTCCCGCCATGGCTCATGTTGATGCCATCAAAGCCCTTGACCACCAGATAATCGTCTTTATCTCCACCATAGTATTCCTCGGCAAAGGAATCGTCCGGGCGTTCGTGGGCATTGTAGATTCCCCAGTACATCCCATTGATATAAAGATGCACCCATCGGCCATGCGGGGCTTCACTCCCCGCGAGGTTGGAGAGATCGGCAACCACCTGATCATGAATGATGGTGGCATACCGACTCTGAACGGACGTATTGGCGTGCGTAAACGAGTAATTATGCTGGGCATCGAGAATCAAGGTGTCGAACGCCGTGGCTGCATTCTGTCCATCGACGGCTGAATTGCCGAACAACGTTTCCGATTGCAATCGCGTATCGTAGGGTTGTTTGAATTTCACCTGGAAAGACAGCTTGTCTTCATTCCAGCGGTTGGCGCTCGAATGGCCCTGGATTTCGACGACTGCATCGATCTGAAATTCTTCAGTCAGTCCCTCGGTGAAATACTCGAGAGACGCAAATCGCTCATCACTGCGATCCCGCCAACCATCGGTCTGTGTATATATGCCGTGGCCATCGCTGCTTGTTCCGTTGCCAAACAACTCTTCCCAGTCCATGACAAGAGACATTGTCGGAATGGATTTCAGATCTTCCTTGAGGTTATCCGCACCAACGGCAGAAACTATGCTCTGATCGATTTCCCAGTCGGGATCACTGGAATGTCCCCAATCGCTAAATGTGGGTAGTCCGCTGCCATCCTGGTTCAAAACTTCGTCCAGGAAAATATACGACTGCGTGTCGACATTCGTTGCGAAGTAGCCTGTCTTGAATGCGGCTGCACGCACCATGACAACACCCGCATCGGAGTGGCTCAAAGTTGCCGGATCGATTGTGATCGGAGTTGTATAAGTTATACCGTTGGTTAGGGTGGGTCTTGTACCATCCGTTGTGTAGCGAATCGTAGTCCCAGGTTCTAACGTGGAAATCGTCAGCGGAAATGGTGCATCGTAAAAGCCACGATCGTGTGAGAAATTGGTGTCTTCGACGATGCCGAGATAACCAGCTCCATTCTCCAAGCCCGGCGTGGGTGTGACCATAAACGTGTCGGCGATAGCACCGTTCGCTCTTTCAGCAGTTAATTCGGCATGAACTAGAAAATCTCCTGAATCACTGGTGTGGTTGGCTGCATAGATAGCCAACACATTGTTGCCTTCCTCGATCGTATCGAGCCACGCAGTGAGATCGATCTCACTTGGCGAACCCGTGATCGTCGAATTGCTTATGTTTTGACGAGAATTCAACTCCCAGTCATTTCCGATTTTCAAGTCGGTCGTGACCCGCTCGCGTTGTACTTCCCTGCCATTGAGAAACAGGATGTAGCCGTTGTCGACACGCAGGTCCAAATTCATCGAAGCAAGTTCTGCCTTGTTCGCTACCGAAAATGGCATACGGACATAAGCACTAATTTCTCCACCCAAAGAGACAGTGCTGTCCTGCCATGGACTGCCATAACCAAACCCGAGGCCGTTAGTCGTGTTCGACCAACCGTCTCCACCAGTCGCCACGTAGTCAATCTCGGTCCAGTGATCGTCAATACTCGCGTTCGGTCCGGTAAACCGCCTGAATTGGGCCGGTGACCCATCGCCAGTTGAGGAGGTTCCACCTCCGAGCAATGTCTCTGTTGTGGTTGAGCCCACTCCGACACCTAACCCATAAGATATGTCAGCAAACTGTTGGGGGTAGAAGTTGTACTGATCTTCGATGGTCGAGCCGTTCGACTGCACCAAAGCCAGAAATCCGGGCTCCTGAGAGAGCTGAAAGTTCGTATGAATTTCGCCCCCAACAAGTCCAACCTCGCCGTTAGAACCCGAAGCATAAACTAACAGGATTTCACCCGGATCAAGCGTGGTAAGTGCACCGGCAGAGGGGATCTGGAACTTGGTAAGGTCTCCAGAATCATCGGTCAGATACCATCCGGCGATATTTTCAGCAACCACGCCCGTGTTCTTTAGTTCAATCCAATCGTGACGATGACCTGCGTTGTCCCTATGGCCATCTTCGTTATCGGAGAGAAACTCGTTAATCACAACGGTCAAAGCAAGACGCTCTTCCAACTGTTCGAATCTAAGTGAATTCGATGAGCCACCTCGGACGGTCGACTTCCTTGATCTCGAACTTCGGGAGATACCAGGTAACCAGGTCTTTAGGGATTTGCCTTTGGTCTGTCGATTGTAATTCATTCGATTGAGCACTCTCAAGGTGTAGATCGGTTGCAAGATTTAGTAAGAGAAAGGAGACCGTCCCGACGGGACGGCATTCGAGAAGAACTGTTCCTTAATACCTTCTTTATAATCGTGAATTGCTCGATTCTCACTAGGAAATGGCGGCAGGAAAGCCGGTTTGCGTTAATTGGTCTTTAGCTTGCAAGATGCTTCTTTTCCAAACGTTCAAGGGTCGAACGTAATGAATTCTCGTTCTTGCCAGTCCGGTCATTTGTGGCCGTCCGAAAAAAAGTAAACGTGCATAGAATGTGATTAGATGTGATAATATTTATTATGTACTGTGTGCTTCATCTCCTTTATAAGCATTGGCATCTCGACGTTTCTTTTCTACTGGCATTCCACAAGGGATTTCGTGATTAAATTTTTTTCATTTATGCGAAGCATTATTGTGGTATTGCAATTGTGTCTTTGCCTGCTCGCTGTGGAGACATCGTTTGCTGCGGTTTCTCACGTCATACACATTAGTATTGATGGACTACGCGGTGACTTGCTCGAATCCTACATCAACTCTTCGCCACAAGACTTTCCAAATTTCAAGCGATTTGTCGACGAGGGAGCCACAACGTTCAATGGTCGAACTGACTACTCCAACACGGAAACGCTACCGAACCATACTTCAATGTTGACCGGCCGCCCGGTGGAGCAGCCTGATGGGGTGCCGAACACAACTCATCATGGATATCTGGATAACGGATCACTTTCTCCAACTTCAACGCTGCATAATTCGGGGAATCCAAACCTTTCTTATATTTCCAGCACGTTCGACATCGTTCACGACAACGGACTATCCACGGCTCTTTATGCGTCGAAAGATAAGTTTGCCATCTACGCACAGAGCTACACTGCTTCCACTGGGGCTCCTGACACAACAGGCGCGGACAATGGCCGTGACAAGATCGACATCCACCTCATCACACCTAATTTCATATCCATGCACAATAGTTTTCTGAGCGATATGGCAACGGTTGGAATCAATTATTCTTTTCTTCACTATCTGCTTCCCGATGGGGTTGGGCATAGCGCGGGCTGGGATTCAGAGTCCTGGAACAACTCCGTGAAAACGATGGATACTTATATGGGAGATATGTTTGACCTGATCGAGACCAATGCCAGCCTCATTGACGACACAATCATTGTTCTCACTGCTGATCATGGTGGAACGGGTACGGGGCATGGAACTGCCACGGATCCCGCAAACTACACGATCCCCGTACTTGTTTGGGGAGCAGGAGTGGCACCGGGGGCAGATCTCTATTCATTGAATCCACTTTCCCGACTCGATCCTGGAGCAAATCGACCGAGCTATACCGCAAGTGCTCAGCCCATTCGCAACGGGGACACCGGCAACTTGGCGCTCCACCTTTTGGGCCTGGGGCCTGTAGCAGGTTCGACAATCAACGCCAACCAAGACTTAGTCGTAGCTTCCGACTTTGAAGCAGATTTCGACGCGAATCAATCTGTCGACTCGCATGACCTCACCATCTGGCAGGCTGGATACAGTATTGCTGGTGGAGCCAAAGTTAACATCGGGGATGCGAATTCGGATGGCAACGTGGACGGCAGTGATTTTCTCGTGTGGCAGCGTCAGTATGGATCGAGTCTGGTGGATACGCTTACTCCGGTACCAGAACCAAGCAGCATGATCTTAATGCTGCTGGGCGTCATCTGCTTCCAACAGCAAACAAAGCGTGCAGGTATCCAGCATTGGCTGCGAATCTGAACTTGCCTCGTAGTCAGTTCAACATCTTGCCAACTCTCTCACGGCCCTTGAGAGACTTCGGTTGTCCCTGACTAGAGACTCAACTCCTCTTCCGATCGCGGAGTAGTGCACCACAACAGGTGACGAGAGCAAGTAATGTCAGCGAAGACGGTTCTGGCACGGCTGACGAATTGGCTGCGAGTGGCGCGGCTAAGCCATAGTTAGTCTGCCAATCGGCGAGATTACCAACACTAGAATCGCGTTGCCAGACGAGGAAATCATTTCCATCAACGTCTCCATCCTGGTCAAAGTCTCCGGAGAGGCCTCCAGCAACGACTTCCAGAAAAAGTGTTGATCCCCCTGGGTTGAGTTGCCAGCCAAGACCCAGGCCGGATATATCTGGCAGATTAAGGGCACTGAAGTTGCTGTTGAATCCCCCGTTGGCAAACAGAAAGCCGAAACTCTCGCCAAGTGTCGGGGTAAAACTATCCGTCAAGGTCACATCGAGCGTTCCCATCAAGTCCGCAAATCCATCGACTTCGATACGGTCGAAGGTAATTCCCGGATTAGTGCCACCAATTTCAATAGCGAGTGAACCACTGTTTATAGTCAGATTACCCATCACATGGGTCAAGCCAGGGCTCGCGCCAGGAGAGATGGTGCCACCACTGTTTACCAGATCAAAGCCCACGGTCTCGGCGCTCAGCGTCCCACCTGTGAAATTGAAAGATCCGCCGGCACCTCGGAGCAGGGTCTTGGTCGTGAGCTTGCCGCCGGAGAGATTGAGTTCGGCAGTCGCGGCTGGATTGTCACCAATCACGGTGATGCCGTCGCTCATGCCATGCGAAGCATCTTGGACTTTTATCCAACCATCTGTGATGTTCAGCGTCGCGTTGTCGCCAGGATTCGTCGCCAGTAGCAAGTTTCCTGCATGCTGACCGACCGAGTCGACCGCCACGACGCCGTTGTCGATAACAGCCGTGTCATACTTAGAGGGTTGCCAAGGATGGACGGAGCCGACATCAGGATTTGCATCCCAATTGAGAATGTGGGCAAAACGTCCGTCGGAATTTGCATTATTGAACACGATCGCATTCGGTGCTGGCCATGCAGCGATTTCGTTAAGGTATTCCTCTAGATTTGTGTATCCATCGTTGTCGAAGTCCCCCGTGTCGTCGCGGGCATTCGGATCGAGTCCATGCTGCAACTCCCAGTAGGTCGGCATTCCGTCTCCCACGCCATAGCCAACACTGGCCTCGGAATCCCAATCCGTAGCGCGATTAGCTTGAGGCGTGTTCTTTAGCGCCCGCCACTCCACGCCTTCGTTCGGATCGTTGTTCCAAGGATCATCCGCCCAGGCCACGATCTTGCCGGTACCTGTGCGGGTCTCGTCAATGATCCGTTCATCTGGTGTGTCGATCACGTCGTCGCGTGTCCACCAATTGGCTCCCACATAGTCGAGCACACGATCGAAAGCATCACGAGCGTTGTCGGTCGTTCCAGCATAAGTTGACGTGCCACCAGACCAAAGAGGATTGGAGGCGCCACCCGATACAACCGTCCCGTCATCAGGATCGTCATCTCTGTTTGTGTCGAGCAGATTGCCTTCGCGGTAGACCCTACTACTGCCACCCGTAACGCTGGTGCCACCGTTAGTTGTCGTAATGCCAGTGTTCGAGCCACCGATTGGATTATCGCCACCGTGGCCGGCGAGGTAGAAGTTGCCGATTAGGTTTGCATTCGTTGGGCTCCTGATGGACCCGGCGGTTCCCATCCAGTTGTAGAAGACGTTATTGCGGAAGTCATAGTAAGCAGCATCGCCCTGGGTCTGAGGCATCCGCGATTTTTGGTGTGCATAGAGGTTGTGGTGAAAACTAATAGCGGCCCCCGTACCGGCTTCCAATAGGGAGCCAAGAGCGTGCCCTGTGAAACCACCCCCTTCGGCATCCCACTGAGGGTAATTCTGTCCTTGGGAGATGTTGCTGTATTGGACTGTGATATTATTGGCAACTTCGTTCATCGAGATCGTTTCGTCGGTAGCATAGAGCGTGCTGACGTGATCGATCATCAGATTCGTTCCAGAAATATCCAACGAGTCGTATACCGTTGAATCGGGAAAAATCCCAGGGCCCAGGCTGCTGGGATTTGGCACAGGCTGCTCGGGAAATGGATCTCCCGGTTTCCACCAATTCCGCATACCATAACCTGAGGCCACCGTGATATTGCGGATGATGTTGCTGTTTCCCTGTGGCTTAAGTCCGCCCCCCATGAAGATGACTCCCGCCCCTGGAGCCGTTTGTCCGACGAGCGTAATATTGGTACCACCGATGGTGAGTCGAGATTGCGCGTCCCAGCCATTTCCGTTGGCGTCCCATTCGGGAAAACTTGGAAGGAACCCTCGTCCGAGATCGAATACCCCGCCAACATCGAAGACGATCGTACGAGGCCCAGCAGGAAAATTACTATTATTTAATCCATAGCGAATAGTACCGAAATCGTTTTTCTCAGAATCATCGAGCGCCGAATTCAACTTCGTGACGTGATACACGATTCCACCACGCCCACCCGTAGAGTACGCAGCTGCTCCATCAGCACCTGGGAAAGCGGGCAACTGGGCCATTGCCTGGGAGGAATTGGATAGAAGAAGGAACGAACTAACTTGCAGGGATAGGAATAGTAATCCAAAGTATTTGAGACAATTCTGAGATAGTATGGTTAATGTCATTTAATGGCGGAATTCTCAATTGGTGGGTTCTGGATGGGACTAGCTGCCACTGAAATGGAACTCGAGATGAGGCCAAGAAGATTCGCTGACAGCAAAAGAATATAGTGCGACCGGCAATCAAAAGGCACTTAACAAATCAATCATAGTCATAAGAGGGTAAGCGATATAGCAGACAGAATTGCAATTGACCGCCAAATATACGCAGTTTTATGAACCTCGTATCGATCAGGGTTTCGGAATGCTTCTTGGACAGTCCTATTCCAGTAAAGTTGAACGTTGCCCTACTTTCCATGGTGATTTTTGCAATTCTTCTTGTCCGAACGAGAGGGATGACCGTTTGGAGGTCGGACCACCCAACAATTGCATTGCAATTTGCCGGAGTGTTTTTGCAAGAAACGCTCGCTGAATGCACGAAGAAAAAGCGGTAGTTTGTACTTGAGTGTTAAATCAGTAGTTTGGCACAAACCATTCCTATTCCAGCCCCTCATTGTTTCGGCTTGTCTGTGGGTACATGATCCCGCTTAAAGGTAAATCTTATGAAGTTCATCCTGTGCTTATGCAGAGTAGTGTCCATCTCAGCATTATTATCGATTGGAACAACTGCTTGCGCGGTCGCCCCGTTACGAATAGATTTGGGCATGGACACGGGTCGCAGCGATACGGCGACTCCAGGATGGGTAGAATGGCAAGTCCCCAATGGCACAGAAGCATCGAAGACTTTCGAAGGAATTCAAGTCAGGCTACGTCCTGCGGGTGGGGGGAAAGCGATCGAAGGCCAATGGTATAAAGCTGCTCTGGCGACCGGGGCAACAATGGCGACCGACGGGGTAGCTGTCCAGAGCAATGAAGGGCCTGCATCCATCGAACTCGAAATAGATGGTTTGAAACCGGGACGCCATTCGCTCGTCACCTACCACAACACAGTTTCAGATTCTGCGGCCGGATCCTATTCCATTTCTATTAATAGCAACCCGGCGGTTGAAGGTGTGACGCCGACATCGCGAGTCCCTGTTAATGAAGATGCGGAGAGCGCGTATCTGGAATTCGATACCAAACTAGGTCAGCCCGTAATAGTTAGTGTCTCCGCCGATTCTGGAGACAGGAACCATGTCATTATCAATGGAATCGAAATCGACGGTTCCGACCCCAAGCACAAGGCACGCGTACCAGCACCCGAAAATGGTGATTCACACGCTGACGGCGATAGCGGGCAGCTTCACCTGACTTGGAATCCGGCCGCATCATCCAAGAAACACTTGGTATATGTGACTTCTGATGAAGATGCCGACCGAGCAGAAAAGAAGATTGCCAATGCAGTGGAAGAGTCTGAGTTGATGCTCGGTAGCACCACGGACAGCAGCTTTGACCTCAAAGTCGACCCCAACGCCAGTCAACTCTTTTACTGCTGGCGAGTAGATTCGGTTGATGGTGCCGGCAAAGTGACTCGCGGCGATGTTTGGAAGTTCCGTGTTCGCCACCTCGCATTTCCTGGAGCAGAGGGCTATGGTCGCTTTGCGATCGGCGGACGTGGTGGCCGTGTGATTAAGGTCACCAATCTTGACGATAGCGGGCCGGGAAGCCTGCGTGCAGCAGTCGAAGCAAAAGGACCTCGGACCGTAGTTTTTGACGTCGGTGGCCGCATAGTTCTTCAAGATCGGCTTATTATTCGTGACCCCTACCTTACGCTGGCTGGTCAAACCGCTCCTGGCAAAGGGATTTGTATCTCGAACTACAACCTGGGATTGTTGGGAGCCCATGATTGCATCCTACGATTCTTAAGGGTTCGGCCCGGCGATACGTCGGGTAAAACCTTGGACGGCATGGGGATGGCGAGTTGCGACAACAGCATCGTGGATCATTGCTCCATCAGTTGGACGCAGGACGAAGCCTTCAGTTCCCGAGGAGCCAAGGATATTACCCTGCAGCGTACTCTAATATCAGAGGCATTGAATGTCGCGGGACACAAGAAATACAAAGAAGGAACCCAGCATGGCTATGCGGCCAGCATCGGCGGCGACATCGGCAGTTTTCATCACAATCTGTTAGCCCACTGTGCAGGACGCAACTGGAGCCTGGCGGGAGGGCTCGACAAGGCAACCAGGCATGCCGGTAGGCTCGATATCCGCAACAACGTCGTTTACAACTGGAGTCACCGCACGACCGATGGTGGAGCCCGCGAGGTCAACTTCGTCAATAACTACTATAAGCCTGGCGCATCGACTAAGGTTTTCCACGTGCTAATGGCCGAGCGCGAGGCCGTGCCGAGCTTCGGTCCCCAAAAGTACTATGTCGATGGCAATGTGATGGAAGGTCGCTTTGATGCCAGTCAAAAGCTCTCTGGCGTGTTCGAAAGACATGGCGAGCCGCATGAAAACTGGATTGTCGAAGAGCCTTTCTTCAAGTCCTATGTGTCAACGACCACCGCTGAAGACGCTTTTGAAGACGTCTTGGCAGACGTAGGATGTAATCGCCCCGTCCTCGACGATCACGACAAGCGCGTGATCGAAGAGACTCGTTCGGGGACGACGACATACGAAGGAAGTGTCACAGGGTATCCAGGTCTGCCTGATTCTCAAGAAGATGTCGGAGGTTGGGAAGAATATCCCGAAACCCATCGCCCTGCCGATTGGGACACCGATGGCGACGGAATGCCAAAATGGTGGGAAAAACGCCAGGGGCTCAATCCCAATTCGGCACCCAACGATTTCTCGGAATCAAATGATGACGCGAATGGCGATGGTTACACCAATATCGAAGAGTACCACCAGTGGATGGCTACCAACGGCTATAGCGAATAATGAATTTTTTTTATCCTCTTAGAGTGGCACTGATCTCATTGCTGACGGTCGCTTGTTTCCTGCACTGTACTGCATCGGCAGTTGCTGCAACCGATGAGCCAGAAGCAGACCAACAGGAAGACGTTTACCTGTTTACTACATTTCGTGGGAACGGTGAGGATGGTTTACGCTTCGCTTACAGTTTTGACGGGCTGCAGTGGGCCAATGTCCCTGGCAGGTTTTTGAAACCACTCGTGGGCGACAGCAAACTGATGCGGGATCCGAGCCTGTTGCGTGGCCCTGATGGTACTTTCCATCTTGTGTGGACCACCGGCTGGAAAGGGGACCAAGGGTTTGGGCACTCGAGTTCCGCCGACCTTGTCCATTGGTCACCACAACAATTCGTGCCCGTCATGCAGCATGAACCCACCACGGTCAATGTGTGGGCACCCGAGTTATTTTACGACGATGTCCAAATGCAATATATCATCTGCTGGGCATCAACCATTCCCGGGCGTTTTCCCGACTACCAGGAAGACCACGACAACAACCACCGGATGTACTACACCACAACCAAGGATTTTAAGACTTTCACTCCCTCCAAGTTGTTCCTTGATCCCGATTTCAGCGTCATCGACTGTAGAATCGTGAAACGCGACCATGATTACGTGCTCGTCCTCAAAGACAATACTCGACCAGAGAGGAATCTACGAGTGGCGTTTGGCGAGACGCCACTCGGCCCCTGGGAAAACATTTCTCCACCGTTTACGCGCAAGTTTACAGAGGGACCTACAGTCCTCAATTTGGAAGATGAGTGGCTCATCTATTATGATGCCTATCAGGATTACTCTTATGGGGCAGTAAAAACTCGCGATTTCAAATCATTTACCAATATTGATTCAGAGGTGGCGTTCCCCGAGGGGCACAAACATGGGACCGCACTCAAAATCACACGCAAGGAACTCGCTTATTTGATTCGTGTGGGAAGCGAGCAGATCCGCGACGTGAGATTACCAGTAGAACCAGCCCTTCCCCAGACGGACATCGATAAGCGCCTTGCTGCCATCGATCAGGTTGCCAAAAAGGGGCCTTTCCAACCGAACTGGGATTCACTCAAAGGCTTCCAGACTCCCGAATGGCTCCGCGACGGGAAATTTGGCATTTTTATCCATTGGGGGCCGTACTCAGTTCCTGCTTTTGGCAGCGAATGGTATCCCCGCAACATGTACTCCAAGGGAACACCCGAATACGACCATCATCTCAAGGAGTTTGGCCCCCATGCGGAGTTTGGCTACAAAGATTTTATCCCATTATTCAAAGCCGAGAAGTTCGATCCAGCTGCGTGGGCAGATTTGTTTCACGAGGCGGGAGTAAAGTATGTGATCCCCGTGGCTGAGCATCACGATGGTTTTCCGATGTACGACTGTGAGTTCACTGAGTGGTCCGCTGCCAAGAAAGGCCCTCAGCGGGACATTCTTGGTGAGCTTGCCCCTGCCCTTCGCGAGCGGGAAATCGTCTTTGGTGCTTCATCCCACCGTGCCGAACACTGGTGGTTTTTTGATCAAGGAATGCTGATCGATTCTGACGTGTTGGACCCACGAAACAGTAGCCTCTATGGTCCCGCTAACAACAAGCGCGTAGCCGAGACCCACGCCGAGATGCCGGACAAGCAGTTTCTCGACGATTGGCTGCTGCGTACTTGTGAAATCGTTGACAAGTATCAACCCGAGGTCATTTACTTCGATTGGTGGATTTGCCAGCCTGTCTTTCAGCCCTACTTGCAGCGGTTTGCCGCTTATTACTACAACCGCGGCGCCGAGTGGGGCAAACAAGTGACCATTGATTACAAGCAATGGGAAGGCCAGTCATTTCCCGAGGGAACCGGCGTGTTCGACATCGAGCGGGGCTTGGCTCCAGGTATCCGGCCGGATTTCTGGCAAACCGATACGTCGGTCTCCAAGAACTCATGGGGATACGTCTCAAACCATGAGTACAAAGATGTAGACAGTATCATCGACGATCTGATCGACGTCGTGAGCAAAAATGGCGCACTGCTTCTCAACATTGGCCCGAAAGCAGACGGCACGATTCCTGAGCCTGAGCAGCGGATGCTTCGCACAATCGGTGCTTGGCTCAAAGTGAACGGCGAAGCAATCTACAGCACGCGCCCCTGGAAAATGTTCGGCGAGGGCCCTACGCTGGCGGTAGGAGGATCGTTTGCGGATACTAAACGTCAGCCATTTACCGGCGAAGATTTTCGCTTCACCACCAAGGGAGACACCTTATATGCTATCGCGCTTGCCCCGCCCGAGAACGAAAAGCTACTGGTCAAATCACTCTCCACGACGACAGGTAACATCGAGTCGGTATCGGTCTTGGGTTCTGATGATTCCTTAGAATGGAGTCAGTCGGACAAAGGTTTGGCAGTCGATCTCCCCCCTGAGAGAATATCAGAGTTTGCCATTACTTTAAAAATCACCGGGCTCAAGCTTAATCAGCCCGCTGGTTCACCAGAGTGACCTCAATTAGATCAACAAGGTTTTTTACATGCAAAAAACAGCCACGACACTTGGTGTGATCATTGGCAATCGTGATTTCTTTCCCGATCAATTGATTACCGAAGCACGAGCCGACCTCAATACGCTGTTTGAGAAATACAATATCCAGCCGATCTGGGTCTCGCCAGAAGAAACCAAACTTGGTGGTGTGGAAACTCACGCCGAGGCACGACTTTGTGCGGAACTTTTTCGTCGTCATCGTGACGACATCCAAGGAGTGCTGGTCTGTCTGCCGAACTTCGGTGATGAGAAGGGGGTGGCAGATGTCTTGAAGATGGCCAAACTCGATGTGCCCGTCCTGGTACAGGCCTATCCTGACGACCTAGGGCAACTGGGAGTCGAACGTCGACGAGATGCTTTCTGTGGCAAGATTTCTGTTTGCAATAACCTCGTGCAGGCTGGAATCAACTTTTCCCTTACGAAAAAACATGTCACTCACCCTTCGGCGGAAGACTTCAAACAAGACCTCGCCCGCTTTGTCGGAGCATGTCGAGTCGTAAACGGCATGCGGGGAGTGCGTCTCGGAGCTGTGGGCGCTAGGCCCGGTGCCTTCAATACAGTCCGCTATAGCGAAAAAATACTGGAGCGACATGGCATCAGTGTCACCACGGTCGATCTCTCGGAAATCATCGCTCAAGTGGACCAAATCAAAGACGCCGAAGATTCGGTCCATTCTAAACTGGACGCCATCAAATCGTATGCCCCTGCTCCAGGAGTGCCAGGCGAGAAACTGCTTCAGATGGCAAAGCTAGGTGTTGTGCTAGAACGTTGGATGCAGGACAACGCCATCGACGCTACCGCGATCCAATGCTGGACCTCGGTGCAACAGAATCTCGGCTGCAACGTCTGCACGTTGATGAGCATGATGAGCGAAAACTTTCTTCCGAGTGCTTGTGAAGTCGACGTACTCGGAGTGCTCACGATGTACGCCATGCAACTGGCTGCCAATTCTCCTGCGGCGATCGTGGACTGGAACAACAATTACGGCGAAGACGAAGACAAATGCACCCTCTTTCACTGTGGGAACTGGGCTAAGAGTTTCCTGCCAGATATCACCATCGCCAACGCTCCCATTTTGGGAAGTACGCTGGGAGTTGAAAACACTTATGGCGCACTAGAGGGCCGTACGCCAGCAGGGCCCCTCACATACGGGCGGCTTTCCACAGCCGACTGCGAAGGACGCATTCGTGCCTATGTTGGTGAGGGTGAACTTACCAACGACGAGCTAGATACTTTTGGCACGCGTGCCGTGGCCCATGTGCCTCGGTTACAGCAGTTGCTGCAATATGTCTGCCGCGAAGGGTTCGAGCACCACGTCGTGATGACCGGCTCGCATTCCGGCAGCATCCTAAAAGAAGCGTTCGAGAATTACCTCGGCTGGGAAACCTACGAGCATCGCAGCAAAGTGCATTGCTAGGCGAATAGAGAAAACTTTAACATAGCATTTCGGCAGAAAATGACCGACCACGAATTACAACTCAAGTCGAATCAGTACCGGCAGAAACTCCTGCGCTACATCACCGAGGCGGGAGCAGGCCACACGGGGGGGAGCCTTTCGTGCGTCGATATTCTCAACGTACTTTACAATCGGGTGATGAACGTTTCACCCGAAAACTTTAATCGACCTGATCGCGATCGCTATATCCAGAGTAAAGGTCATTCGGTCGAAGCGCTCTACGTCGTCTTGGCAGACAAAGGGTTTTATCCGGAATCAGAACTTGAAACCCTTTGCCGCTATCAGTCGCCATTCGTGGGCCATCCAACTCGCAAAGTTCCCGGCATCGAAATGAATACCGGCGCCCTTGGGCATGGTCTGCCGATTTGCGTGGGACTGGCGATCGCCGCCAAACTGGACGGAGCACAGCATCGCATCTTCACGCTGCTAGGGGACGGCGAATTGGCCGAAGGTTCCAACTGGGAAGCCGCCATGAGTGCTGCCCACTACGGCCTCGACAATCTCACTGCAATCCTCGATCACAACACGCTTCAAATCACGGGCCATACCCGAGACGTATGCAGCAATGAACCGGTCGATGAAAAATTCGCCAGCTTCGGCTGGCATGTCGTCACTGTAGATGGCCATGACTTCGCAGCCCTCACCGAAGTCCTCACTGCTAAACCTGTGGAAGGGAAACCGACCATCGTGATCGCCAACACCACCAAAGGGAGAGGCGTTAGCTTCATGGAGAATGTTGTGAGTTGGCACCACGGTGTCCCCTCCCCTGAGCAATATGAAACTGCCCAGGCCGAATTAGTCCAAGCTGAGAACGAACTGAGTGAAATTCGATGAGTGCTCCCGCTCCTTCGCTGTTTTCTCCCGAAGCCCAGGCCATGATTGCGCAACTTGGGCTGGTGAGAGGCCGCGCCAATCTAGAAGAGTTTGCCGCGACGCTCCAGGAGCTTGCCGAGCAAGACCACCAGATCATTGCCGTCACGAGTGACTCCCGGGGATCTGGAAAACTGGGGCCATTCGGTAAGGCTCTGCCGAAGCAAATCGTTGAAGTTGGCATTGCTGAGCAGAATCTAGTCGGGATCACTGCTGGCTTGGCTGCTGGAGGAAAGCAATCCTTCGGCGTCTCGCCTGCCTGCTTCTTGACTGCCCGCGCGCTGGAGCAGATCAAGAACGATGTCTGCTACTCCGATGTCCCGGCCACATTGGTGGGCATCAGCGCAGGGGTAAGCTATGGTGCCCTGGGGAGCACGCACCACTCGCTGCACGATCTGGCCGCCCTACGAGCAATCTCCAATATCACCATCCTGGTTCCCGCCGATAATTTTGAAACTCGCGCAGCGATCCAAGCTGCCGCTGCCTCTCCCCATCCGGTCTACGTCCGCTTTGGTAAAGCAGCCATGATCGACCTGCAAGAACCCGAGGCAAGATTTGAAGTTGGTAAGGCCATCACCCTGCGAGAAGGCACGGATGTGGCCTTCATCGCCACCGGCGAGACGGTGATCCACTGCTTGCTTGCTGCAGAGAAACTGGCCCAGGATGGCATTCAAGCGAGAGTTGTGAGCATGCATACCATCAAGCCCCTCGACGAAAAAGCAATTCTTGAAGCAGGCCGCGAATGTCGGGCCGTTGTCACTGCGGAAGAACACTCCATTCACGGGGGCTTGGGCGAAGCATGTGCCGGCGTCTTGATGCAGGCTGGTGTGGCAGTGCCGCTGCGGATTGTCGGTATTCCCGATGAAGACACCGTGACCGGCAGCCAGGCCGATATCTTCCGCCACTATGGCATCTCGATGGAAGGGCTCTCTCAGACGGCCCTCGAGCTGCTAGAAAAATCGGAATCGCTCGCATGAGTCTGATCCTCGCACTCGATCAGAGCACGTCCGCGACCAAGGCAATCCTGTTCGACGAATCAGGCTGCCTGATCGACAAGGCCTCCGCCGATCATCGCCAGATCTATCCCCAAGCTGGCTGGGTCGAACACGACCCCGAGGAGATTTGGAGCAACGTGCGTGCCGTCGTTGCCAAACTCGCGGAGCGGAACAGCAAGATTCGCGATCAGATTATTGGCCTCAGCATTGCCAATCAGAGAGAGACGTTTGTTGTCTTCGATCGGCAAACAGGAAAAGCCCTCCACAACGCCATCGTCTGGCAGTGCCGACGCGGCGCTCCACTGTGCGAAGAACTGAGCAGTCGCGGCGGTGATAAGCTAGTTGAGGAGCGTACGGGTCTCAAGCTGGATACCTATTTTCCTGCCTCGAAAATCGCTTGGCTGATGCGCGAGAACCCGCTAATCGCTGCCAAACTCCAATCCGGCGAAGCGGTCATCGGCACGATCGATGCTTTTCTTGTTCACCGCCTGACCCACGGCGAAGTATTCGCCACCGATTACACCAATGCCAGCCGCACGCTGCTTTTTGATGTTCACAAACTTCAATGGGACAACGAACTGTGCTCGTTGTTTGAGATTCCGAAGAATGCTCTGCCCGAGGTACGTGAATGCAACGCCCTGTTTGGTGAAACAGACGTAGCTCGCGTTCTTCCCGCGAAAGTCCCGATCTGCGGCGTGATGGGAGACTCCCAGGCATCGCTCTTTGCACAGCAGTGTTACCAGCCAGGGAGGGGAAAAGCCACGTTTGGCACTGGCACGTCCGTGATGGTGAACGTGGGCCAAAAGTCTGAGCTTTCTCCACAGGGTGCCGTGTTGGCTTTGGCATGGATGATTGACGGTCAGCCCACCTATGCCTTGGAAGGACTCATCAACTACTCTTCTGCAACGATCGCCTGGCTCAAGGATCAACTGGGACTGATTGAAGTCGCATCCGAGAGCGAGGCACTGGCAAGAGAAGTCAAAGACAACGGCGGGGTCTACCTGGTCCCCGCCTTTGCCGGGCTCAGCGCACCGCATTGGAACTCAGACGCCCGCGCAGCAATCCTGGGCATGAGTGGCCATACGACCAAGGCCCACATCGTGCGAGCAGCACTCGAGTCCATCGCCTATCAAATCCGCGACGTCCTGGACATGATCCGAGCTGAATCTGGAATCACCCCCCAGTTGATGCAGGCCGACGGCGGACCCACTCGAAATGATTTCCTCATGCAGTTTACTGCCGACATCACTCAGCTTACTTGGAACGTCTCAAGCGTAGCCGAGTCCTCCGCTTTTGGCGCCGCGATGGCCGGTTTGCTGGGGTTGGGAACGATATCAACGCTAGAAGAACTAGAGAGACTTCCTCGCGAAGACAAGCAATACGCTCCTCAATTGTCTTCTGAGAAAGCAGCCGAACTTCACAACGAGTGGCAAGCAGCCGTCCGCCGGGTGCTGTAATCTGGACCAGGACTTGCCAAGCAGAAGAAACCTTCGGACGCACAGTTTCGACTGATCTTACGTGCGTAGAAGGTTCGGCGTTTCGCTCCGAACGCACGAAGCCAATTGCGTTTCTTGCGTTGGTCATTTCGGCCGATTCAGATTAAGCACATATATTATTACCAGCGGATGTCTCGACATGAGCATACGAGAGTCGGAATAACACGATGGTACTTTCCGCCACACTGCGTCATCAAGATGAAGACAGAAAGAGCTACATTGGAGTGCCCCCTGTTAACGCAAGAGGGGACATCTCGTGCGTCGAACAGAAAATGCTAACTCGCAGAGGTGCAATTAATCGCCTACAGGTGGACGAGACTTTACGCTGCTGAAGTTTATCCAATTCTGTCAATCCGAATTCTGACCAAATACGCTCGGTCGAAGTGACCTCAGCACTTTAGCGACGGCGGTGAACTGCCACAAAGATTGCCACAAGAGCGAGGGCCATACCCCTCGGCTCGGGGACAGTATTAGCTGCAGCCGTGGTGGCACTAGCGCCGTAGTTCGCTTCCCAATCACTTAACGATCCAATGCTTGGATCTCTCTGCCAAATTAGAAAATCGAGCCCGTCTACCACGCCATCCCCGGAAAAGTCGCCCGATACGCCTGAATCCAACGACACCAGGAATAGCGCTTGCGACTCGTCGGCAAACTCCGCCCAGAAGTAAGATTCGTCCGCCTCGTTGAGCGTATTGCGCCAGCCGGCGTCGCCACCGTTGAGGCGGACCTCGTTGAATACCGAAAGCTCGGTGATAGTCTTATGAACGCCGGGCGTGACCTCGATGGAGTCGCCCGTCGCAACGAGCAATTCCACGGGGGCGCCGTTGACCGAGGCGAACAGCCCATCCACATATGACGCGCCCGCCCGTAGCTCGCCGACGAAAATCACCGAGCCGCGGTCATTCATGGCGGGAGGGCTAGTCGCGCGGCGGAAAACCATCGCGCCGTTGTCGAAGGCATCGCCCTCCTGAACGAGCAGCTCGATTTCTCCGCCAACGACGCGAATCACCGCGAGATCGTTCTCGGACGTGACGTCGCCGTACCCTTCGGCTAGTAGTCCGGCGAACGCCACATCACCCGAGCGGTTCGCGGTGATGTACCCCAGCAGCCCCCCAGAGTCGGCGCCTAGGTCGAGTTTCACTCCGTGCTGCGGAATGAGATCACCTGTCTCAGCGACAACGGTCGTGGAAACCCCGTCGCCGATCAAGATCGACACGCCGGGGTCGCTGATGTAGTTTGCCGCCACCACCACACGACCGTCCGGGAGCATCGCGTTCGGGTGGGCGAACTGGACGACTCGGCCATCGGAGGTCGGATTGTCGCGAGTCGCAATCGCGACATACCCGGAACCCGCAGTACGGTAGACGCCGGTGGCGCCGGGGTCGTCGACGCCGGTCCAGAAGGCGACCTCTCCCTGAGAGTTGATCAGGGGGTTCGACGCGCTGAAAAATCCGTTGAACCTCCCTCCCGTCGGTGTGGTTAGACCACGGGGCGCGGCGATTGTCAGCCCGTTCTCGTCGCCACGGTAGATGCGGTTGCTGATGCTGTTGCTGCGGAGGGCGATGATCCCAGCGTCACTCAGCTGCGGCCATGAGCCGTAGTATTCCGCGGGACCGGTCACGCCGCTGACCATCTCGCCTTCGCGGACCACCTCATGAAGCGCTTGGGCCTTCTGAAGGTAGATGCCCGAGTCGGCCGGCGTGTCGGTCAGCTGGGCGCTGAAGGCGATGTCACCCAAAGCATTCTGCATCGGCCGCAAGAATTGCCGGAACTTGCCGTCTCCCTCTGGAACGGCGTCGCCCGTGCGGACAATAGTCGCCAACGCGTCGTCGTCCCAGCGGAAGATGGCCTGCTCTACGTCAAGCTCCGTCTGCAGCTCGGCGTGGAACATCATCTGCCCGGGTCCGCCGATGTCCATCATGCGAAACCGTGACAACGTCGCATCAACCTCAGGGTAGTAGACCCCGGTCGCCGCAATTGTCTGCAACCGGACATCCATCGCGTCGGCGCACGAAGAAGTCAGGAGCGTTAAGACCAGCGCAACAACCGTCCGCAGGGACATAGGATAGGAATCCGTCTTAGGGCTTGAGGCTTGCCTACGCGACTCACCGACATTCTATTCTTGGCTGGCAGGCACCGCAAAGCAACCACCCCCTATGGCGGGGGCTAGGCCGGCCGATTTCGACTATCTTCAGCGGTGAGACTAAAGGGAAAGGCATCTTTCGGAAAGCATTTTTAAGGAAACATTGTCGTAAACCTTTTCCTGAAAGAAGTGTCTGGTAAATCCCACGCACCCTGGCATTAGGCTTGGGACGAACTTGCCTATCCTTTATCGCCCTGAGTTAACTCCATTCCTCGTCCCAAGGCTCCACTTTGTAACGCACTATGTTTGAAGCTCCCCCTCATTTTCCCGTGAAGAACAGGCGGAGCCTGGAATGCATTGCGTCACGAGGCGGAGCCTCGGGACGAGTTGATAATAAGCTTTCACACGTGGCCCAAAAAAAGTTGTGGAAAATCTCCCCCGCATCCTGATAATGGAGCACGCTAAATGTCCTGAGAACGCACCAGCACCCGCAAAGTCTCACGGGTTTGCTTGCGCTAGGTCTGCGCGCCGCTTGACATTGGCAATTTTGACGAGCAAGCAGCGACCTATATAAAGGAATTGTTTTTCAAAAACTCCACAAAACCGAGAAGGAGACGTTTTCGCAAGTTTCTACTCTGCAACGCTTTGTGGCAATTCGTGACCGGCAGAATGAATTATTTATTTTTTGGATTTTGTGATTTCCAAGAAACGGAGCAAGACAACACCACCCTTTTGGTGCGCAGGTGTGAGATAGAATCAACCAGTTTGCACAACCCACGCCACCAAGAATGCCCCATGACCAACAGCTAATAACTAATAGCTAATAGCTATCTAAGTTCTTTGACAATCGAGCTATTACGAATACTTTCTTCCGAAGGAGCGTCGGGGAATGTAAGTCCCCTGCAGGTACTCCGTTTTGGATAGCCGCCGGCAGGGAGTTGTTACTCCCCGCTCGCTTTCGGAGGCGCGAAGCACCTGTAGTGGTGTCCATCAGAGAAGGGAGTTTTGTTTGCAATACTATTGGCAAATGTCGCTAGAACCCGGGAAAAACATGGTTTGTCGCCAGAGTTTTGTTTTTTGTTTCGTGGTTTTCAATAATCTGAAAGGGTCTCAACTCTTGTCGCGCTTGCACAGAAGCAAGCAGAGATGGTCGGCCTTGCGCAGTTTTAAATTGTTGAGTAGCGACACTTTCACTCAACCACCGTTGCGCAAGATTAGCACCCAATCCGTCTCGCGATCCGGCGGAGTGATTTTGACAGCCTTGGTGCCTATGCGACGTTCGTCCGGGTCTTCAGAGGAGAGTTCCTTCGCGGTTGCCTTCAAGGTTGGAAAAGGACGCTGTTCGCCGGTCTTGGCATCAACCCAAACATTGTCCCCATAGTTGCCCTCAGTGACATGCAGCCAAAATGGTTCACCAGCACAAGAAAACACGAGATATTGCTTACCAGTTTCCGCCAAACACCAGACCCTGAATGGATCATGATGAGTCAACAGATGATCCTGGGGACTCATACGGAAAAAGGCAACTTCATCGGCCATGACTTTGCTGAGAATATCAATATATTTCGCAGACACGGTAAAAGGATTGTCCTCTCCGTGGAAAGGAATGCCCTCGGGACCGCGAACAGCAAGCTCATATTCCTTGGCATGGCCATTCCAGCAGAAGGATGACCCTGCGGTGGCACATCCCCAGGCGGCTTGGCGCAGGTCGTCCTGCGTCGCTCCGGTTCGTTCATGCCAGTAGCGGCGCCAAAGGGCATTGCCCTCGGACATGAACACGGGCTTTCCAGGGACGTAGCCCACCAGGCAGGCTTGATGGTGCGTCCAAGGTGTTTTGCGATAGAGTCGATCGAGTGGCTTTTCGGGAGCGGCAATGAAATGGTTTTCAATCGCCGCGAACGTGTACTCGGGACGTTCGTATTCATTGTCACGCGGGTGCTCATCTTGATAGGTGCGCAAGTGATTGAATACGTCGTACTTTTCCAAAAGGCGTGCAAGCCCCAGTTCATGGCTTTCGCGATGCCCTGGATCTTCCCAAACAAAATTCCAGCCCGCGACATTCGCGAAGGGGGCAACCCGGGCTACCACATAGCGGACATAGAAATCCTTTTCCTCTTCACTGAGCTTTTCCCAACTCGCTCCTTCATTCTTACGACCTTCAAAGCCGAGAAACATATGCACGCCAACATTTCGCTCGTTGAGCCACCCAAGGTGGCGCTCCATCATTTTCCACACATCAAGTCGCATCGTGCTAGACGCCCTGCCCTCTTCGTAGAGCGCCAAGTCTTCGGTCGAGGGCGCTGGACCATCGAGATAGTACTGGCCAAAGCAACAGAGCGAGAGCAGCCAATTCACTTGCAAATGGTTGTAGCCACGATCAAGCATGGGCTGATAAACATTGGCGGTAATCCACTCGAAAGGCTGAGCGATCGAGCCATGCCCCGTTTCGTAGTAGGATTTGATCCAAACCGGCTCGGTGCCGTTGTACGCAAACCATTGGGGATTCTCTTTGTAGGGTCGCAGAATGCCCTTGCCTGCTCCTTCAGCGACACAGGTAAATGTTCCCGAACCGCCGGAGGTGCCGTCGCTCCAGGACCAACTGTATTGCCACTCGCCCAACTCGTCAGGCAAGAAGCGAAGTTTCCATACATTGCCAGTTTTGGCATCGCCGCCCCCTTCGCCATCGCCGTCGAAGAAGCCCGCAAACTCCACCTCGCGCGAGGAAGGGGCGGTGTACTTGCAACGAAGTTCCGCGTCGTTGAATTTGTTCTCGTAGGCTTTGTCGTTTTCAATCGAAGTTTCAAATATTCGATAAAGTCCTACCTCATCTGTTGCAGCAACAGTACTCAATGCACTAAAACTGAGGAGCATTGCTGCGGCAAGAAACAAGAAGTGGTGACAGGCTTTTCTAGGATAAGACATCACATTGCTCGCTGGGGTTTTCCCTAACAATACGCCAAACGCTGGTAAGTATCAATCAACAATCTGTGCTTAGTTTCCATGGTTGCGAACTTCCGGAAGTTCGGTTCGTTAATAGAGAGTGTGTAGATGGACTCCACCAATTCGCAAACGCTAATCGAGCGACTCGACGCCCTTTATGAGTACGACCGTGAACCGGTCAAAGAGGACAAGCTTTATGGCTGGAGTACCTTCATCGCGATGTTTGCCAGTGAGCATATCGCCGGAACCGAATTTGTGCTGGGAACGCTCTTAGTTCTGCATGGAGTGACCGCTTACGACGTGTTCGTGGGACTCGCCTTGGGCAATGTGCTGGCGGTACTAAGCTGGGCTCTGATGTGTGCTCCGATCGCCGTAAAAGAACGACTCACGGTCTATTGGCAGATCCGCAAGATCGCCGGACCTTATCTGACGGTCCTTTATTCAGGCTTGTTTGCGTTAATCCTGTGCCTGCTGGCTGGCTCAATGGTCAATGTTTCGACTACCGCAGTTTCGTTGACGCTAGGCATTTCAAGTCCCAATTTCGCCGCAGGTGACACCTTCCCAAGTCTGCCATGGATAATGGTCGCGATAGGCGTCGGAACCGTCATCGCCGTGTTGGCAGTCTTGGGATTCGAGCGACTGACCCACTTTGCCAAGGTTGTTGCGCCCTGGATGCCTTTTGTGTTCCTGGCAGGCGCGATCGCATCCCTTCCTTCACTTGGTGTGTCGAATCTGAGTCAGTTTTGGGATGTGGCCAACGAAAAGATTTGGACCGGTGTCGCACATGAAGGACATATGCAATACGGATTCTGGTCGTGTGTCGGTCTGGCATGGCTTTGCAATATCACCCAGCATATGGGGATGGGAGACGTTACGATCTTTCGCTATGCCAAGAAATGGCAGATGGGCTTTTGTTCGGCATTCGGCATGTTCTTGGGTCATTACATGGCCTGGATTTGTTCAGGCGTTCTGTGTGCGGCTTTTGTGCAATCAGAACTAGCCGCCGGTATAAACGATCCCAATCCGACACCGGCGAATATCGCCATGCTTGGTGCCGGCTACGCTGGGATTGTTTGTGTACTGCTGGCCGGGTGGACCACAGCCAATCCCACGCTCTATCGAGCAGGTCTCGCGTTTCAGGTAGCAACCCCTAACTGGCGACGGTGGGTCGTCACGCTGATAGCAGGTGTGGTGATGATCATCACTGCTTGTATCCCTGCGGTGCTCCACTATCTCGATCGCATCGTGGCCTACTACGGTCTGTTCTTCATGCCATTGGGGGCGTTTATCTTCATCGACTTTTGGCTCTTTCCCCGCCTGGGTCTTGTGCGCAACTATGCCGAGCGAGAGGGGCTATTGGCTAGCTGGCCCGCTGCGGTGGGTTGGTTTGGATCCTTTGCAATTTGCTTTATGCTTTACGCCAAAGACAATTACGAAAGTTTTGCCTGGATCAACGATCGCCTGCCAGCGACGTTGGCAAAATACCATGCCGATTTGTTCTCGCAGGTCCTTCCTGCGTGGGTGATTGCTGTAACTCTCTATACGGTTTGTAGCATGGTACAGCAGCGAACTTCCGGTGTTGATTTTTCCCAGGAGGTGCCCCAATGAGTAACAATGCCCAACGCATAATAAAGTTGATTTCCTATAGCGGATTAGCCCTCTCTTTTCTTCCTGCGGTGTTTGTGTTTCATGGCAGTCTCTCTAAGGATACCTATTTTCAACTTATTCTTGTTGGCATGCTGATGTGGTTCAGCACTGCCATTCTGTGGATTAAGCCCGACAATCTCGGCGAATGACAACGACTGCAAGTTCTGCCATGGATGATACTACGAGAATCGAACATCTTCGCTGCGAGTATTTGAAGAATCCTTTGGGGATTGACGAACTCCGCCCTCGATTAAGTTGGATCATGCAAAGCGGTCGACGTGGAGCGCGCCAAACCGCCTGGAGAGTTCAAGTTGCCAGTGCTTTGGATAAGTTGACTGCCGGGCAAGCTGGCTTGTGGGACAGCGGTCGAATTGAAAGCAATCAGTCTTGCCAAATTGAATATGAGGGAGCACCCCTTCAATCGCGAATGGTGTGCCACTGGCAAGTAACTACATGGGACGAGCGAAACGACAGCACGACAAGCCAACCCGCTCTCTGGACAATGGGGCTCTTGGATTCCAGCGACTGGCAAGCACGTTGGATCACGCACGATCCTGAAATAATTCAGCGTGATCCCGAGGCGATGCTTGGAACGGAAACCCAGCCTGGCACACCGGCAATCTTCCGTAAGACGGTTGACGTGCCATCGTCGATTCTTCGCGCTACATTATATGCCACGGCGCGCGGCATACTCGATCTGAGCCTCAACGGTGCCAGTGTCACTCACGATCGCTTCCTACCCGAGTGGACCGACTACAACAAACGCCTGCAGTACCGCACATTTGATGTCACTAGCCTGATCAGGCCGGGTACGAATGCTATGGGCGCTACCTTGGGCGATGGCTGGTGGAGCGGATACATCGGTTGGCAGGAAACTCGCGGCCAATATGGCACCTTAGAAAACAGTCTTCTGTTGCAACTTGAAGTTGAACTCGAGAATGGTCACACTTTGACCTTCGGCAGCGATGGCACATGGAAGTGCAACTCAGGGCCGATACTTTTTAGTGATTTCATGATGGGAGAATCTTACGATGCCCGTCGAGAGCAAGAGGGTTGGGATAGGTCAGACTTTGACGATGCCATCTGGTTGCCAGCGCTGGAAGCAGATCCTCCGACGATACATATTCCCAAGTTTGGATTTTCGAACAATGTGCAGGCAGAGACATCTGAGCCATTGCCGCTAGTTGCTCAGCGTAACGAACCGGTGCGTGTAGTCGAACGGCTCACCCCCATATCAGTCGAGCAGGTCGAGCCAAATACGTTCATCTACGATCTCGGCCAGAACATTGCCGGCTGGGTCGATATCTCGGTATCGGGTACAGAGGGCACACGTGTTCAGCTTCGATACGGTGAGCGATTGAACCCGGATGGAACGCTCTATACTGAGAACTTGCGTCGAGCCAAGGCAACCGATGTTTATGTTCTCAAGGGCGAAGCGGAAGAGAACTGGCAGCCGCGATTCACTTTCCATGGGTTTCAGTACTTAGAAATTTCTGGCCTTAGCTCACCCCTTCCGCTTGAGTGCGTTCGTGGTTGCGTTGTCATGTCTTCCATGGAGTCCGCAGGGGAATTCGAATGCTCCCACCCCCTCGTGAATCGACTTTGGAAGAATGCCCTATGGGGTCAAAAAGGTAACTTTCTCAGCGTTCCCACAGATTGTCCTCAGCGCGACGAACGCCTGGGTTGGATGGGGGATGCCCAGGTCTTTCTGCGGACCGCTGCCTACAACATGGATGTCGCCGCGTTCTTCACGAAATGGATGACAGATGTTATCGATTCGCAGGACTCCGACGGTATCTTCCCGGATGTAGCACCTCGGCTGCGTGAAGGAGACAACTTCGTAGGGCTCGATGGCTTGGGCGGTGGCGCGGGGTGGGCTGATGCAGGGATCATCATTCCTTGGACCCTTTGGCGTGTCTACGGAGACCGGCGAATCGTCGAGCGTCATTGGGACGCGATGGTAAGCTGGCTCGACTGGCTCGAAAAAACCAATCCCCAGGGAATTCGCTGCAACCACCTTGGCAACAACTACGGGGATTGGCTCTGTATTCCATCGGACACCAGCTTCCGTACGCAATCAGAAATGAAGACCTTGCTCGCCACCTCCTTCTGGGCCGATGGTGCCGCCAAAATGGCTCAATTGGCACGGATGCTCGGCAGAACAGAGGAGGTCGAGCGTTTTGAAGCGATGCACGAAATAGTTCGCAAGGCGTTTCAAGACAAATGGCTCGAGGACGATGGTCGTCTTGCGGTCGATACCCAGACGGCTTATCTGTTAGCTTTGGAATTCAATCTAATTCCCGAAAACTTGCTAGAAAGAGCAGCAGCTCATCTAGTTGAAAATATTGACCAGCTAGATTGCCATCTGAGTACCGGCTTTATTGGAATACGATTTCTGAATCCTGTTCTGACGAACCTGGGATATTCCGACGTGGCTTATCGTCTACTGTGCAATGAAGATTACCCTTCCTGGCTCTACCCTGTGCTCCATGGTGCGACAACCATTTGGGAACGTTGGAACGGATGGACAGAAGAAGATGGATTCTTTGATCCACAGATGAACTCATTCAACCACTATTCGCTCGGCAGCGTTGGTGAATGGCTCTATCGTCACGTTGCAGGAATCGAATTGGATCCCGATGGCGTGGGCTTCCAACAAATTCTGATCAAGCCACATCTGGGGGGCAACCTTCAGTACGCCAAAGCAAGCTATAATTCCATCCATGGAACCATCCATAGTCACTGGGAGCGACAAGGAGCAAAGTTAGAACTGTGCGTAACGATTCCAGCAAACACAAAGGCTCACGTTTTCCTGCCTTGTGAAGCCAATACCATTACGCTGGAAAACGGCGCGTCCATTGATGCATGTCCTCACTTGCGCTATTCTCATCGTGAAGGAGAATTCACCGTCATCGTAGCGGACTCTGGAACTTATCATATTACCGGGCAATGCCCCAACACTTGACGCGAAATCATTCCGAAAGACAAAGGTGAAGTAGAATATGAGATACTATCCACTTGCGATTGCCACATATTTCTTGCTAGCAGCCATCAGTTGTCTGCTTAACCCTCAAACTACATTTGGACAGGAATTGCCTTCCGCTTTCAATGGCAATGATCTCTCCGGTTGGCAAGTGCCCGAGGACAACATCTGGTGGAAAGTCGATGGGGGAGTCCTGACGGCTGAGAACGATCTAAAACGAGTCGGCTCAACATTATGGACCCAGCAAGAATACACCAACTTCATTTTTGAGTGTGAGTTCAAGTTCGGTAGTGGGACAGTCGATTCTGGAGTTTTCCTGCGAAATTCAAATGAGCAGATTCAAATCGGCATATCAGGTTCGCTGAAGCGCGATCTGACTGCTTCTCCTTATATCGCTGGAAAGGGATATCCAGTGGAGGCTGAGGGAATTGAAGGTTTATTGAAAACCGATGACTGGAATACGTTAACGATTGTCGCGATGGGAGAAAACTACACCGTTTGGCTCAATCATAGAAGCGTAATGACTTACGATTCTGAAACCGCTATCAAAACAGGCCCCGTGGGACTGCAATTGCATCCTGGCAATGAGATGTCGATCAGCTTTCGAAAGATACGGATCGCGAACCTTGAGTGAGGACCTGTCGTACCAGTGACGGGCTACTTGCCGGGTTTTTCGGGTTTGTTTGTACGCGCCAAAAGTCGATCCTTGAACTCTTTGAGTTCTTCCTGATGGATCGGCTCGGCGTTGATGTTCACCGTCCCTCCCCCAACGATGGGAAGTTCTTCCACTCCACTGCGGCTCAGTGTTGAAAGCATCCGAGTTGCCTCAAATCCATACTTATAGGGATCCTGGGCGATGGTTGCGAAGATGTTCCCCTCTTCAATGCCTTCCAACGTTGCAGGTTCGGCATCGAAGGTTACCACTTTGATCTTCCCGAGCTTATCTTCTTCTTTGAGGACATCCATAATGATCGCACCATGTTGCGAGTTCATGCCAACGATGCATGACAACTCTGGATGCGATTTAAGAGTAACTAGAATATTTTGCTTGCTGATGCTTGCGTCTCCGTTATCGATCAGAAATCCAACGATGTTGTACTTTGGGGCAGCTTGTTTTTCTTCTGCTTTTTCCTCTTCTTCCTCTTCTTCCTCTTCTTCCTCATCTTCCTCTGCTGCTACTGGTGGTTTGTTAAGAGTCTCTTCAAAGCCGATTTTTCGATCGATCATATTCTCTTTGGTCAAATTCGCCATCAGCACGAGCACATCACCACCATCCGGCAAGGCTTCAGCTACCAACCGGGCACAGATTCCTCCCGCCCCAAAATTGCTGGTTCCCACATGGCCGCGGCGCAATGAATGTGGAGCGTCGGAGTCAAAGGTTACCACGTTCGTTTGTTGTTGAATGCGGTTGATCATATTCGTTTGCCCTTCGGCATCCAACGGGCTTAATGCAACACCATCCAGTTCTTCCAGGTTGAGTCGCGTTAGGATGGCCATTTGCTGATCAAGGCTTTCGTCATCCTTTGGTAATTCAATGTCGACATCGCATTGCAAGGATTCTGCAGCAGCTCGCGCTCCCTCGGCGGTAAGCTGCCAATAGGGCCCAGAACCACCCGTAACAAAAGCCAACTTGGGAGTCGTGGGTACAGGTTTTTCCTTAAACACCTGCTGGCGATACCACATTGCCATTCCAATGGCACCTACTGCAACGGCAAGAAAAAAGAGATTCGAACGAGACATTTTTAACACCCTTTATGATACTTTTGGGAAAAGAGAGAATCTTCTAAGAGATTTGTGATAAGTTTGGCCTCCTAGGCAATCAATTTGTTAACCACATAGGCCTGTTCCACGCCTGTGAGCCTCTGATCAAGACCTTGAAACTTGTATGTCAACCGAGAATGATCGAATCCAAGCAGCTTCAGGATCGTGGCATGCAGGTCTCGAACATGTACCGGATCACCAACTACATTGAATCCTAAATTATCAGTCTCGCCAAGCGTTAGCCCAGCATTTGTTCCTCCTCCTGCTAGCCACATCGTAAATGCATTGGGGTGGTGATCTCGACCATCATTGCTGTCCCCTTCGACCATTGGAGTACGGCCAAATTCTCCTCCCCAAACTACTAAAGTGTCTTCCAAGAGCCCTCGTTGCTTCAGATCTGTAATCAAAGCTGCAGCGGCTTGGTCGGTATCCACACAGTTCTGTTTGATGTCTTTTACCAATTCACCATGTTGGTCCCACGCCTCATGGAATATCTCTACAAAGCGTACACCGTTTTCCACCAGCCTACGAGCCAATAGGCAAGAATTTGCAAAAGAGCGAACGCCCGGTTCAGCGCCATAGAGGTCTAGAATATGCTGAGGTTCCTGAGTCAAATCAGTCACATCAGGCGCGGTAGCCTGCATTTGGTAGGCCATTTCGAACGAACGAATTCTTGCCTCAATTTGCGGATCACCAAATTCATCGAAATGCTGCTGATTAAGAGCATTAATTGCGTCCAAAGATTCACGCTGAAGTTCTCGGTCTATGCCGGGTGGGTTGGATAGGTAGAGTACAGGGTCGCCAACCGTTCTAAACGGAGCTCCCTGATAGACCGGCGGAAGATAACCGCTTCCCCAATTGGCACTACCCGCGCTAGGCCCCTTTTTTCCGGTATTAAAGACGACGAAGCCAGGAAGATTATTACATTCACTTCCCAATCCATAGAGCGACCAGGCACCCAAGCTTGGTTTGCCAAACTGCTGAGACCCCGTACTCATTTGCAACTGCCCCGGCGCATGGTTAAACGCATCGGTGGTCATTGACTTTATGATCGTGAGGTCATCAGCGACGCCAGCCAAGTGGGGCAGTAACTCAGAGATTTCTGCTCCACACTCACCATGTCTTCCGAACTTGAATTTTGGCCCCATCAGTTTGGAATTGGGTTTGATAAAAGCAGCTCGATATCCTTCCAACAACTCGGGTGGCGGGAGAGTGCCATCAAACTTCACCAAATCAGGTTTATAGTCAAAGAGTTCCAGGTGGCTGGGCGCACCAGCCATAAATAGGAAAATGATATTCTTGGCTTTAGGGCTGAAGTGTGGTTGCTTGGGAGCGATCGGGTCGCTACTAGCTTGAGCCGTGGGAATTCCAGCTAGCTGACTAAGAGCAATAGCCCCCAGGCCAACTCCACAATCTCTGAGAAACCATCGACGAGCTAGCTTCTCGGGAGCGATATGTCGATTTAAGTGTGATTGACAGTTCATAGTTTCATCGCCCTTTTGGGGGTTGAACTTGTCTTTAGCATATCAGATTCGAGCTCAGTGGGGAAATTGGTCAGCCGGCTACTCATTGGTGACCGTTTCGTCCAGATTCAGCAGAACTCGGGCAACCGCAATCCAGGGAAGTTCTTTTGGCTGGAGTTCTGATCGTCGCGAATTACTCGGCACTCCAAATTCGGTGGCAACGAGATGATTGTTTCCCGAATTGGTATTAGAGAAACGCAAAGTTTGACGATCAAGGAAGTCCAGCAAGACCGCCAATTCCTCATCTGAGGGCGAACGAGTCAAGCATCGGCGGAAAGCATAAGTCAGACGCTCCTTATCAGAGTTCGATTCCAATGACAGGGTTTTCTCCGCCAGTCCGCGAGCACATTCGAGAAACAAAGGCTCGTTCAATGTAGTCAAAGCTTGAAGTGGGGTGTTAGAACGTGACCTGCGCACGCAGGAAACGTTGCCACTAGGAGCGTCAAACGTTTCCATCACTGGGTGGGGAACAGACCGAAATCTGAAGACATACAACGAGCGCCGGAATTGCTGGTTCCCAGCGGTGAAGGGCCATGATTTCGGCTCATAGCTGGCGGGAGGTACAAACAAGAAATCAGGTGCCGGTGGGAAAACACTTGGTCCACCTATTGTTCGATTCAGTAATCCGCTGGCAGTCAACGCAACATCACGCACTAACTCCGCATCGAGTCGATTACGAGGGCCACGTGCAAGGAGTCTGTTCGATGGATCAATCTCTAGTAGTTGGTCAGTTACAATTGATTGTTGGCGATAGGTTGAAGAAGTCACGATCAGTCGGTGAATATGCTTTTGACTCCAATTGTTGTCCATCAATTCTACTGCTAGCCAATCTAGTAGAGCAGGATGAGTAGGAGCATCTCCTTGAAGACCAAAGTCGCCAGAGGTTTCCACTAAACCCGAACCAAAATAAGACTGCCAGATCCGGTTTACCAATGCACGGGCAGTTGTTGGAGAGCGTCTGTCGGCCAGCCAACGCGCAAAGTCAAGGCGATTGGGTGAAGTGCTCTCGAGAGGGTGCAAAAACTCAGGGACGCCTGGTGAAACTTCTTCAGCAGGGCTTAGAAAGCTACCCCGGTCGAGACGACAAGTCTTCCGAGGCTGCTCTCGTTCATGAAGCACGAGTTGAGAAGTCCCTTGAGGATGTTGCTTCCAGAAAGCCTCTATTCTCTGGTTGGCAACTTGCCATGCAGGTATTGTAGTCCGCCAATAACTGAAAACTAACGCGACTTGAGCCGGAGTCCTTTGTCTGACAGGAATTTGCAATATTTCGCGGATTGATGGTGGAATTGGGTTGGCTCTCGGACTGCGCGCGGAACTTACTGACAGGCGAAAGCGACCAAGATTGTTTGTCCGAGCAGAAGTAATCTTCTTCCCACCGTGGGACTGGACGAGAGTAATACTAAGCTGAAGCGGTTTGCTAGATTTGATAGGTTTTTCAAGAACAAAGACCGCCTCACGTGGGACGTTACTTCGCCCAGGTCCGATATCGATTCCCCAGGCAGTAGTTTCATCTTCGTCAACTGCCAGTTCGACAGGGCCAATAAAGCGGTCCGGCTTAGATTCATCGTCGGTTGTCCTCTTCAGCACTTGCCTAGCTGGATTGACGTCCGCCGTAGCGGAAACAAACTTTAAATCGTTCTTTTTTTGAGGATTGCTGATTGGTGCAACGACTGCCTTCAACTCTGACAATGCACAGAGTCCCAGAGAGGACCGACCCGGACCACCACGTGGCAAATTTGGATCGTTGAGCAATTCAAGCCGAATGGCAGTGATATTAGGCTGCTCAGTATCCACCTTGAAAGTGGAGCTCAGCATTGGAGGTGCATATCCCTGTGCCAGAATAGACCCGTCTTCCAGGAGATAGTGCTTCTGACCTCCGCTGCCATCGATATCAGGACGAACGATCGTCCAGTTGTCCACCTGATCTACCAGCGATTTCTCCCACTGCGACATTTGCTGCTTCCAGTCGGGAGCACCTCGTTGCAAATCCCTTTCAATTTCTTCGATCTCCCGAAGAATCTGCTGCCGCTGCAATCGCTGCTCTTCGGTGTACACCGTATTCTCAGCCTCGTCACAGTTGTTGATGAATGCGAACATCCGATAGTAGTCTGTGTGCGTAATCGGATCGTACTTGTGGGTGTGGCACTGGGCACATTGCACAGTAAGACCAAGTACCGATTTGCCAATCGCATCCATCCGGTCGAACATGGCTTCCATCCGGAATTCTTCAGGATCGATGCCACCTTCACGATTCGTCATCGAATTGCGCATAAAACCCGTAGCAATCAACTCATCCTGTGTCGGATCTGTAAGTAAATCCCCTGCGATTTGCTCGACGAGGAATTCGTCGTACGGCATATCGTTGTTCAATGCGTCGATCACCCAGTTTCGATACATCCACACATTTCGCGGCAAATCCTTTTCATATCCATCAGAGTCTGCATAACGTGCCGCATCGAGCCACTCACGAGCCCACTTCTCACCAAAATGAGGCGACACCAACAGTCGATTGACCGTTTTCTCATACGCTTCATCAGCCGACAGGCTTTCAAATTCTTCGATCTCTTCAATTGTCGGCGTCAAACCAATCAAATCGAGCGACGAACGCCGCAAGAGAGCCAGCGGGGTTGCTTGAGGAGATGGTTGCAGACCATCTGATTCCAGCCGGGCCATCACAAAGGAATCAATCGGATTGCTGACCCAGTTCTCATTTCGTACGGCAGGAATCTGAGGACGGGTGGGAGCTACAAACGCCCAATGCTTTTCGTAGCGAGCCCCCTGCTCTATCCATGCCGTGATGAGGGCCTTTTGCTCGTCAGAAAGAGTTTTCCCCGAATCGATCGGGGGCATTTGTATACCCGTATCGTCGGAATAGATTCGAGAGATTAGTTCGCTCTCCTCCGGCTCACCAGCAACGATAACACCACTAGCCGCGTAGTCGTCGTCGGAGTCCCAAATGTCGAGTCGTAAATCGGCCTCACGATGTGATGGATCAGGTCCATGACAATGAAAGCAATTGTCAGAGAGAATAGGCCTGATATCTTTACTAAAGTTGACTGTTGCCTCAGCAGATTCCACTTTTTTGGCAGTGAAACAGAATAACAACATAACGACTATTACGAACCAGGAACTAAGAGTTGGAGGAAAAGCTTGGCGGCCATGAGTGGCACGACTACCTAATTCGTGTTGTCGGCAACAGTCTTTCATGATTTCAAGCTATTTGGGATTGGGGTATGCCAGCGTGAGATTGGCCTGGGATTCTTCCTAATTGGACCAAAATCTGCGAGATTCGTTCTCGCTCTTTGCTGTTTGTTGGCAATATAGGCGGAGCGGTCGTTTCAGTGCATATTTGGCAAATAGACAGTGCCATTTTGGTGCGGGCGATCGTTGCAGTAATCGATTCGGGGCCAACTTTGTAGATCTCGCCCAATTGTACTATGTACGAATTCAAAGGGGAAATATCAACTGATTCGTCGCTAACTGAGGCTTCATACAAATCGACAAATATAGAAGGCCATATGTTCGCTCCTCCAGCCACACCACCGTCACCACCCAAGGCAAGAGTCTGAGCCAACAAATGCTCAGGGCCAACCATCACGGAGAAGTCCTCACGCACCGAAGCAATTTTCAAGATCTCTTTAAAGTAGTCTAGATCTCCCGAACTGTCTTTGAGTCCAACGACCTTTTCTTGATCGAGTAAACTCCGAACGGTTTCAGGGTCGATCGATAGCCCGGTTACGGAAGGCATGTTGTAGAGCATCGTCGGTAAAGGCAACTCAGCGAGGAGCTGCCTGAAATAAGCAGTTAGCTCGACTTGACCGACGGGAAAATAGTATGGAGGGGTAACGACTACAAAGTCGCATCCTGCATCTGCAGCAAAGCGAGCCAGTGATACAGATTCAATGATCGCCGTATCAGAGATTCCGACATAGACTGGGAGCCGACCTCTAGCGATACGGCACGTGTGACGGATCATCTCACGTCTTACCTCGCAACAAAGCGAAGGACCTTCGCCAGTCGTACCCAATATGAACAGGCCGTGAACACCACCGGCTACAACATGTTCGATTAGGCATTCAAGCCCAACAAGGTCGAGTCGGCCCTTTTCTGTGAGTGGAGTGACTAGTGGAGGAACAATTCCTCGGTCGGATCGCATGGGATCTGTCTTCATAGAATCTTTAATTTGCCGAGGGTTATGTTTTCGAATCAATACTACTATTGTTTACCACAAAGTAGACAGAGTCCACCTTTCGTCCATCTCTGCTGCCGGGTTGTTGTAGTACTTTCTGACAAGCAAGATCTATAAGTCTTATGATTCTCTGTCTCAGAGTGGGGTGCTGGCTGTCTACCAGTAAGGATACGAAGGACAGAATCACAGGTCTTCCCGAGACGCATGGGGCCACTTGCCTTCCTCAATTGGCTGAAGACTCAGTGCGTTAGGGTCAACTACGACATGTTTGATTAGCTTGCGATTCCATGTATAAGTGATATGCACTAAACCATCTCTTGTTTGGATAACCGCAGGATAGGAAAACTCATTCGCAGGCGTGTCTTCCAATACAAGTGCCGCTTGCCAGTTCCTGCCGTCTTCAGAGATTGCTACGTTCAGAGGACTACGGCCTTTGTAGTTGGGGTTGTGGTTGTACACCAGCAATTGACGACCATCAGCGAGTGTCACTGCATCTGTACCGGCACTCGGATTGGGAAGTGTGAGAAGAGTCATTTCTTCCCAGGTTTTTCCCCCGTCCTCCGACCAAATCTCAAAGATGCCGCTGGAGCGTGTGCGACCTAAAGCCTGGAGGCGATTTTTTCCATAGGTCAAGAGACTTGGTTGGATTGCTCGAATGTCTTTTCCATCATTAACCGGCGAAGTCGCTTGCCAAGTATGTCCCATGTCGGTCGAGCGCTCGAAATGAACTCGCCAACCATCATGTTCTGAGCTTGAGGGAGAAACTATATCTCCATTTGTCAGTTGAATTGGCTTGTTCTTGATGGGACCTAGTATCCCGTCCGGCAGGCGGCGAGGTTCTGACCAACTTCTGCCTCCATCTGCAGAAGTCATAAGCATCCCCCACCAGTCACTGGGTGTGGGGCCTACTTTGTAAAACAGTAGCAACGGTCCAGATGAAGGTTGAAATAACACAGGATTCCAACTGGGATAGCGCTCACTTTCTGAGACTACTCCGTTGGCAACCTCTTCGGGGATGGACCACTTGCCATTGTCGCGTCGAGAAATCCAGATCCCAACATCGGGGTTTCGTTCATGTGTGCCACCGAACCAGGCGGCGATGAGTCCATTGGAAGTCTCTTCGATCGTTGAAGCATGACAGGATGGAAAAGGCGCGGTATCGTAGATAAACTCGCTCGATAGGTATCCGGGTTGTTCTGCAAGCGACACGGCAAGTTCTTCAGCTGCAGTAACAAAGCCCATTGAGGCGAGCAATGTGGCGATGCTTGAAATTAGAATCGTGGAGTTAATCATGTGATTTGCTCAGGGGGCAAGACAACTCTCGCCCATGTTGCATCTTGTGAAATCCGAAACACTCAGTGTGTAGGCTTATAGAAGAACCTATCACTTCATCGTACCGCCCTTGAAATTGCAGTCTACCGCCGCATATTGCAAGAAATGCTCCATATTTCGCAGTAGGAATTCCACATGGTGTAGAATAGAAGCAGTCGCGTGATTCCCTAATTGACTAAGTTCTTGGCACGAATCGTCGTATTTGCACTCTTGAGACCAGTAGAACAGGCTTCTAATTCAATTGTTCCAGGGGCATCTGAGGATCGAATAATCACAAGAGATCTCCCTTGGAAGACATGGCGAGGATTCGCTAAATAGCTTTCAAGCGTTGCGAGGTCACCACTACCGATGGCGGCCAACCTGCCGGGTCCATTGATATTGTATTCGACAATTGCTTCCGATTGAGGACAGACTCGTCCTTCATCGTCGACGACTTCTACCGTAACAAATGAGAGATCCTGCCCATCCGCAGAAATCGTACTTCGATCGGGCAAAAGCCTGATGCTGCTTGGTTTACCTGCTGTTGTGAGGACCATCTCTTCCTGTTCAATGCCGTTCTCCACTCCCACTGCTCTGAGGACACCTTGCGTGTATGTAGTCTTGAATTCTGTTCGAAACTCATACTCCTTTGATGTCAGTTGCTCTCCAACTAACTGATCGTTCAAGTACAAACGCACAATCGGATAGCGCGAGTAGACTTCCACTGTCAACTCATCACCTTCATGACTAGGCCACGTCCAACTTGGCAAAGAGTTTGGTTGCGCCCAGGCGGAAAGTTGCCATTCATTCTTGCCTGGTGATGGAACTTTCACAGCCATGTATAGCATCTCTCCGCGGTCCCACACAATATTGCGATAGTAGGACAGAGGTTTTCTCCAACCGGTAATATCAATGTCTCCACAGATGGCGCCGTGCCAGGGGTAGTGGCTTCCTTCCCAATGAGGCATCACTCGTTCGCCGGAGGGGAATACTCGACCAATGCCCGATTCACCAAGATAATCGAGCCCACTCCACACGAAATCGCCGATCACATAAGGAAACTCATCAACAGCTTTCCAGTTTGCGAATACGTCCTGAGGATAAGACTCTGCCGACATGATAACACGGCTAGGAGAACGTAGATGATCAAGTCTGTGACGTTGCAGCTCGTAGTTGTAACCAGCTACATCCAGCTTATCAAAAAGGGGATCGAGTTCAGACCATTCATTTTTATCTCCGAGTCCGTTTATTCCGGCGGTTATGGGGCGAGAGGAATCCAATTCTTTGATTCGCTTGGTCATCGCTTTAGCAATCGCCAATCCTTCCGAATTTCCTCTCTCATAAACCTCATTGCCGATGCTCCACATGATAACTGAAGGGTGATTGCGATCTCGCCGAAGCATTGCTTCAAGATCGCGTTGCCAGCATTCATGAAAGACGATGCCATAGTCATTGGGTGTTTTCTTAGCAGCCCAACCATCGAAGGCTTCGTCGATCACAAGCATTCCCACTTGGTCACAGGCATCCAGGAAAGCAATGGAAGGGGGATTGTGAGCAGTGCGGACGGCATTGAAACCGGCGGCTTTGAGAATTTCAACCTTCCTGGTTTCAGCACGGTCGAACGCCGCAGCGCCTAGTGGCCCATTGTCATGGTGGACGTTCGCACCACAGAGCAGGACTGATTTTCCGTTAAGTAATAGGCCATGAGTGGCGGAAATATCAATCGTTCTCACGCCAAACTGGATCGAGGTATTGTCGAGTACTTGATCACCTTCCGCAATACGGAGGCGAGCAGTGTAGAGATCAGGAGTATCAGGTGACCATAATTGTGGGTGGGGGATTGTAATCGACCGCGCCACATTGGCCTGTGAGTGAGGTGCAACTAGGCATGAAATTGTATCCGATGCAATAGTCTCGTTGTCCGAATCAAGAATATCGGTCACCAAATTAAGTGACTTTCTTCCTGGAGAGTTATTTGATACTGTCACCTCCAAGGCAATCAATGCTTCAGTCTCGGAAATAAGCTCAGTCTGAATCGAGATGTCCCGTTCATCAAGATATACAGAGCTATTCACGTGCAACCACACATGCCGATAGATCCCCGACCCACTGTACCACCGCGAATTCGGTTGTTCGGAATTGTCGACTCGCACCGCAATAGAATTGGCTTCACCATATTTCAAGTACTTTGAAAGATCGTAGCGAAACGGAGTATATCCATAGGGGTGCTTTCCAAGAGGTACTCCGTTGATCCACACTTCGGCATTGCGATAAACTCCTTCAAACTCAATGCTTATTCGTTGATCCCTCCATTCGTCAGGGGCGACCAACTCACGGCGATACCATCCAATGCCCGTTGGAAAGAATCCGCCGCCACCTGCTGCAAGTGCTTGAGGATCAGTAGATTGTTCGATGCTCCAGTCATGTGGAAGTTGAATTACTTGCCATTTTGAATCGTCAAACATAGTCTCGTAGGCCTGAGTCTCTTCACTCAGCCGGAACTTCCAATTCGCATCAAGTGAAATTTTCTCGCCTGCGAGAGAAATCGCTGCAAGATATGACCAAATGCAAAATAAGACCGAGAGTCTCAGCAATAGTTGAGAGACCGCAATAAGTTGGATAGCTGAGAGTTGCATGTAAATTGGTCAAATGTAAGATGAATATGAAATAGCCACCAACGGACTGAATAGTCTATCCAATACAAAGTGATTCAACATGATATCGAAATGGACCTCTCGTAGAAGTTGCGAGACAGAGCCTCAATACTTCTCTCAATAATTCACAGTTTCTCATAGGATGCTCACTGTCATGATAACAAACTCAGACATTCTCTTGTCATTAAATGAGAAACTTACATTGAATTTATGCTTGATGAGTTGCTCGTTGCTCTTCTGCATGAGTCTTTCTGCTGAGACTTCTTGGGCCGCGCCCAAAGAAAGAGAAGTCGTTGAAGCCCGCCAACGAGATCCCGAGAGTACCGTAACACAGGAAGAGATGAAGGCGATCTACGAGGAAGTCAAAACACCATATAAATATGGAATCGTAATGCGACCCAGTGAAGGTCATTCGATTGATTGCCCGAACATTTTTCGTGGAGATGATGCCTGGTATATGGTATACGTAGGGATTAAGGGCAAGATTGGTTACGAAACCTATCTGGCACGCAGCGAAGATTTGCTGAATTGGAAACCACTAGGGACAATTCTTCCTTTTCGTGAGAGCGGTTGGGATAAATGGCAAGCCGATGGAAGCATTGCTTTGGTCGACCCCACTTGGGGAGGGTCGATGAAGCTGCAATCCTATGACGGAAAATACTGGATGTCTTACTTCGGCGGCGCCCTGCAAGGCTACGAAACCGATCCGCTGTCGTTAGGGCTAGCTTGGACTACTCAGCCCCAGAAACCACAACCCTGGAATCGTCTGGAAGAAAATCCAGTGCTAACTCCGAATCAGCCAGATGCCCGCCCTTTCGAACGCGCTACGCTCTATAAGAGTCAGATCCTTTGGGATAAATCGGAATCGTTGGGCTACCCCTTTGTCATGTATTACAACGGGAAGCAGCAGGGTGAAGGAATTGAACGAATTGGAATGGCGGTATCCAAGGACATGAAGACCTGGTCGCGCTATGGCTCTGGACCGGTGATCGACAATGGAAAAGGAATCTCTGGAGATCCTCAGATCGTCAAGATCGATGACTTATGGGTCATGTTTTATTTTGGTTTAGGATGGGGGCCAGGAGCGTTCGATAGTTTTTCCTGTTCCAAGGATCTAGTGCATTGGACTCAGTGGGATGGAGAGGTCCTAATTCAACCTTCGGAGCCTTGGGATAAGACTTTTGCCCACAAGCCTTGGATGCTCAAACATGATGGCGTGGTTTATCATTTCTACTGCGCAGTCGGCAAGGAAGGCCGCGCACTTGCCCTGGCAACTTCTGTGGATCTTCGGAAGAACTAACATGAAAATCCATTTGTGGGAGATTGTCTTATTTCTACTCGCAATTAGTGTTGCGAACTCAGTAGCTCGTGAGTCGGAAAGCGAGCTAGTATGGTTCGACAGACCAGCGACTCATTTTACAGAATCGTCCCCTCTCGGTAACGGTCGGTTGGGTGCCATGATCTATGGAGGCACGATCGACGAAACGGTTGTACTCAACGAGAGCGGGATGTGGTCGGGCTCGACTCAAGAAGCCGACCGACTTGGTGCTGCGGAGTTTCTTCCGGAAATTCGCCGCTTGCTTTTCTTGGGTAAAAACGTCGCAGCTGAAAAGCTTATGAACGAAGAGTTTACTTGTACTGGCCAGGGGTCAGGTCATGGCAGTGCCGCCGAATTGCCTTATGGCAGTTATCAGACACTGTGTAAGCTTCAGATCAAATTCCTGCAGAATGAAACCGCTCCCTCGGTGCAGAACTATCGACGCGAGCTCGACCTGCATGATGCAGTTGTTCGAATAGAATATTCTCGGAATGGGGTTGATTACCTGCGAGAGGCCTTCGTTAGCTTCCCTGACCAAGTATTCCTATACCGATTTACTGCCAACAAGAAGAATTCTCTTTCTTTCGATGTTTCGCTGTCTCGTTCCGAGCGAAGCAATACAAAAAATGTTGGCAAAGATGAACTGCAAATTGAAGGACAGCTCGACGATGGAAAAGAGGGAGAGACAGGTGTCGGCTTTTGCAGCCGCGTGAGAGTGTTGCACGATGGTGGTATGGTCACCACTCAGGATGGCACACTAAAAGTTCGAAGTGCGAATTCGGTCGTGTTGTTGGTAAGTGCTGCCACGGATTTAGAAGCTCTCGTGAGTCAAGTGGATGAAGATATATATAAAGCCACAGAGGTTGTACTTGATCGCGCAGCAGCCAAGCCGTTTGCTGATTTGTTGAAAGATCACATAAGCGACTATCAGAACTATTACAATCGCGTCGGTCTCCGGCTCGCTCCTACCCGCATAGATTCTCGTTCTAAGTTGCCGACGGAAGAAAGATTGCATGCCAATTGGAGAGACACACAAGACAATAGTCTGGCAGCGCTCTATTTCAATTTTGGCCGGTATCTTTTGATTTCGTCTTCTCGGCCTGGGGGAAGGCCCGCAAATCTCCAGGGAATTTGGGCATCTGAAATCCAGACCCCGTGGAATGGTGACTGGCATGCCAATATTAATGTCCAGATGAACTATTGGCCCGCCGAAGTCTGCAATCTCGCTGAACTTCATGAGCCACTCTTTCGTCTCATAGAATCCCTTGTGGAGCCGGGGTCACAGACTGCACAAATCTATTACAACGCGAGAGGTTGGGTGTCGCATGTCTTGGCGAATCCCTGGGGATTCACTTCTCCTGCCGAGCGGGTCAGTTGGGGATCTACAAATACCTGCTCAGCTTGGCTTTGCCAGCACTTGTGGGAGCACTATCTCTTCACTCAAGACCGGGAATTCCTTCTGAGTGTCTACCCTATCATGAAGGAAGCTGCTCAATTCTATTTGGATACCCTGGTGGAGCACCCCACCCAAGAGTGGTTCGTTACTGCACCTTCGACGTCTCCAGAAAACCGCTTCTTGCTGCCCAATGGTGAAGAAGCTTCCATCTGTATTGGCGCTACAATGGATATGCAGATTCTACGTTCATTTCTCTATGCATGTCGTGAAGCTGCCAATGAATTGGACTGCGACGAAGTATTTCGTACTCAGCTTTCTGATGTCATTGGGCGATTGGCACCGACGCGAATCGCCTCGGATGGGCGTATCATGGAATGGGACCAAGAGTACCCAGAAAAGGATCCAGAACATAGACATGTCTCTCATCTGTGGGGGCTCTACCCTGGCGACGAAATTAGTAATAGTCAGACTCCGGAATTGGCTGCAGCGGCCCGCAAATCGTTGAATGTCCGAGGAGATTCAGGCACCGGGTGGGGACTGGCCAACAAGATCGCTATGTGGGCGCGCTTGCACGACGGAGATCGGGCACATCGATTGCTCCAACAACATTTACATCCCGTTACCCATGGTCAACGGAAGCAACAGTGGAGTGGTGGAACTTACCCCAACCTGTTCGATGCACATCCTCCATTTCAGATTGACGGTAATTTTGGAGCAACGGCAGCGATTGCCGAAATGTTAGTACAGAGTTCCATAAGCGACATTGATAACATCAAGCACGTCAATATTGAACTTCTGCCTGCTCTTCCCACTGCATGGCCGGAAGGAGAGGTACGGGGGTTGTGTACTCGAGGAGGGTTTGAGATTGCGCTGAATTGGAAAGACGGCAAATTGGGCGATGTTGAGATTCACAGCCGTCATGGCTTACCGCTCCAACTTCGCTACAAATCTCAGGAAGTCACATTGACGCCAGCACGCGGCGAGAAGGTACATTTCGATGGGGATCTGAAATTATTGAGTACACCTAAATCTGCAGTGGTCCCACCATCAGGTTCAAACAAGTGATCACTTTTTACTTCCAGTTGCCTAGCTCAAGACATTTCTCTGTTGCGATGGCTTATTGCCTTCTGTGGATGGCACTCTCTACGCCCGGCTTTGCACATACCGCCCAGCCCGACTGGGAGAATGAGCAAGTCTTGCAGCGGAATCGCTTGCCTGCGCGAGCCTCTTTCATTCCCTTCGCCACTAGTGATCAAGCGCTTGACGGAAACCCACAGGACTCCCCCCGATATTTGTCCCTCAACGGCGATTGGAAATTTCATTGGGTCCCAAAGCAGGAGGAACGGCCCGTTGATTTTCATTCCTCTGAGTTTGATGATTCCGATTGGCCGACGATTCCTATACCGTCCAACTGGGAGTTACATGGCTACGGTACACCGATATACATCAGTGCGGGTTATCCTTTCAGGGTTGACCCTCCACGCGTCACCTCTGAACCAGATCCGAAATATACTTCTTTCGATGAGCGAAGTCCTGTAGGGTCCTATCGCAGGGAATTCACTCTGCCGAAAGAATGGGACGACCGTCGAGTATTTCTGCACTTCGCTGGAGTTGATAGTGCGTTTTATGTTTGGGTCAACGGGCATGAAGTCGGCTACAGTCAGGGCAGCAGAACGCCGGCTGAATTCGAAATAACTTCGTGGCTGCGTGCCGGTCGAAATCAGATTGCCGTTCAGGTTTATCGCTGGTGCGATGGCAGCTATCTGGAAGATCAGGACATGTGGCGGCTGAGCGGAATCTATCGAGACGTATTTGTGTACTCAACCGCTGCCGTACGCATAAGCGATTTCGCCGTGCGGACCGAATTGGATTCTGATTACGAGAACGCGACTCTCTCTATCAAACCGGAAATTGACATATCTGGCAGTGAGACGCTGGAAGGTTGGACATTGCATGCCCAGCTATACGACGGAGTCTCCCAGCAGGTGTTCGATGTCCCAATGAAACACAATGCAACAGCTATCGCAAATCGAGATTTCGACGCCGGTATCCTCAATGAGCGGACTCCGCAACGAGGGTTGGCCAAATTTGGCTGGCTTGAAGCAAAGATTCAGAATCCTGACAAATGGACCGCGGAGTCACCAAATCTCTATCGGCTTGTTCTTAGTCTGAAGGATCCGCGAGGTTTGGTCGTGGAGGCTATTGGATGCGACGTGGGTTTTAGAAAGATAGAAATTCACGATGGCCAACTCTTAGTGAATGGTCAACCAGTTCGGCTACGAGGCGTCAATCGCCATGAGCATCAACCTGAGTCAGGGCATACCGTTTCGTTCAGCAGTATGGTGCAGGACATCCAACTGATGAAGCGTGCGAACATCAATGCCGTTCGCACTTCCCACTATCCCAACGATCCCCGTTGGTATGAGTTGTGTAACCGGTACGGGTTGTATGTCATGGACGAGGCAAACATTGAAACCCACGGGGTTCGAGGTCTTTTGGCAAGCGATCCACGATGGAGCCAGGCTTTTCTGGATCGTGCCATACGCATGGCAGAGCGGGACAAGAACCATCCCAGTGTAATCTGTTGGTCGATGGGCAATGAGTCGGGCTACGGCCCAAACTTCGCTGCCATTTCCGGCTGGCTCCATGCGTTTGATCCCACGAGGCCCGTCCACTATGAGGGGGCACAATCGTCGCCGACCGATCCAAAAACTGTAGACATTGTTAGCCGCTTCTATCCGCGCGTACAGCAAGCTTATCTTCAACCACCGCTACCCAATGGCAAACAGCAAGAGCGGGCAGAAAACGCTCGCTGGGAAGAATTGCTGCCTCTTGCAAAGAGTTCGACAGATGGTCGACCGGTACTCATGAGTGAGTATTGCCACGCCATGGGCAACGCGGTTGGCAACCTTGCCCAGTATTGGGAGGAGATTTATTCCCATCCACAATTGCTGGGAGGATTTATATGGGACTGGGCAGATCAGGGTTTGTATCGAAAAGACCCTAGTGGAGGAGAATTCATTGCCTATGGGGGCGACTTTGGCGACTACCCAAATCTAAAGGCCTTCTGTTTGAACGGGATAGTCTTTGCCGATCGTAGTTTGACACCAAAATATTATGAGATGAAAAAGATCTACCAGCCAGTATCTTTCAGCCCTATGCGGTTTTCTCCCCACGAAACAACCGTGCGTTTATTGAACCGCTTTGCACACACTAACTTGCAGCAGTTCGAACTCCGCTGGAAATTGTTCTCAGGAGGCAATGGCTTGCAGTCGGGTAGTCTCGATCCTGTTAACCTTGATCCAGGAAAAGAGGCTATCCTAACCATACCCTTTAGCGAAGTGGGGATACTCCCGGCAGGTGAATCTCTTTTCTTGCGTATTAGTTTTCACTCTCGTGAGAAAACTCAATGGGCCGATCCGGGGCATGAATTTGCCTGGGAACAATTTCCTTTTCCAGTCGAGCACGCTCCAGCTCTCCAGGTTTCCACGTCAAACCTAGCAAAACTGAGTGTCATTGAATCAGCGGATGAAATCGTAGTTAGTGGTAAGGATTTTGCTGCTAAGTTTGATCGCAATCAGGGAAAACTGGCGTCCCTCAGGTATGGTGAAAAAGAAATACTGGCAACCGAAGCAAGTAAAACTTCCCATTCGTTTGCACAGTATTTCCGTGCTCCCACTGACAACGATCGCGGGTTTGGCAAATGGCTCGCAAAAAACTGGGAGCTCGCGGGGCTTGCCGCTCCGGTCTGTAGTGTCGAATTCTGCGACATTTCTGAATCGGATACCGGCAATGTAATGGTGACAACTCGCTCCAACTACAAGTTCCACGACGGAAGCTACCAACACGTGTCACAGTGGCTTGTACAGCGAGATGGAACGCTTGAACTCGAGAATACATTTACACCGGAGGGCTCACTCCCCCCCCTGCCACGTGTTGGTGTTGTGCTGCAACTTTCCAGTGAACTAGAAAAGCTACACTGGTTCGGACATGGTCCTCACGAAAACTACGTCGACCGCAAGGATTCTTGTCCCTTAGGACTCTGGTCTAGTACTGTTTCACATCAGTACGTGCCCTATCCGAGACCTCAAGAGACCGGGAACAAGGAAGGGATTCGTTGGCTCGCCTTAACTGATGACGCTGGCAGTGGAATAGTGGTCGTAGCAGATGAACCCTTCGCCGCTTCAGCTTTACATTTCACTGTGAATGATCTGGCCTCAGCAAGCCATGCTTATCAACTTCAACCTCGCTCTGAGGTAATCCTCTCACTGGATGCCCGCCAATGTGGACTCGGCAACAGTAGCTGCGGCCCTGGTGTGCTGAAGCGGTTTGCAGTTCCGGTCCAAACCTATAAACTCCATGTTTCAATACGACGGGTTGACGCCGGAGAAGATATTTCCACCAATGCCAGTAGGGAATACGACAGTGCTAAGTGAGAACACTAGATAGCGAAGAATACCTACCGAAACATCCGAAAAAGCGAACTACGACTAGTATCCATACGTTTAAGAAGAACTACATTGAATGACAATGAATAGTGTTAACGAAACGATCGAAAAACTCCTTGAGTTGTCTCATCGCATCGGTACGACCGAACAAATGGCGATTCTGGGCGAGGGTAATGTCTCTGGGCAGCTCAACGCTGATCAGTTCTTAATTAAGGCCAGTGGTACCGAGCTTGGTTCGCTAACGGAGAATCAACTTGTTGCTGTTCATTCTAAACCGATTCTCAAGGCTCTCAAAGGAAGCAATGTAGAGGACGATGAGATCGAGGATTTGTTGCTGACAAGCCGTGTTGACTCCACAGCATTGAAGCCTTCAGTGGAAACCTTATTCCATGCATGGCTTTTGCAATTGCCTCACGTGTTATTCGTTGGACACACGCATCCTGTATGTGTTAATCAAGTCCTCTGTTCACCGCGAGCAAAAGAGTTTGCTGAGCATCGGCTATTTCCTGATCAAATCGTTTACTGTGGAGCAGAATCTGTACTGGTGCCCTACGTCGATCCAGGGCTAGTTCTCGCTACTCGAATTGCAGATCTCGTCGATGATTTTATCAAGCGAAAGAAGACCTTTCCAAAAACCATTCTCTTAGAAAACCACGGACTCATTGCACTGGGAACAACAGCCAAGCAGGTGGAAGCCACACTCAGAATGACAGAAAAGTCGGCACGTGTGTTTGTCGGTGCAATCGCAGCAGGAGGTCCAATCGTTTTGCCTCAAGAACAAGTAGATCGCATCGCCTCTCGTTCTGACGAGCATTATCGCCAACGTATGATCGAATCGAATTGATTCACGCTCTGGCAGTATCTGCCCAGCTGCTCCATTGCAATTTCTTCGTGGGTACTGTTTCTAGGTAATGTCCGGCCTACAACTAGCTCGTGTGGTCACTCCGCCACATCGTCGATTTCCCGTCAATAATTGACGCGATTTCGCTGAAGTACCTTCTGCTGCGGTTTTGCGGAACAGCATTGCAAGGCGGTCTCCTTTAATATATTGCAACCCCTGAATATGCTAAAAGAACCGGGATTTCTCAATAACACTTTCTTATTCATTATGTTTTCCAAGCGTCACATCATACTGTCACTTAGTTTCGCGATTTGGTTGCAGCTTTTTACTGCAACACGCTCACAAACTGCCGTTGACGACAAAAGCAGTCAGGAGGAGGCGTACTCTCAGGCGATCGCTGCAAGATCCCGCGCCATTGTTGATAAACTCGAACTCACTGACGAGGACTGTGTCCAACGCACCGAGCAATTGATAGCAGAACAATACCGGGCTTTGCGAGAAATTCATGATTCGCGCGATGCTGAGATTGCGAGCCTGAAAGACACGGCTGGAGAGAATGAGCAAAGAGTTGGAGTCTTGATCGAACGAGTGCGACAGGACTCACTGATCAAACAGTTTAACTTGCATCGAAGCTTTGTTGCCCAGTTAGCTGTGGAGTTAAATTCTGACCAAGTGAATGGCGTAAAAGACGGTATGACATACGGGGTCGTACCTGCGACGTACGCTCGCTACCTGCAAAAGCTTCCTAATCTTAGCGAAGATGAAAAACGTACGGTCTTGGCATTTTTAATAGAAGCCCGTGAGTATGCTATGGATGCTGGCACTTCGGACGAAAAACATGGTTGGTTTCGTAAATACAAAGGCAAAATCAACAACTACTTATCAGCTGCTGGTTATAAGATGTAGCTTGGGGCATCCTTTGCCCAGATTAAGACTATGACTAAGAATTCACTTTGCTGGCTTCCAGAGGGTGAATCGGACAAGGAACCATGACTCGTATTTTGAATATCCTCTATGGAGCCACGTTTACGCTTCTGACTTTGCTGGCAGATGTATGCCTTGGCCAATACCCCGATATTAGTCCTGAAGTTGCTGCGGAGTCAAAGAAGCGTATGGACGCTATCCAGGAGCACTCAGACGCCGCTTGGCGAAAAGCACTGCCCACAATACGCCAGTGGGAAGCCAAGGATAAGCCCTATATTCCTTGGGCCAAAACGCCGAGCGACTTACCTCAGGCATCGATTCCTTCATTTCCAGGTGCTCAGGGGGGAGGCATGTATAGCTTCGGCGGTCGTGGGGGGAAAGTGTATGTCGTGACAAATCTCAACGATAGGGGTCCGGGAAGTTTCCGGGATGCTTTGGAAGCTGGAGGGCCTCGGTTCGTCGTCTTCAACGTGGCAGGAATCATCAAGTTGAAAGAACGAATTTTAGTACGCGCTCCTTACCTTACCATCGATGGCAGCCACGCACCGGGAGATGGAGTATGCATCGCCGGCGACACTGTTGAGATCGAGACGCATGATGTCATTATTCGTCACCTGCGGTTTCGGCGAGGGGCGACGTGGGTTGGCGATCGCAACGATTCCTTAGGAGGTAATCCAGTAGGGAACATTATTATTGACCACGTTTCGGCAAGTTGGGGTTTGGACGAAAACTTGTCAATGTACCGCCACATGTATGAGCCGCCTGATGGTAGTCGGGAACAGAAGCTTCCGACAGTAAATATTACGATTCAGAACTCCATCTTTAGTGAAGCTTTGGATACCTACAACCATTCCTTTGGCAGTACTTTAGGAGGCTACAACAGCACGTTCCACCACAATCTTTGGGCCTGCAACACAGGGCGCAACCCCAGTGTTGGAATGATTTACGATTTTACCTTTGCCAATAACGTCCTTTTTAATTGGCGGCATCGAACGATTGACGGCGGTGACCATCGCAGTTTTTACACAATCGTAAACAACTATTTCAAGCCTGGCCCTATTACTGACCAATCACGTCCGATCAGTTACCGAATCCTCAAGCCGGAGAAGCGCAGGAGTCCGAGCTTCAATCTCGACTTTGGTAAGGCATATGTGGCCGGCAATGTAGTCGATGGAAATGAACAGGTCACCAGGGACAACTGGAATGGCGGGGTCCAATTTGAGGAAGAAGAGCTGTTGGCTAGTTCTGAACAATTAACTCAAAAGCAGCTTAGGTCGGGAATGGCTGATCTTTCACCGAAGCAACGCAGGTCTCTTGTAGAGGAAACACGGTCTGAAATTCTTGCCCAGGTAAGAGCAGATCAGCCCTACCCCCATTCTTACTTGACAATCCAGACTGCCGAGGAGGCATATGCATTTGTCCTGGACAACGCTGGAGCTACACTTCCAAAACGCGACGAAGTTGATCAGCGCGTGGTTGAAATGGTTCGAACGGGGGAAGTCGGCTATCGGGAAGGCAAGGGAATAATTACTGATATCGAACAAGTTGGTGGGTATCCCAATTACGAGGGCGAACCTTATCAAGATACCGATGGCGACGGTATGCCCGATCAGTGGGAGCTGAGTCATAATCTTGACCCAGTTGATCCATCCGATGCCACTGGCGATCTCAATCTCGACGGGTATACACATATCGAAGACTTTCTCTATGGATTAGATCCCGGCACGCTATACGACCCCTGGTCCACTCCGAAAACCTATCGGGATTTATTCTGGCAGTAGTTTCGGCCAGGGTATTGAAACAACATGGAACGATTCTCCGCAACCTATCTGATCGAGACGCCGCTAGATATCGCGGCTGCGGCAGAGTCGTTGGCAGGCGAGCAATCTTCCGGTACCTTTGTTTCCGTGCCGGGTGAAACTGCAGCCCTAAAAGAACGCTTTGCCGCTCGCGTTGAAAGTATTAGGGAGATCGAAGAATGCAGTTCACCAAGTCTACCTGGCTGCTCGGCCAATGCTAACAGCTATCGTCGTGCCGAGGTAGTCGTCTCCTGGTCACTTGAAAACGTTGGGTACAACCTGCCAACGATTGTCTCGACAGTGCAGGGCAACCTCTATGAAATGCGACAGTTTTCTGGCCTGAAATTAGTAGACTTGGAGTTCCCTCCGACTTTCTCATCGCATTTTAACGGTCCCAATTTTGGAATTGAAGGTTCTCGACGGTTGACTGGCATCCAAGATCGTCCGCTCTTAGGGACAATCATCAAGCCAAGTGTGGGGATGTCTCCCCAGGAAACTGCCGAACTAGTGAGGACACTTGCAGAGGCGGGGGTCGATTTCATCAAAGACGATGAGCTAATGGCTGATGCTCCTCACTCACCTTTTAACGAACGTGTTGCAGAGGTTATGCGTGTAATCAATGATCACGCAGATCGCAGTGGCAAGAAGATCATGTTTGCATTCAATCTCAGCGACGAGATGGATCGCATGCTAGATCACTATGATACTGTGATTAGTCATGGTGGTACCTGTGCGATGGTCAGCCTTAATAGCGTCGGTATCGCGGGAGTCAAGAAGATTTGTGATCGAGGAAAGCTCGCTATCCATGGACACCGCAATGGCTGGGGGATGCTCAATCGACACCCCTTGTTGGGTATTGATTTCAAAGCCTACCAAAAACTATGGCGATTGGTCGGAGTCGATCAGATCCATGTCAACGGTCTTCAGAACAAATTCTGCGAATCAGATGATTCGGTAATCCGATCCATCAAGGCATGTCAAGAACCGATGTTTGGTGGATGGGAGATTCTGCCAGTTGTATCTTCCGGCCAATGGGGGGGGCAGGCACCAGAGACTTATCGCCAGACACAATCTATCGACCTATTGTATCTCGCCGGAGGAGGAATATTGGCGCATCCCGATGGTCCTTCCGAAGGAGTGAAAGCACTCCAGCAAGCTTGGGAGGCTGCTGTTGCCGGCCTTTCCCTGGAAGAAGCGATTGTAGAATCTCCAGCTTTGTTGCGATCTACAGAAAAATTCTCGAAACATCTTTGCACTGGTTTAGATCAGACTCCAACATCTCAGGGAGCCCTGGTCCAATGAATGAATTGTTGCTCGCCTATTATGGAGACGATTTCACCGGCTCCACCGATGCATTGGAATGTCTAGCTCGAGCAGGAGTCCGATCGGCTTTGTTCACTCAGCCTCCCACTCCAGAGATGCTATCTCGACACAACGGATTGCAAGCCATAGGAGTGGCTGGAACAACTCGTTCTCTTGCGCCTAAGGCCATGGAGAGCGAGTTAGTCCATGCATTCACCGCATTTCTAGAGCACCGTCCACGTCATATTCACTACAAAGTGTGCTCAACGTTCGATTCTACTCCTGAGACTGGAAGCATAGGCTGCGCAATTGATGTTGGCCGACGAGTTGTCGGCTCGGCCTATGTTCCACTCGTAGTAGGTTCGCCGTCGTTGGGACGCTATTGTTTGTTTGGTAATCTGTTTGCAGCAGCTGGAGTTGGGCATTCGGGGGAAGTATACCGACTTGATCGACACCCCTCGATGAGTTGCCATCCCAAGACTCCCATGACAGAAAGTGATCTTCGTGTTCATCTAGCAGCACAGACACAATCGAAGACTGATTTGTTCAGTGTGCTGAAGCTCGCATTGCCTGATGAACAGCAAAAAAAAGAGCTGGATCATCTCATTGCTGCAGGCGCTGAGGTCGTGCTCTTTGACGTTCTAAATAACCAACATATAAAGCACATTGGTAGCTTAATCGACGAGGGAAGTTGCCCCGGACAGCCACTTTTTTCCGTGGGTTCTTCTGCGATTGAAACGGCTCTGTGCTCGAAGTGGACATCGGATGGCACAATTTCCCCAGTAACGCATTGGGATATTCCGGAAAAGACAAACAATGTCTTGGTTGTATCTGGCAGCTGTTCCCCCATTACAGATTCCCAGATTGCTTGGGCAGCCAAGAACGGGTTCGCAGAAGTAGCAATTGATACACCGGCGGTAGCTGCCAAGGAAGGTACGGAAGAATCTATCCAGCGGTCAACTCGCGAAGTAATCGGATTGTTAAAATCAGGGAAAAGTGTCGTCGCACATACGAGCAAGGGGTCTTCTGACCCGCGCATAGCAGCTACAGTAGAGGTGTTCTCCAAATGGAGCCCTAATGGTCAGCCAATAGCAGCACACAGTTCGCAAGTTCTTGGAACTGCGATGGGGCACTTGGTAAGACAGTCTTTAGCGGAAACATCAGTACGAAGACTTTGTGTGGCAGGTGGCGATACCTCCAGCTATATCGCTCAGGAAATCGGTGTCGAGAGTATTGAGATGCTCTACCCTTTGGCAATAGGAGCTCCATTATGCTCCGCTCGGGCTCCAAGGTCTCCTGCCGACGGAGTCGAGATTAGTTTTAAAGGAGGTCAAGTCGGACGAGAGGAATACTTCGGGTCGCTGCTCACAGGAACAATCCAATAGGTTGTATCGATCCCAACGATCGAGATTAGATAAAAACATGAATCGTAAAACATTAGCTTTGGTTCACACTTCATCATCTCTGGAACCTGTTTTTGAACAGTTGTGTAAAGAGAAGAAACTTGATGTGGATTTAGTTCATATAGCGGATTCGACTTTGATTCGAGATGTGATTGCGGATGGAGAATTGACTGCCGATACTTTGGAGCGAGTACTACATCATCTCACCGCCGCTGAAGACACGATCGCCGACTACATTATGGTGACTTGTTCTTCGATAGGCCCTGCGGTGGATGCTGCCCAGTCTCGGCTCCACAAGCCAATTTTGCGTGTCGATCAACCCTTGGCGGAAGAGGCAGTCAAACTAGGTGCCAAGATTGGCGTGGTAGCAACCTTAGTTACTACCTTGACGCCAACTGCTGATCTCATCCGACGCCAAGCAGAGAAGGTTGGGAAGGAGATCAGTATTGAAACAGAGTTGTGCAGCGGTGCTTTCGACGCATTTCTCATCGGAGACCTTGAGAAGCATGATCTCGCCGTGAAGGATGCTATTGAGAGGCTTGCTCCGAAGGTCGACGTCATTGTCCTGGCCCAAGCTTCCATGGCCAGAGTGGCAAGCCAGTTGGAGGCTGGCGCTGTCAGTATTCCTATTCTGTCGAGTCCTTCTTTGGCTGTAGACTATCTCGCAAGTGTGTTATAAACGCCTAGTATGTCAATTGCGTATAAACTCTGCTTAGTAGTTGCAGGCTTGGCTCTTATCTTATGTTTGCTGGGAGTATTTTTCTCCTCTGCCCAACTTTGGCAACCGGCGGCAGTGGTTGCTTCTGTAGCAACTGCTCTCGGCCTCGGTGCGTTTCCAAACTATTCCGGCTATCGATTCACACTGTGGATCTTGGCAGCCGTAGTCTCAGCATTAATCTATCCAACCCACTTCCTTCACTTGGGCCCCTTTGATCTTAAGCTGTTTCAGATACCAGAAATCGACTTGCAAAATAAATGGGTGATTTTGGTTATCGTCCAACTGGTAATGTTTGGCATGGGAACAAAAATGGGCTTCAGGGACTTCGCAGGTGTGGCGAAAATGCCATACCCGGTCTTTATAGGCGTGGGACTGCAATTTCTTATTATGCCGTTGATGGGCTACGCCTTGGCCAAGTTTTTTGCGTTTCCTCCAGAAATAGCAGCAGGGGTAGTGCTTATTGGCTCATGTTCCAGTGGTCTAGCATCAAACGTGATGTGTTATCTTGCTGGCGCAAACTTAGCACTCTCGATCACGCTCACGGCAGTAGCCACATTGCTTGCCCCCCTAGCGACAACCTTTTGGATGCAACGACTTGCCGGAGAGTTCGTAGAAATTGATTCCTTGGCAATGCTGGGGCAGATCGTCAAAATTGTGCTCGTGCCAATTGGCGCTGCCCTGCTGCAAGACTACTTGAAACACGCGACTCTCCCGATGAGAAAGATAGTAGTCGCTACTGGAATGATCTGCGGGGTGGTTTGTATCCTATTGGTAATAAATAGCTGGCTCATAAAGGACGCTTATGTTCTTCCTCTGTCGCCTGCTGCTTTAGAAGCACTCGTTATTTTCAGCGGAGCAGTGACCTTTGCATTAGCTTATCACTTTATCGCGAGTCGGTTACCTTGGATTGATCGCAACATGCATGTTATTTCTATGTTCGGAATCGTTTTCTTTACCGCGGTCACTACAGCAGCCGGAAGAGACAATTTACTGGTAGCTGGTATGGCTCTTTTCCTCGCGGCTGTTATTCATAATTTTTCCGGCTATACACTTGGCTATTTGATGAGTCGCCTCGCAGGACTCGACAAGAAGTCGGCAATTACCGTAGGTTTTGAAGTCGGAATGCAAAACGGCGGGATGGCTTCTGGATTGGCAGGCTTGATGGGAAAGTTGGGTACAGTCGGCTTGGCAGCGGCAGTGTTCAGTCCATGGATGAATATCTCAGGATCGCTCCTAGCCAACCAGATCCGCCGTCACAACGAGTCGAAAGCATCAAATTCCGATTGATTTCATAACCCAATTTATTACTTCAGAGGACATTCCAGTGCAACGATATCTGCAAGCTCTTATGATGTTGGTTTTCAGGACTTTTGGAAAACTCTGTCTGACTTGCGTATTGTGTTTAGTGGTTTCTTTGGCATTTACTTCTGCTCAGCCATCAGTGAGGCCAGATGACAACGGCAAGTTGAACTACGCGCAGGATGAGCAAGGAAATGCGATACCCGATTTTTCTTACTGTGGCTACGACATGGCTTCCAGTGATATTCCGCAAGTTACCGTTCGGGTCGTTGTGAAACCGGCAGATGGCGATGATGGAGAACGAATCCAGACAGCAATAGATTATGTAGCTGACTTGCCAAAAGACAGTGATGGCTATCGCGGTGCCGTGGGGCTTGCACCGGGGGAGTTCCAAGTCGCCGGACAGATCCTAATCAGGACTTCCGGAGTTGTACTCCAAGGATCCGGCGCCAACAAAGGTGGGACTACCGTTCTAGCTACTGGACAGGATCGACGGGCACTGATCAAGGTTATGGGAGTAGATGACCGTACGATCCAAGATGAGCCCGGTATTCAGGAAATCAGAGACGACTATGTCAATGTGGGCGCATATATATTCAACGTCGGATCCGCTGATTCATTTGCGGTCGGGGATTCTGTGTTGATTACTCGTCCCAGCACAGCAGAGTGGATTCAGGAAGTTGGAGGAAGAGCGGAGGGGATAGGTTGGAAGCCTGGTTCGAGAGATATTTATTGGGATCGAAAGATAACCCAAGTTGATGAGGATTCTATAACTGTTGACGCTCCCATAACTACGGCGCTGGAAAAACACTTTGGTGGGGGCACCGTACATATCTACGACTGGCCTGGGCGACTCCAGCACGTAGGCATCGAAGACGTTTGCCTTCAGTCGAGTTATTCCGAGGACAATCCTAAGGATGAAGACCATTCGTGGTTTGGCATCACGATGGACAACGTGCAAAATGCATGGGTACGACGGACAACTTTTGAACACTTTGCCGGGGGAGCCGTCTCGCTAGGCCGCAATACGAAATCGATCACTGTGGAAGACTGCATTTCCCTTGCTCCCATCTCAGAAATTGGTGGCTATCGGCGGCATACTTTTTTCACTCTGGGCCAATTGACCTTGTTCAATCGGTGTTGGTCAGAATCGGGACGACACGATTTCTCAGTGGGGCATTGTGCTCCTGGCCCGAATGCATTTGTTCAGTGTCATGCCGATCGTGCTCTCGGAGAAAGCGGTCCCATCGAGAGTTGGGCCTCGGGAGTTCTCTATGATAATGTTCGAATCGATGGAAGCGATCTGCAACTACAGAATCGCTGGAACGATCCGCCTGGTACGGGTTGGGCCGCCGCGAATTGCCTCCTTTGGCAGTGTCGAGCAGCAAACGTCCGCTGCTTTCGTCCACCTGATGCGAACAATTGGACAATAGGTGCGTGGGCGACTCCTGCCGGAGATGGAGTTTTCGAGAGTTCGAGTGATTTCGTAAAGCCGCAGAGCTTGTATCAGGCACAGTTAAGACAGCGTTTGGATGAAAGTGCGGCGGCTCGCCTCGATCTGATATTGGGTAAGCCAATTGCTGCCACCAACCCAAGCTATCAAGAGGCAGCGCATTTTCTTGAGCAATCGGAGCTCCCAGCCAAACAACTTGTGGATTTGATTGAGGACAACATCGCGCGGGCGACAGAAGAGCTGGCAGTTAAATTTGAGGCCGGCGAACTCAATGATGCGGTTGATCTTGAGAATCTTCCGAATCAAGAAGCCTTGCAAAAAGTAGCGTCTGAAAAGGAAGTATCCGTTGAGAATGGTTGGCTCGTTGCAAACGGCCAACTGATAACCGGGAAACGCCTCACGCCCACCTGGTGGAGAGGCAAACTTCACCCTGAAGAAGCTGAAAGTTTTGGTCATAATATCTCTCGGTTTGTCCCTGGCAGAGAAGGTGTCGGCCTCACGGAAGATATTCAAGACGTGGTAGAGGATATGGTTGCTAAGAGCACAGCAGTTTATGAACATCACTACGGTTTATGGTACGACCGCCGGCGCGATGACCATTTAATGGTGAGACGGGCCGACGGAGCGGTTGCTCCACCATTTTACGAACAGCCATTCGCAAGAAGCGGGCAGGGATTAGCTTGGGATGGATTGAGTAAATACGATCTGACCAAGGAGAATCCCTGGTATTGGCACCGCCTCAAAGCCTTTGCACAGCAATGTGAAGAAAATGGACTGGTACTCGTTCATCAAAACTACTTTCAGCATAACATCCTGGAAGCGGGTGCGCACTGGGCCGATTGTCCCTGGAGGCCGGCGAACAATATCAATGAGACGGGCCTCCCTGAGCCACCTCCTTATATTGGCGACAAACGTCTTTTCATGGCTCAACACTTCTATGATGTTGCCAATCCCAATCTCCGCGAGCTACACCGACGGTACATTCGCCAATGTTTAGATGCGTTTAAAGATCGCTCCAATGTCATTCAGATGACAAGTGCCGAATTCACTGGACCCTTGGAGTTCGTTCAGTTTTGGATCGACACAATCGTCGAGTGGGAACAAGAGACTGGTAACAAAATACTTCTCGGACTTAGCTGCACGAAAGATGTACAAGATGTGATTCTGGCAGATCCAGAGCGAGGACCTCATGTTGACATCATCGATATCCGCTACTGGACATACGATAAGGATTTCAAACTGTACGCGCCTGAAGGGGGGAAGTATCTAGCACCACGTCAACATATGCGGCAAATGAGACCACAGGCCTCCTCTTTCGACTCGATCGTAAAGGCAGTAAGCGAATACCGCAGCATCTATCCGGAGAAAGTAGTTCTGTACAATGCTGATCTCGTTTGCCGAAGTCCTAACGCGGGATGGGCAGTCGTAATGGGAGGAGGTTCATTGCCGAATGTGAGCCTGCCACCGGAATTAGCCCGCGAAGCACCACGAATGCTTCCGGTTGACAATGTAGTGAAGGGCAACGGCCAGTGGTCCATGGCGTCCCAAGATGGCGATCTTCTGGTCTACACAGAAACTTCATCAGATGAGCTTGCGATAGACTTTGCAACCAATGCTAAAACTCTACGATTGCGATGGATCGATACTGAAACCGGAGAAATAGTTGAAGATACCGAGATTCGATCCGAGAAACATTTAGAGCTGTCACCGAAATCTAAAGCAATCTGGATTTCAGAGGTTAAACCATAGAGAAACCCATCGACCGCGCTGCTCTACCGCACAGGTAGCCAAACCGACATTTCTGATTGCCCGCGATTTGCCCAAGCATAGTACGGAATTAAACGAAGTTCGAACTCTTTGGTAGTACGTTTACCCGCTTCACGATATAGCTTTTCACCCCATTCGGGGGTACTTGAGACTAGTGCCGTTCCTTCGATCAATGTGATACCCTGAAGGAAATCTGCATCATAGCGTTCTTGAAGCTGGATGTCTTGAGGGATAATCACATCCTCAATGTTTACGCCGCTTGGTAAATCGACTGATTCCAAACAATATACGATCGGACCTCGCTGAACGGCTACCTGATTCGTGGTTTCTTCAACTAGCGGATTTGCTCTCATTAACTTTGCCTGCATGGGTAGGTTGAGTTCGACGCGGTCACCTATTTTCCATCTGCGGCGGATTTGGCAAAAGCCTTTTACTATGCTCAATGTTTCTAGCTGTTCGTCATTGACAGCGACAGTAGCCCCGTCCGCCCACTCTGGTATCCGCAGATTAATCGCGAATTCCTGCTTGGGACAAGCTTCAATTTGCAATTGGACAATTCCGTTCCAAGGATAGGCAGTCTGCTGTGAAATTGTTAACGGTTCTCCAAGGAACTCCATGGAAACCGTGTTGGCACCATACAGATTGAGCCAAAAAGTATTTTCACTCTTGCTGTAGGCGTATCCGCTGATCTCAGCAATGGTGCGCAATAGGTTGGGGGGGCAACAAAAGGAAACAAAAAAGGGCTGGCGTGTCCGAGGATATCTCAAACTTGTCGGCAAAGGATCAACGACTCGCATCGGATTGACGTAGAAATACTCTGTGCCGCTCAGACTCACACCACTCAGGATGCTGTTGTATAGAGCCAGCTCCAGGACATCGACGTATTTGGCATCACCGGTTAGCTGAAACATTCGCCACGACCACATAAGATTGGCGATATTCGCACATGTCTCGTTGTGCGAGGTGGTATTGGGCAACTGATAGTTTCGTCCGTACGACTGATGTACGCGTGTAATATGCTGCTGATCAGCTGAACCATCCGGAGAGGCGCCATCGTAAAGAGCCCCGCAAGCTCCCGTTATATACATTTTCTTGGAGACCATGTTGTTCCAGGCCGCCTCTAGAGGTTCCAGGAGATCTGATTCACCTGTCTCCGCGTACAGGTCAGCCGCACCAGCGTAGAGGTAATTGGCCCTTACAGCATGTCCCACTGCTTCTCGCTGTTCGACAAACGGAATACGATCTTGATTATCGTCACCCCCGTCAGTTACAAGATTTCGCATTGCCAGAAAGTTCTTTGCCAAATCCAAATAGCGAGCCTCGCCAGTCGTGCGATAAAGCTCCACAGCACCCATGTAATGAGATGGACAGATAGAATTGCGGGCCTGTTCGGGGGTGGGATTGCGAAAAGTCTCAATCAGATAGTCCGCTGCTTTCTTGGAGATATCGAGAAGGGTAGTCTCACCGGTTACTCGATAGTGGATGCATCCCGTCGTCATCAGGTGACCCATGTTATACATTTCAAAAGCATGTCGATCTTGGAACGGCTTCGCGTTTGTGTCACCGTTGCGTTGAGCAATGAGTACCGGAGTGTGAATATAACCGTCAGGACGTTGCGCCAGTCCAATCGCCTCGATGGATTGATTGATTGCATCCCTCAATTGCGAATCATCCGTCACCGCTACCGTTGCTATGGCAGCTTCAAGCCATTTGTAGAAGTCGCCATCATTCCATTTTGCTCCGTGATGATCTCCATCAGCCAGGCCAGCCGCAATGAGGAAATGCTCTAGAAATGGTTTGTACTCATGCCCTTTCATCAGTTCCCACATCGCCGGGATAGACTTTTCTCGGCATACATTCATTCGGTCTGCCCAAAACCCTTCGGTCCAATGAACTTCGTCGAGACCGACCGGACTTGTGACGGTGAATTTGCTGTTTGACGTGTCAACAATGTCCGCCGCAGTGAGTAAGTTCATTTCGAGAGATATCATGCCGACGAGAGTCAACCTGACGAACCCCAAAAGAACAAATGAAGGTCTAAGCATTGTGGGATATCACCGTGAGTTAAAAAGACTTTATTTGCAGAAAATGGACTACTGCCTGCAATAATGATTCTACGTTAGTTTCGTTTCTGGTTCCACTCAATTGAAAGCAGCTTGTTCGATTCCCTTTCCAGAGCTAGTATGAATCTAACGTTGACGCTTCACTGTCTAATTCGGTGATTTGCGATTTTTCACTCGACAAAGCTGTCTCATCTAGGATTACCGAGAGCAAACTGTGAAACAATTGTTGCTTGTTATTACGGTGATATTTCCCATGCAATGGATGTCAGTCTCAATCTGCGCTGAGCCTGCAATCCTAGAGCCAAATGGTTTTCGTCAATATGTTGAGAGGTTCAACGACTGTGATAGCGAGCAGATAGTCAATCTTATTCCTAATTCAGAATCCTGGCAGTGGATTGTCGATCAAGCACCTCTGTTTGAATGTCCCTCCACGCGGCTTGAAGAGACTTACTATTTTCGCTGGTGGACCTATCGAAAACACATCAAACAGACTCCGGCGGGAATGGTGCTGACCGAGTTTATTCTCCCTGTTAGCCATGCTGGAGAGTACAACACAGTTTCATGTGCTTTTGGACATCAAATTGCCGAAGGACGTTGGCTACGCAGCCAAAGACTGCTCGATGAGTACACACTGTTTTGGTTCCGTTCCGGCCCAGACGGTGGCCCAGCCGACCATTTCCATAAGTTTAGCAGTTGGGCGGCAGCAGCATTGTACGATCGGTATCTTGTCACTTTGGACCGTAGTTTCATCATCAACATTCTTCCCGATTTGGTCGCGGATTACGCAATCTGGGAGGAAGAACGCCAAACGCCTGACGGTCTCTTCTGGCAACACGATGTTAAGGATGGCATGGAGGAATCTATCAGCGGAGGCCGGCGAGAAGAGAATATCCGCCCCACAATTAACAGCTACATGGCTGCCAATGCCTTGGCGATTTCGCATATAGCAGCACTAGCGGGCAATATGGAACTTAGCAAGGAATTCGCAGGGAAAACTCAAGTATTGACAGCTGAACTGAATCAGAAACTCTGGGATAGTGAGGCGCAATTCTACAAAGTTTTGCTCGAAAGCGGAGAATTCTCCACAGCCAGAGAAGCCATCGGCTTTATTCCATGGATGTTTAACCTTGCCGACTCGGAACATGCCATAGCTTGGTCACAATTGAAAGATCCGGAGGGATTTCGGGGGCCCTGGGGAATAACGACAGCCGAAAGAAGACATCCCGAATTTCGCACCCACGGCACAGGCACCTGCGAGTGGGATGGTGCCGTCTGGCCTTTCGCTACAAGCCAGACCTTGAATGGGCTAGCAAATCTGTTGCGAAATAAACCCCAATCAATTGTTACTAAGCAAGACTTTTTCGAGCAGTTGTTGCTATATGCCGAGGCCCAGGAGCAAGACGGCATGGCATACATCGGTGAGTACTATGACGAACAAACGGGGCAATGGTTAATTACTGGCCCCAAGGCGGAGAGAAGTCGCTTCTACAATCACTCCACCTTCAATGATCTCGTCATATCCGGACTTTTGGGGATTGTTCCTCGAGCGGACAGAATCTTAGAGGTCGATCCACTCATTCCGGAGAATACTTGGGATTGGTTTTGCCTCGATAACGTGAAGTACCATGATCACACGCTAACCATCCTCTGGGACCGCACAGGAGAACGATACCATCGTGGGAAGGGGCTCATCGTACTTGCTGACGGGGTAGAAATCGGGCGAGCTTCCGCAATTGAACGGCTAACAGTGGAATTGCCATGAACAAACGTGCTCTGTCGTTGCTTCTTGTGAGTTTAGTATTGTCGCTCTGCTCATCTTACCCATGGTCTGAATCTGCTTCAGCATCCGAAAGCGAATCTACATCAGATTCCCAGACTCCCAGACTTGAGCTTTGGTACACTTCTCCAGCCAAGAAATGGACCGAGGCCCTGCCACTTGGAAACGGTCGGATGGGTGTTATGGTCTTTGGAGGCCCCCAGCAGGCAAGATACCAATTCAATGAGGACACGCTTTGGTCCGGAAGCCCTCGTAGCTATGCGAACCCTGGTGCGGCCGAATACTTACCTCAGATTCGATCACTGTTATTCGAAGGCAAACAGCGTGAAGCGGAACAAATGGCAACGAAACATTTTATGTCGGTTCCCATCAGGCAAATGGCATATCAACCGTTTGGGGATCTCATTCTAGAGTTCCCTGGTCACCAGGGCTACGAAGAGTATCGTCGATCACTCGACCTCGACTCGGCGGTAGCAACTACGCAATATCGGGTGAACGGCGTCTCTTATAAACGAGAGTGTTTTGCCAGCTATCCTGCCAGGGCTATCATTATTCACCTTTCTTGTGATACTCCGCGGGGCCTTTCTTTTTCTGCCTCTATGACAAGCCCACAGGAGGATATCAGCAGTACTCTCGTTGATGACCAGACGCTGACTATGACTGGGCGCGTGAGAGATGCCGAGATTAAGCAAGTCGGCGAGATCGCGAGCAAAATGCTTTTAACCTCACATTTACACGTGCTAGAAACGGATGGAATTACCTCAGCTTCAAATGGCGTCTTGCACGTGAAAGACGCCAGCAATGTAACTTTAGTCCTAACTGCATCTACAAACTTTGTGAGTTTCCGAGACCTCACGGGAAATCCACAATTGCGCAGCCGACAGGACCTGGAACATATCCAGAACAAGTCCTATCAAGTTTTGCGCGAAGAACACATTTCTGACCATCAAGAACTATTCGAAAGAGTATCGCTCAACTTAGGGAATCCGCCGAAAATCGATTTGCCAACCGATAAACGAGTAATTAGATATGCGGATCATCCCGATCCAGAGTTGGAAGCATTGTTCTTTCAATACGGCCGCTATTTGATGATCGCTTCCAGTCGACCCAATTGCCAACCTGCCAGTTTACAAGGACTATGGAACAATCAACTTAATCCTCCTTGGGATAGTAAATACACGGTCAATATCAATACAGAAATGAACTACTGGCTGACTGAACCGTGCAATTTGTCTGAGTGCGGCGAGCCGCTGTTTCTCGCACTTGGCGACTTGGCGATCTCGGGCAGTGAGACTGCCCGAGAGCAATATGACGCGCCGGGTTGGGTATTGCACCACAACTTTGATCTCTGGCGAGGTACGGCACCGATTAATGCCTCCAACCATGGTATCTGGCCAACGGGGGGGGCGTGGTTGTGTCAGCACCTCTGGTGGCACTATCTCTATACCGGCGACCGCGACTTTCTAGAGACGACAGCCTATCCCATTATGAAAGCTGCCGCAGAGTTCTTTGCAGACTATCTTGTTGAAGATCCACGGCAGGATTCTCACTGGCTCATTAGTGGTCCCAGCAATTCGCCAGAGCAAGGAGGGTTGGTGATGGGTCCCACGATGGACCATCAGATCATTCGCGAGTTATTTAAGAGTACAATCGAGGCTTCGGAAATCCTTGAAGCCGACCAAGACTTTCGAGCCAACCTGATATCGCTACGTGCACGCATCGCTCCTAATCAGATTGGCCAATATGGCCAGCTCCAAGAATGGCTCGACGATGTGGATGATCCAGAAAACGAGCATCGCCACGTCTCTCATCTATGGGGAGTCTTTCCAGGTGAGGAAATCTCGATAGATACTCCAGGACTTCTGGAGGCTGCAAAGCAATCACTCAATTTCCGGGGGGATGAGGGGACGGGATGGGCACGCGCCTGGAAGATCAATCTGTGGGCACGCATGCGAGAGGGAAATCGAGCTCATAAAGTATTACATGGATTGCTGAAGCTCACGGATTCGCCCCTCACTGATTACCGAGGTGGAGGCGTCTATCCAAACCTATTCGATGCCCATCCTCCGTTTCAGATCGACGGCAACTTCGGTGCGACAAATGGAATATGCGAGATGCTATTACAGTCCTATCGCAGAACTGATGATGGGTTGTGGTTGATCGAACTCCTGCCCGCCTTGCCAGATGCCTGGCCAAAAGGCAAGGTCACTGGATTGCGTGCACGTGGTGGCTTTGACATTGATTTCTCTTGGCTAGAGGGTCAGCTGAGAGAAGTTGTGATTCTCAGCACAAGCGGCGGTGCATGCTGTCTGAGTTACAATTCGCTGCAGACGACTGTAAACTTTGCACGAGGAGAAACAAAGAAGTTCGATGGATCACTATTGTTGAAGTGATTCTGGGCTGGGAGAACTAGATCAAGACGTTGTGGCTTCTTTGTCCTGAGCATTTGCTGATCTATCCATAGTTTTGTGGGGTAAGTTCTGCTTGATCTCTATTGGGGAGAAGATTCAGACTCCCCGAGAGGCACCCTAAACCTCATATTTTTCCGTTCAATCTCTTTGTAAGATCCGCTATTCATCAAGAACTAGTAGGCTGGCGTAGTTTCTTTGATTAACATAGAAGTGTCAGAGTTTCCGTCGACATCTAGTATTCCACTTTGAAACGTGCCCCAGTCGGCATATGCCAGAATCATCATTGCAAAGAGCGACCGACCGCGATAGTACCGATCAGGATAAGGTAATACTGTCGGTCTTATTCTATCATCGCCACCAAAGAGTCTTTGCCACTCCGCTGGATACGCGTTTGGAAATCGGGAGGCAGCGTTCTGGCGAGCCATCGCCACGTAGGCGAATCGACCGCACCGGTTATGCTCGCATCGTATTAGCGCCCTTTGACGACGTGGACATTTCCCGTTCACACCTCTCGCTCGTTGCCTTGAATGAGAATGAGATTGAAGTAACCAATCTCAGTCGATCGCAACCGGTGCGTTTGTCGCGGGAGAAGATGCTTAGTCCGGGTGAGAAGGCGATTATTTCTCCCCCCTTGTTAGCCCAATTCAGCTCCTATGCAGTGCGCGTAGAACCGCCCCTTGAGGAAGACCTTGACCTTCAGCCGTTGCCGGAAGCTACGATACCCCCCGGTCCGAAATCTGTGGAAAGTGGGCTTGGGCGGTTAAACATTGACACGATGGATGAGCGTTTGTTGCTGCGGTGGCTGGAAACGGTGTTGGGGGTATTTCAGAGCGCCGCAAACTCGCGTGATTTCCCGGTGCTGGCGGCTAAGGCACTGGTGAAGATCGTCGGACTTGACGCAGCAGCCATGATTGAATGCGATGAAGCAAAACGCTGGAATGTTGCGGCACTCCATTCAATTGTCGAAGGACAAAGTGAGGAAACTTGGGTCCCTAGTCAAACGCTGCTTACACGAGTACTCCAGGAAAGGAGGACTTTTCGCCATGTGCCGGCGAATGTACCTGACACGGCCAAGAGCCTCCAAAATGTTTTGGCACTCGTAGCTGCTCCGATTCTCGACGGGGAGGGGCAGGTACTAGGAGTTCTTTACGGAGACCGGCGCGGCGGTGGATCTGTCAATGAGATTCCTGAGATCAGTCCTTTCGAGGCAAAGCTAGTTGAAGTATTAGCCAGTGGTATAGCTGCCGGTCTTGCGCGAGTGAAAGAGGAAAAGGCTGCGATGGCTGCTCGAGTTCAATTCGAACAGTTTTTCACTCCCCAGCTTGCTGCTCAGATGGAGGAAGACCCTCAACTTCTCGATGGCCGTGACGCAAACATTACCGTTCTTTTTGCCGACATTCGAGGATTCAGTAGAATCAGTGAACAACTCGGCCCGGCACGTACGATGGCCTGGATCCAGGATGTCATGGGTACTTTATCCGAATGCGTTTTAGAGTCTGATGGTGTTTTGGTCGATTTCTTGGGCGATGAAATCATGGCAATGTGGGGGGCTCCAATTGCTCAGTCGGATCACGCTGATTTAGCCTGTCGGGCGGCTATGAAGATGATCGCCTCCCTGCCAGAAATAAATAATCGTTGGCAGAAGGAACTCTCATCTCAAGTTCATATCGGAATCGGTATCAACTCAGGATTGGCACGAGTTGGGAACACAGGATCCAAGCAAAAATTCAAATACGGCCCGTTGGGGGATACTGTCAATATCGCAAGCAGAGTCCAAGGCGCGACCAAATATGTTGGTACCGACTGCCTGATTACCGGTTCAACACTCGCCAACCTGTCGAATTCACATACGACCCGGAGACTCGCATGCGTGAAAGTAGTCAACATCGAGCAACCACTAGAACTCTACGAACTTATTCCCGATGTTCCGGAGAACTGGCAGATACATTGCGACCGCTACCAGGAAGTTCTGAGTGCTTTGGAAACCAAGAACCACACTCTGGCAGGTGACCTTTCAGAAAAGCTGTGCAAGGACTTTCCAAACGATTTGGCAGCTCAGGCCCTAGCTACGCGCATTGAAGAGGCATGCAATTCCCAGGCGACGGCCGATAGTGCTGTTTGGAAGCTTCCGGGTAAATAGTGCCAACTGAAGTCAATTTCCCAGCCTCCAGCTCTCTATTTGGTTCGCTGAAGGCCCCTTGTCAATTTCCGCCTCAACCGCTATATTTCCGGGTCTGATTTGCAGATAAATATGCTTTCTAACTTGGGCCATTGAAGTGCCGCAGGAGGCTTTTTATTTTGAAATCAAGGCGCCGTAGCTCAATTGGTTAGAGTACTGGACTGTCGATCCAGTGGTTGCGGGTTCGAGCCCCGTCGGCGTCGCTTCTTTTTTTGTAGTCAGTGCTACAAGGTAATTGCGGATCGAGTCTTGCAGGTCCGTTTTCTTCTTTCTGGGATCTGGTCCGTCACTCGTCAATTGATTCGATTGTGTTCCGTCGTCGGACTCCACTACCTAGGAGCACGCAAGACGCTAGAATAGCGATATTGCCCCGGTAGCTCAGCTGGATAGAGCATGGGATTTCTAATCCCAGGGTCGCAGGTTCGAGTCCTGCCCGGGGTGCTCTCCTGTTGAACCGTATTGACGCGATCAAGGTTTTTCTTGTCTATAGTTTGGGGGAGCTTTTTCCAAATCGGCCAAGTATCATCGTAACATCTGAGGAATGCACAACGCATTCCGTCAACTATCCTTTATGCCCGCGCGTCGATTCAATGGGCTTACGACGCACTATGTTGGATAATACGAAGTTTCGGAGGCGGATCGCCTGGGAGGCGGCTCGAATGTTGTACTAACGCCAGGTATCCGAATACTATCGTGCTCAGATGAAGGCGGCTCGGCAACTATGCCGAGGTTGGGCAAGACCGGCCGATCTGCCAAGTAATGCCGAAATCCGTGATCAGATTCAACTCTTTGCCAGGCTTTATGCAGGTGAGCAGCGGATACCCGACCTGCTGCACATGCGAATTGCAGCGCTGCAGATGATGCGGTTACTATCGCGTTTTCGGCCATGCCTGATTGGCAGCGTCTTGACTGGCCGTATCCGCAAGGGTTCTGACATCGATCTCCATCTGTTTTCCAATAATGTTGAGGCGGTGACGCATGTACTTGATCAGGAAGGGTTTGTCTACGATGTCGAGCGCAAGCGGGTTCGCAAGGATGGCGAGCAGCGTGTTTACCAGCATGTCCATATTCTCAGTGAACATACCTATGAACTGACCATCTATGCGACGAACTTAGCGCACTATGTCTTCAAGAGTTCGATCACCGGCAAAGCGATCGAGCGCGCAAGCATTGCCGAGTTGGAGCAGTTCTTGCAGCGCGAGTATCCCGACTTCGATCTAGATGCGGCGATCCTCGATGCCGAGCAGCAGGTCGACCGCTTTCAATTTTTTGAAGCGTTGCTGCTTCCCCTGGAGAATGTCAACCAGAATCTCAAGTACCATCCGGAGGGGGACGCGCTTTACGGTAGTGTCCGTCAAGATGCGCACATTTGTTTTTAGGGTTTAGCCCTGTCGGTAGGTCCGCCCCCAACTCCGTAGCTGCGTAGCAGCGGAGGAGGTGCGCTGTGCATGGTCGAGCGATTGAGGGTGGAAGTCCCCTGTGGATCCTAACGGAGGTAACCACGAGGTGAAAGCAACTGCACGAGACGGAGTTTGGACATTGGACAATCGAAGTCTATCCCGCGAGGGCGTGTGGGGAGGAAGCCGTAGCCGAACTGCAGCACCGAACGTAAGTGAACCCTCAAACGGGCTTCTCGGACCTGGGTTAGCGTGCCTTCCAGCGCGACGCCCGATATCCGTTGGTGGCCGAGGAGTAGTGAGGGCGGAGGCGGCAGGACATTGTTCGATCTTACCCCAGGAGATCTCTGCGGGTCCGCCTATCGGTATTCCGGAAGAAGGCAACGACGACCGGTTGATGCCCGCAGAGAAGTCGGATCGCCCCATAGTAGTGCTGAAGCTGGGTAATGCCGGTGGAGCGAAGGGGGCGACAAGTTGTTAAGTGCTGGAACATGCCAACTGGCTTTCGCGTTTGCCGACAGCCCGCATGGGGGCAAGGACGAGAGAACCTCGGACGAATCCAAGGGAAAGTCGCACCTGCTGCTCAGAGCGAATACCAAGGAGGTAGATCATCCAGCCACCTGGGTAGCCGACGACACAAGTCGGTCACTGGAACAAGTAGCCTCGGTGTCTAATTTGGCCCGGGCGTTGCTTAACGTCGCGCGCAATAAAGGTGCGGCAGGTGTGGACGGACGTGGTGTACGGGAAGTGGTTGAGGCTTCGCCCCAACTGCTTGCTCAGCTACGCCGTGAATTGCTTTCGGGTACCTACCTGCCTGGCGACATTCGCCGGGTCTGGATTCCCAAGTCCGGTGGCGGGCATCGGGGCCTAGGTATTCCGAATGTCGTGGACCGCTGGGTTCAGCAGGCCGTACTCCAAGTTTTGGAGCCGATCTTCGAGCCGACGTTTCACGACAGCAGTCACGGATTCCGTCCGAGGCGTGGTGCACAAACGGCCATTGCTGCGGCCAAGCAATATCTGGCAGAAGGATATGCCTGGACGGTCGATATTGACCTTTCAAAGTTCTTCGATCGTGTTCACCACCAGCGGCTATTAAACCGCTTGGCGAACCACGTAAAGGATGGGCGTCTCCTAAAGCTAGTGCATGGCATGCTCAAGGCGAAGGTTGTGTTGCCCGATGGCACACGAACGGCCACGACCGAAGGCGCACCGCAAGGTGGTCCGCTTTCTCCGCTACTTTCCAATGTAGTTCTTGACGAACTCGATTGGGAACTGGCACGTCGTGGACTTCGGTTCGTGCGTTACGCCGACGACTTCAGCGTGTTCGTGAAAAGCGAACGTGCCGGTCGTCGGGTGATGGACTCCGTCAGTAAATTCATTGATAGACGCTTGCGTCTGCTGGTCAATGAAGACAAGAGTTCCGTCACGGGTCCGAATTATCTAACTTTCCTCGGCTTTCAACTCGGCAAGAATGCCGAGGGCCAAGTCATGGTGGCAATCTCTCGCCGAACTAAGGAGCGAATGGATGCCCGTATTCGTGAGCTAACGCCACGAGTCTGGGGTCAATCGCTGTCGACGTGCTTCGAGAGAACCGAACGCTACCTGCGAGGATGGATTGGATACTTTCGGTTGTGTACCGAAGATTCCCTGCGACCGCTCCACAAGTTCGACGCCCACATTCGGCGTCGTATTCGGGCGATTATCATTCGTCAGAAGAAGCGGGACCGGTATCTGTTCCGCCACCTGCAAACACGTGGCGTTTCTCGGAAGTCGGCGGCTAAGACCGCCTTCACTCGTGCTGGCGTTTGGAGACGCAGTGTCAGCTATGGCATCCATCAGGCGTATTCCAACGCCTGGTTCGCCGAACGATTGATGCCGCTCACCGACCGTTGGCATGCCTTGAACCCTTCCCGACAGGTCTTCATCAAACAGCAACGACTGTTTGAAACCTAAGGCAGCAACTTGAAGAGCCGGATGCGTGACCCGCAAGTCCGGTTCTGTGAGAGGCTTGGGGGAGAGATCCCCCGGGCCTACTCGACGAGTTGGGGGCGTGCGCGGCCTACGAGGCCACTCCGCTGGTCTCCTTCGTTGTCTCTTGCAATCGCTCCATATCGAGGTACTTGCGCGTGCCCCATTTGGTACCAGCGACGTGTCGCAGTCTTGCGGATACCAGCATCAATGCGCTGTTGCCGTCCGGGAAGGCACCCACGACGCGCGTCCGCCGGCGGACTTCGCGCATCAATCGCTCCAAAGCGTTGTTCGTGCGAATCCGCGTCCAATGCTCGCGAGGATAGGACATGTACCGCAACGTCTCGCCCACGCCCTCCTCGACCACCTTGGCTGCCTTGGTGAGCTTCATCGCTCGCAGCTTCTCCACAACGTCGCCCGCCTTCTTCTTGGCCGCCTCGCGGTCTTCCTGCGCGTGAATTGCCTTGAGCATCGCCATCACCTCCTTCATTCGATGACGAGGAACTTCCGAGCCAACGTTGCGATACCAGTGGACCACACACCGTTGCCAGTCTGCCTCCGGATAAAACTCGCCCAAGGCTTCTACCAACCCTAAACACTTGTCGCTGGTCACCAGGCGAACTCCCTTCAGGCCACGCTCCTTGAGATGCCGGAGGAACTTCCGCCAACTCTCGGTATCTTCCTTCGTCCCTTCGCAAACACCCAGAACCTGCCGATAGCCGTCCTGGTCGACGCCCACGGCAACCAATACCGCCACGTTCTTCACCTCGCCGCCCCACGACCGTTTCAGCCAAATACCATCCAGGGCCACGTAGGCAAAATCGCCCTCGATCGGCTGGTTTCGCCAGGCTTCGATCCGCTCGTAGAGCTGCTGATTCAGCTCGCTCACCGTGCTCGGAGAAACTCGTGTTCCCCACAACGCCTCGGTGATGTCCTCCACCCGGCGAACGCTCACCCCGGCGAGGTACATCTCCATTAGCGCCTCTTCGACCGACGACTCCCGTCGTCGGTACCGCTCAATAATCTGCGTCTCAAATGGCAAACTGCGGAGTCTAGGAACCTTGAGCGTCACTTGGCCTGCCTTTGTCTGCAGTCCGCGATCGTATGACCCGGCCCGCGTATCCACGCGGTCGGGGCTCCGCTCGTAACGCTTCGCTCCACAGAGTTGATCAGCTTCGGCCTCCAACAGTCCATTGAGCGTCTCCTCGACGCTCTTGCGAACCACCTCGTCGACGTGCCCTCGAATCTGAGCCTCGTCGATCCGAACCATGCTTCCGTTTTCAGTACTTCCTGTTAAACTCGCCATCGTGGCAGTCTCCTTCGCTTGGGGGAATGAATCGTAACAATCCAATTCCTACCAAGCAGGGGCTGCCCAAACAATCTGCGCAATAATTAGGACGTTATCGGCAACGACCTAGCCGGTCGATCTTCCAAGCCCAATTCTCTGCCACGCTTGCCAAGCTTGTGAAGAAACTGCGCAAACATCGCGCACTTTCTTCCTCTGACACGGCGAACCGAGCCATCTCGCTCGCCATTCGCGAGCGAAACACCGCCAAGCGGGCTTCAGATTGCACAAGTAGCAAGGAGATGGTACCCGCTCTTCAATTGCGCCTGTCCTTTTTGCTATGGCGAGTGGTGAATTCCGTAGCTGGTGCAGCCAATTCACTGTTCTAGCAAGTTAAGCGGAAGCTGAGACTCAGTTATATCTTTGACTGAGAGGTCACCATAAAAAGCTCGGAGCTGCTTGCCTTGGCGAAGTCTGTACCAACCTACAATCTTGTCAGCTTGCCCAATTTCCACTCCCGTGCCTACATAATAGAAACTATTCGGCACAGTCTGGTCTTCCTCAAACTGCTTAACAGGTGACCGATAGATCTCTCGCATCATGATCTTGTCGCGAATGTCGATCATCGCTTGTTCCACTTTCGTGCGATCTTTTGGATCTTTATAGCTCGCAGCATTGAACTTATCGCTGTCAAATGCATTGTAGGGAGATTCAGGAAACACTTGGTTGTTAAATCGAGCTGCGGCTCCTAAGTAAGCGATCATCTCGCCTTCTGTGACGGTTGGTTTCGCCATTTTTTCGAACGCATAGTCTGCCGGAGGATCCAAGCTAAACTCAGATGCGGCGATCTTTGTGTCGAGTACTATTTCGTGTGTCAGGCCGCCGATGGGCTCCATACGGTACCACTCATTCTTGGACACACTAGCTCCATTTTCCAGGGTTTCAAATTCGAGATCTACCTCATTCGGACCCCACATGCCGACCAGTTGCTTTGTTGATGCATCAAAGAAAAAATCAGTCCGATGGTCGTTCTGGTCCAACCCATTTAAAGTTATCACTCGGACGACATTTGCCTGGATCCTGTCAATCTCTTTTTGTCCTTGCAGAGAAACCGATTTCACCCGACATCCTTCGCCATCGCCAGGGTACTTGCGTTCACGAATCATGTCTCCAACCCAGGCGAACGGACTGCGCAAATCGCGTCGGAAAGGCGGAAATTTTAGCACAGCCTTTTTTTCTCGGAGATCTAAAGTCAGCATTCTCCCTGCGTTCAGATCCGTGATTTCAACACTATACGGCTTGCCTTCTTCGTCCAAAAACGTTTCGCGGTATTGACCTGGGTGGCGATACGCATATAAGCGTCGTTCTTTTCTGATCAAGCTTTTCTTGCCGTCTTTGTCGGAGAGGCGGATATATATAGTTGACGTCCATTTCATTGTTTGGACGTTGTCAATACCTGGAATAGAGTTTGCAAACGCACTTTGGCTAAGAGTGTTGCTGTCTGGACCTATCCACATCAGCCCACAGACAATAAGCAATGAAGCAGCAAGTACCTTTGAAATGATCATCACAGTTCTCCTATCGATGTATTTTGATAATTCGTGAGTATGAGCTGGTGGAGCAAGGGATTTTAGAACTGCAGTTGCGTCGGGATGCCGTTTGCACCAGGAATCGAAATCTGGTGTGGGTGCTGTCCCCAAAGATGCACGTAGCTGTTCTTCCAAATCCTGATCCTGAGGTGACATATTCATTGCTTTGTCTCCGAAGAATTGAGGATTGTGGCCAGTTTGTTTCGAGTACGTTGCAGGCGACCATGAATCGCTTGGGTAGAAAGATCAACTACATCAGCAATTTCTTTATACGACAAACCACTGAAGTAGTGGAGCAAAACAATTTCGCGAGATGATTCATCGAGTTGCTCCAATACTTCATGGATCTCCTGTTGTAATGCAGGCAACCTGATATTGCTGGTAGGTACCGTATCATCAGTTAGTGCTTCATGATTTTGTTGTGCCTTTCCCAATCGTGATGCCGTGCGGCGGCAAATTGTTCCAAGCCACTGTGGAAACTTATCCTTATGCTCCAAAGTAGATAAAGTACGACATGCAACGGCAAACGCCTCTTGTGCAACATCTTCGGCCAAATGTTCGTCGAACAGACGACTTCGAGCGATCCCAACCGCCATGCGATAGTATCGTTCATACAAAAGGCCAAAACTTGCTAGGTCGCCTCGGCTAGCAGCCACGACGAGATCTGCATCAGATTGCTGCAAAGGACAGTCTCTTTGTTGACATGTTGAAGACAATTCGAATCGTCATGAGGATAGTGTCATGATTCCCTAAGAAATGAGCGCAGGTTATGAAAATATTATAGATTTACGTGAATAATCTCATGGCATACGAGACATTGGTGCACCAAATGGCCATTATTATCGCAGAAGAAAGGACAGGCATCTTTCGGAAAGCATCTCTAAGAGAGCGTCGGCGTAAACCTTTTCCTGGTAAGAGTTTATGGGAAATCCCACTTAAAGAAACAAAAAGGACATGCACATTTCGATCATTGCAAAACGCCGAGAGAGCTTAGAACCTGTGGTCTCTAAAGCACTTACGATGATACAGCGTCTTATCAGAGCCCCAATTATGTCTGCCCTTTTTTCCCTTTCCCGCTACTTTTGCGGAGCAAAAGGCGACTCTGCGGGAACGCGGTGCGAATGGCAGGCGGAGCCTCGCAGATAGTGCATTCCAAACCGGAGAGTGCGAACCAGGGGAATAGGTTTTCAACGACTCGAGAGCGACTTTATAGTTGCATCTACTCTGGCACAAGTCACGAGTGACCTCGCCGGAACTGCCGCGATTCGCGGCCCGCATGGATTCCCTCGCCCGCAGCCCCCAGTATCCCGATCTCCTCCGGTCACTCACGTTTACGGCTAACCAACTCAAAGTGAAAAGCAAGACTACGGTAACCACGGATAACAAGGATTTCTCGGATAGAGCAAGTCCCACGAAAACGGGACGAAACTCATTCGATGGTTCAAAATCACACCCACCATCTGCTCAAACCTACTCGATGAATATATGTACGGTTTCGTCTCCATTTATCCGTGAAATTCGTGCAATCCGTGGTTCTCCTTTTCAGTTTGAGTAACCAATCGTTGCTGCGCGGCTGTTTTCCGCTTGGCACAAAAATCGTTGTGGAATTTCTCCCCGGCATCTTGATAATGGTACGTGCGATAAGTAATCGGAACGCACTATCGCCCGTATGGACTTACGGGTTTGCTCGTGACAGGTCCGCGCGCTAAACGAGTTTGGCGATTTGGACGAGCAAGAAGAGGCTAGATTCGTGGGGTTTAGTTTTCAAAACCCTATCGCCCGCGAGGCAGCGTGATTCGCGTAAGTCATGATCGGCCAACGAGTTGAAGCCCAACGAACCGGGAGAATGAGAGGAGGTTTTGTTTTGTAAGAAAAGTTTTCGACAAAATGTGCGGCGACAAAACGTCCCCTGCGGTGCGCTGGAATGAAAAAGATTCATCCAGTTTTCACAGCCCACGCAACAAAGGAATGACCAATTTCGTCTGAACTCTTGTGAATCCAGCTACAGTGTGTTTCCACACCATCGCTGGCTCGGAGCACTTGGTAATTTGTACCGGGGAGTCGGGGTTTTTGTTACAAAAATAATGGCCAAGACCTATAAGGCCTCTATAAAACAAGGGGTAAATCGGTGAAGATGGTTTAGTTTTTCTTGTTTTTCGGTTTCCAAGAAATGAGTGGGGACAAAACCAAGAAAAGAGGGCTTTCTCAGGCTGCTTCCTTACTAGCGATTCGAGTTTGCGAGTACCACTCAAAACCGCGAATTCATGTGAGGCGAATGACGAGTCACCAGCTTTTCGGGTAAGCTGAAGGAAGATCAAAGCGATACACAAGCCGAACCGCACAGATTTTGTAAATGCCATGAGACTATTCTTCTGCCCTATATACTTTGAAAGTTAGTCGATGCTGTACTTTGCTACGGGTTCGCCAACCACTGAATTGTCAGACGCAGACATTCGTTCCGCTCTGTTTGACGTCTATGATCGACTTGGCAAACGAGAACGTGTCATTGCTGTCCCTCCAGACTTTACGCGTTTTAATAGTCGGGCTGGACAATTGACCTGCCTCACGCACGAGTACTATGGAAACTCCTTGGCCGATGTACTCCCAGCCTTAGGCACCCACTTTGAAATGCCCAGGTGGCAAAAGGAAAAGATGTTTCCGGGGGTTCCCGATGCTTTATTTCGCTATCACAACTGGAGAAAAGATGTTGAGACCATTGGCACAGTACCAGCAGATTTTGTCACCGAAGTTACCGAAGACATTTACTCTCAGCCGTGGCCTTGCCAATTGAATCGGCTTATCTCTCAGGGAGACCATGATCTAATCCTCTCACTGGGGCAGGTTGTGCCGCATGAAGTTATTGGGATGGCCAACTACAACAAGAATCTCTTCGTAGGAACCGGAGGATTGCGTGGCATCAATGAGAGTCATTACATCGGCGCCGTGTATGGCATCGAGCGCATTTTGGGGCGTGCGGACAATCCCTTGCGTAAGATACTAAACTATGCCCAAGACAATTTCTGCCAACATTTGCCGATCATCTATGTGTTAACAGTAGTGGGCTACAACGAAAAACGTCAGTTGGTAGTTCGTGGGCTCTTCATAGGAGACGACGTCGAGTGTTTTGAGCAGGCAAGCGAGCTGTCACTTGCTGTCAACTTTGAGATGGTGTCTGAGCCACTCAAGAAAGTTGTTGTCTACCTTGATCCGGAAGAGTTTCACAGCACTTGGTTAGGCAATAAGTCTATATATCGCAGCCGGATGGCCATCGCGGATGGAGGTGAGTTGGTTGTGCTGGCACCTTCGGTTCGCACCTTTGGCGAGGACCCCCAAATCGACGTACTTATCCGCAAGTATGGCTATCGAACTACGCCCGAGGTACTCAAGTTTGTCGAGGAGAACGCAGACTTACGTGAGAATCTTTCTGCCGCTGCCCATCTGATTCATGGTTCTTCTGAGGGTCGCTTCCAAGTCACCTATTGCCCAGGGGAACTTAGCCGCGCCGAAATTGAAGGGGTCGGGTACAACTATGGCGATCTGGCGGAATACTCACACCGCTATCCTGTCGAAAACATGAAAGATGGGTTGCAGACGATTGATGGCGAAGATGTTTTCTACATCAGCAATCCCGCCCTCGGACTCTGGGCCCATCACTCCCGCATGGGGTAGATGTATTAATGTCGACCTAAGTTGATTCATAGCAAGGGCTTGCATTTTTTCTGAAATCGCATGGCAAGATGATTGCATAATGGGAATATGATCCGCTACAATCCATTCGACTAGTTACTGGTCAGCATTAACTCGTCTTCTCATACGTATTACTTGACTTGTGGAACAGTCAAGCGGCAGGGGGGCTAATGAGATGACTTCGCAGGACATACTACGCCGAAACAGCGGCGTAGAGATCGTGGGGGAATCCCTTGCTACGAGAGCACTTCTTAAATCCGTCTCTCGTGTTGCGAAGTTCAATTCAACGGTACTTATCACCGGAGGCAGTGGCACGGGCAAGGAATTGGTCGCCCGGCAAATTCATGCGAAGAGCCCTCGAACAGGGGAGTTATTTGTTCCTGTCGATTGTGCCTCTATGACTGGCGAATTGATGGCCAGCCAACTCTTTGGGCACGTAAAGGGGGCATTTACAAGTGCCGACCAAGGGTCTCTTGGCTGTTTTCGTGCTGCAGATCAGGGAACTATTTTTCTTGATGAGATTGGCGAACTGCCCCTTCCTTTACAAGCTAAGCTTCTGCGAGTCATTCAAGAACGAGCAGTGGTTCCAGTCGGTAGCCATCAGGCCATCCCGGTCGATGTCCGGATTCTCGCCGCCACAAATCGAGATTTAAAGCAGGAAATGCTTGCCGGACGGTTCCGAGAAGATCTGTATTATCGCCTTAGCGTTATCAAGATTCGCACTACTCCACTCTCTGAACGAAGTGAAGACATTCTCATATTGGCTCCTCAGTTCCTGGCCGAACTGGAAGCAGAAGGTCATCCCCGCCAGCAGCTCAATCGAGCGGCGATGGAATTATTGCAGTCCTACGATTGGCCAGGCAATGTTCGGGAGTTAAAGAACGTCATTGAGCAGGCGGCGGTTGAATCGGAGGGAGAATGGATCACCGAAGAGGTGGTCATGTCCGTGTTAGCGAATTCGGTTGGAGAGCGGGTAGAACTGGGTAATCCTCGTGTCCCTGCAGAAGAACACTCGGTTCGCAGCTCACATTTACTCGATAGTTCCGTCCGTCTTGACTACTCCGCTCCGAACGAAACCTGGCCATGCCTTGCTGAGCTTGAGCGACTCCATATCGCGCATACGCTCAAGCACACTTACCAGAATAAGAGTGCCGCAGCTCGGCTATTGGGCATTTCTCGCCAAGCTCTCTTGCGCAAATTAGCCAAGTTGGGAATTCCTGGATAAGCTGATCTCAAAGCTACTGTCACCAGACAGTGGAAGGGAGGTCACGCGCAGGCCAACGTAGCCTACGTCCGATATCGGACACTTCTATCACGATTGGGCTCTCTCGTAACCGGTCACATCTATCACGTATCCGGACAAGGGAAAAATGCTTCTTCCGCAGTCTGTTGCAATTTCTCTCTAACTTCGATCTGCAAGTTAGGCTAGTCACAGAGTTTAGCGTGATTAGTCATGTTTAGTTCCGATGATTGGCGCATCACTTGCCTTATCTCTGGTAGTACTCGCGAGTCTGAAATGCTCGCAGACCAACACTTGAAAGGTAGGTGCTCATGATGTCCCCACGTATTGCAAAAAAAAACCTCGATCTCTTGGTTGTCGATAGCAAGGCCGAAGACTATCGCGACCTCTCCTTTGAGGTGCAAGATGCGAACCTTAATTGGAAACATGCCAACGACGGCCATCACGCGCTGCAACTCTCGTCGGGTAAGAATATCCGACTCTGGTTTTCCAATATGCAATTGCCTGATATGTCAGGCATTGAACTACTGGAAATCGTTCGGGCTAAGCGCCCTGCGACTCTCTTCTATCTGGTCAGCGACGAGTATTCAGCCGAGGAAGAACGGCAAGCTCGAGCTGCAGGAGCGGCAGGATATCTAAGTAAGCCTGCCGATCACACTTGGCTTGAAATCTGTTGTTCAACCTTGGCTCGAATGAGGGCACGTGCGAGTCCCCAGTCTCGAAAGGATGCTCTCGGTGCTGCTTACTCTAATCCTTCAATCCTCTTCCCCACTCACTCTCACAAGGAATCCTGAACATGTCTACGCTCGAAATCCAAGAAATTGAAGACGACTTCTTTTCAAGTGTTGATGACGCAATCACCTTCGAAAGAATCCGTCACCATCGTGATGGCCGCATGCCAGTCGGCAGCTCGGCGGCGGCTATTCGTTCTTCGCGCCGCAAACAACCCTGGCGTCGCAGTAGCCGCAAAATCATTGGCCTGGTCTCATAGTCTGAGAACTAAGCAGGATTTCGCAAGCGATTGCTCAACAATCGTGAGTGAGTATGCCGGGCCAATGAAAGTTCATCCCAACGAGGTCAACAAGAGACGCCCATGAATCAAGTTAACGCAATAATGCGCGACCCAACTACTCTTTTACACTTTTTTCTTCCAACGCTTTGTGATTTTCAAGGAGCAAACCCATGACTATCAAACAATATAGCAACTCATTTTATTCTGCATTGGTTGTAGGCACCATGCTAACCAACCCAGCACTGGCAGTTTTCACGTCCGTAGTACATCAGGACATTCCCCCGCATTGCGATCGGTTATTCATTCCCACCGACGTCGATGAGATCGGCGATCTGTTGGTTTTCCCTCCTGATGAATCGCTTGAACATATTGCTCTGGGGCAAACTCCGGTAATACCTTGTCCACAATTCAACAACACTGCTCAACCCGAGGAATTGGTTCAGATCATAAACTTCACGGGAAGGGAATTGAGCGAAGTCTGGTACGTGGCAAATGTCGAAACCAGGATTAGCAACTACGACGGATATGCCAACGATGCTGCATTCCCTCCAACTGCGAACGACCCAGGCCGATTTGCTTTCCGAATCGACAATATCTTTTCTGATCCAAATGGCGGGCACCATCCACTGGTATTCGAAAGCGGAGTGCAGGACGGTGTATGGCAACCCTTCGAAATCTGGCAGTTCGTCTTACAAGACTACAGCAATACTTTAGGACTTGCTCCCGACCAGTTCAACTCGTTCGGCGTGGGCAATGCCTCTACGTTCGTTGCCGGTACTCCGCCCTCATCGGGAAGCATTATTGCTATCCCGAGAATACCTGAGCCAGGAAGCATCGCCCTAGTAATGCTCAGTCTTGTGTCGCTAGTTGTGACAAAGCGGTGGAAATAGCTCTTTCAGACCATATACCGACAATACTCAACCATTTTCTCAAAGGAACGAACTCATGAAACTACCCAAAATTATCTCTGCTACGTTTACACTCTTTTTCCTGTCAATGGCTACCACTGCCTCTGCCGTACCCATTACCGGATTGTTTAATACTGGAGTCGACAACAGCGGAAATGCCTGGGGGGCCGGCGGTGTGTCTGACATTCACTATAACGCCATCCTGCAACCATCGACGCTGTTTACACCAGTAACCGTCGCAGACACTGCATTTCCCTTTCCTCCCTGGGTGCCGAACAACGCCAATTCTCGCTGGATTGGTCCTCGGGCCAATAGCCAAGGTCCCGCTGGAAACTACATCTATCGCACTACCTTCAATCTTCCTGCAAATGCCAATCTTAGCACGGCCATGCTTGGAGGATTATGGGGCACTGACGACCCCGGAACGGATATCCGGATCAACGGGCTTTCGACGGGGCAAACGTCTGCTGCTTTTACATCTTTGGTGCCGTTCACTGTGACCAGCGGCTTCAACGTTGGGCTCAATACACTGGACTTTTACTTGACTAATGCGGGAGGCCCTACCGGATTGCGCGTCGATCGGATGCGCGGCAAGTACGACCTTATTCCTGAACCGGGAAGTTGCGTCCTGGCAGCCATCGGATTGGGGGGCCTGCTTGTGCGACGAAGAATGTAGTTTCTTTTCGAATGTATTGCTCTTACTTTCACCTTTTTTCTGGAGATGATCTGATGAAAACAAACTTTCAACAACCCTCAATTCCACGTCTGCTCTGTGCGGTTGCTCTGCTGGCTCTGATGACCAGCCATGCCAGTGCCGATCCATTACCTGGTCAGATTCTGAAGTTTCAGCAAAACCCAATGATAGGCACAGGCGTCGGAGTCAATGCAGATGGAACTCCTGCAATTTACAACGGTCACGATGAACTCAGCACGGCATGGCTAACTTCCCCAGTGCCACCTAATCCGGCAGCGCCGCTGGTGTATCAAGGAGTTTCTATGGCAGACGACTTTGCAGACAACTTCAACTCGCCAATCGTACATATTTCCTGGTGGGGATCCTATTTGAACAACATCATTAATCCCAATCAGACCGTAACAAAATTTCTTATTGCTTTTGAAGACGATGTGCCGGCCAACCAACCTGGGCCGGATGGTCAAATCTTACCCTATAGTCGTCCCGGCAATGTGCTTTCGAGTCAAATTGTTAATCTGACGGGAGCGCTTGCTCCTGGTTCTGGAACTTATACAGAACAACAAGTAACGTTCAATCTTCCAGAGAATATCTACAAATACAACGCCGAACTTCATTTCGACAAGCAGTTTCCGGAAAAAGCAGACACCATCTATTGGTTGAAGGTCGTTGCCCTAATTGATGCACCACGTGATGCAACCGCACCAAATACTGAGTGGGGTTGGCACAACCGAGACTACACCGTGCAGAACACTTTGGCCTCGCCAAATGTTACCCCGGGAGAAACAGATCAGCAGCCGCTCATCGACCCTACTTACCCGACAAGTGTCTGGCACTTTCAAGATGATGCGGTCGAGTCCCGAGTGCTCATCGAAATCAACGATCCCAACATGCCAAACATGCCTACCAAAGTGGATCAGATAAACCCATTGGATAGGTACTATGCCGACGGTTTGGATGGCCCTGGTCCGATACCTGGCACCAATTTTGGTGGCATTGGTCAGTTTTCTAAAGATCTGGCCTTCGAGCTCTACACGATTCCCGAGCCAACCACTTGCATGCTGCTGCTAGCTGGTTTAGGCGTCTTCGTGGCACACCCTTCGAAGTGTGTTTCCTAATGTGCTTGGCTCAAGGTTTCTCGCCTCCTCCTCGCCAAACGAGGAGGAGGTTGGGAATTTACTCTCTACTCAGATCTCAGGAGATCAAGTCGTGAATCAATCATCTTTACATCATGCAATCGCCAGTGTTGTGACGATCTTTCTGGCCGGCCAGGCCGCACTAGCACAAGGAACTGCCAATTCGCCTTCGACGCAGCATGTCGTAGACGTAACAAACAGCATTGTTTGGATCGGTGGCCCGAACGACACGATCAATGGCCCCTTACCTATTCCCATTGACCTTGACGCAAACGGTGGCCCTTGGAGGAAACAAATCTATAGTAACTCAACGAGCCCTTTCTTTGGCGGCAGCCCTGTTTTCCGCGAGACGATACTTAACGCGGGAACAGAGCCTTGGACTGATTGGCATGAAATCAACTTGAACCTCGGGCAAATCGGCGCGAACTGGGGATCGGGTAACGCCGCAACTGAAGTGCGCGTTGACGGAACTTCGATTTCATTTACCGCTTCCGTAAGTGGTCAAACGTTGAACCTGGACAATTTCTCGCAACCTGTACTTCCCGGACAAGTGTTGGAGATCGAAAAGCACTTCGAGATAACCACGGATAATGTCGTCGGACCCAACACGTTGTTGTTCACATTGGCCGAGTTTCCGACCACGACTATTCCGGAGCCTGCAACACTGATTCTCTTGGTCGGCTGGTGCTTAACTAGCCCTCGATTTCTAAGATAAAGCTGAAACCAGTGAACTTCTCTATCTCGCTCCTCTGCGGCTTGCAACAAATAACTCTTATATTTCTTGACCATTTATTGAGGAAACATCTCATGAAACAATCCTTTGCGACTGGCTATATCCGGAGTATTGCAATTGCAGTCCTCTGTTCAATAAGTACTCCCACTTTTTCAGCACCTATTGTGACTTACAACATCCCTCAGACAGGAAGCAACTATACAAATATTCCTCCCAGTGGAGTGGCAATAGACATCTCAGCCTCAACACTTGCTGCAACCAACACGCTAACTCCGAATACTTTTGGCAATCACTTTTATTTTCGAAATTGGAATACTACTATCAACTCGGCCAAGTACTATCAAAACACTCTGACAGTCGCTCCTGGAAAGACTCTATTCTTAACCGATGTTAGCTATTCTGTCGAAGCGACCAATCCAGTTTCTTTTTTTTCTGTACGATCCAGCCTTGATGGATTCACTTCAGACATAGATTTGTTTGCCGCTAACGGAGTCGTGGTCACCAACCGCACCTCGAATCTGACTGGCTTAGGTCCGATCACGGGCGCAATCACCTTCCGGTTTTATGCAACAGCGCCCAACCCAGGGGCACGTATGGGATTTGCCAATCATCTTCCAGGAGCTGCTGGGGCAGGTAGCGAGATACCGGGCCGTAATATTCGGTTCTCAGGCCTTGTGGTTCCTGAACCTGCTTCCTTGCTTCTCGGATTGATCGCTTGCATTGGGCTTTGTGCTCCACAGCGTTCCCGAAACAGAGTTAGGAGGTTTCCCGACTGAAGTGGAACATGCTCCTTTCGCGTTCCCTTCGGTTCGCAGCTGGCAATTGCAATTTATCCTGACCACCTTTACTGGAGAATGCCTTATGTCATCTCGTGATTTTGCTTCTATGCTTTCGGCGATTGCACTAACTGTTACTTGTACTCAAGCCTTCGCGTTTCCCACTCAAGTTCGTCATCAAGACGATCCGATGCATTGCGATCAGCTTTTTATTCCGTTTGATGTCGATGAACTAGGCCTCGGTAGCGTATTTCCTCCCGATGAATTAATCGACTACTTCTCACCAGGAAAATCGACAGTAAACCCTTGCCCTACGCATGATGACCCGGCGATCGATAACCCACAAGTCAATATGTTTAACGGCACAGGGCGAAGCTTCGAAGAGGTCTGGTACGTCGCCGACCCCGAGACGACGCTGTCCAACTACGACGGGTACTCCAACGACGCATTTTCCCCAACCAACCCGGGGTGGCCCGCCTTTCGGATCGATCACGACATCTCTGATCCGGGCGGGATGAATCACCCGCTCGTCTTTGAGAGCATGACTGTCGATGGCATCTGGGAAGCGGGTGAAGAATGGCGATTTGTGATCCAGGACTATGTCAACTCCGCTAACCTCCCTGCCGCTGCGTTTACATCCCTGGGCGTCGGTAGTGCCTCTGCCGATGTACCCGGTATCGTCCGCTCGTCGGGCAGCATCATTGCTATTCCCACGATCCCCGAACCGGCGAGCATCGCGCTCTTGTTGTTATTCGCTTGCGCCGCACCAGGAGTTTCTCGACTTCGATAGACCCAACACTTTCTGGAAAATCACAGTACCCAACGAAAGCAGACTCATGACTCTTTTTGAAACTCGCTCCATTTTATTCACAATTCTCTTGCTCTCATTCAGTCTACCGATCCAGGCAGGTGAGATCGTTAATTTGAACTGGTTTTCTGGTGTTGCATCGGTGGCCGGCACAGTAATTGGTCCGCTTGTAGACCCAAATAATGACGATGTGGCCGGGGACTCGTCAAATGTGTTTATCGTCGCGCAGAAACACTATACAGGAATAGGGCCTGTAGATATTGAATTTGACGTCGTTCCTTCCGGTGGAGTCAACGAATACTTCGTCATGGAAGGGGTCGACAACAGCACGCCGTGGGATTGGTCCTCCTATCGCATTGTATTGGGATTCGGAGTAGGAGCAGATTTCGAAGAGTCAGATCCCGGCGATGAGCTTGACTTCGACGCCCCCGATTACAATTCACCTCCTGATTTTTCACTCAATTTCTCCACTGTCGACGAGAGCGAAGACGTGCTACTCGCCAGCGGCGGCATCCATTCCAACACTCTTGGCTCCAGCTACGCAGAATACACCTTCTCGTTCGACGTCCCCGACCTACCTCGGGGAGTGACCAAGTTCACACTCCGTCAACAACCGATCGCCGTGCCTGAGCCGGCTTCGGTTGCGATCGCCGGCTTGACAATCCTTGCGATGCTCGCTTGGCGACGAAAGGGTTGCATGAGCTAGATGCTGGAAAAACTTTTCTTGAGGCATTTGCCATTCTCTCAGATAGGGGGAATGGCTGGGGCCTCGCCTGATTCAACATGGTCCAATCACAGATACGATTTTTTACTTTACTCCGTTCCAGATCTGGAATCATCTACCAAACCCTTTTTTACCTGAAAGTTTATATGACACGCATACTATTCGCTGGTCAGCTCTTGTTGATTTCTTGCTGTGGAATTGCTCCACTTGGCGCGGCAAACATTGCCTTCGATTCTGCTGCCGATGCTGTCTACAACAATGGTTGGCAGGCAGGCGACAACGGTGGCTTCGGCTTTACCCCGTGGGCCTTTCTTCCCCAAGGTAGTGCTGGCCAGTTCATGGGGACTTCGACCGCTAATGGCGATGGCCTAGACGATGGAAACTCCCAAGGTATCGCTGGCGATTCAGACATCGACACCGCAGGCCGCTCGTGGGGACTCTTTGCCCGCAACGGCAACAGCGCCATCGCAGCTTTCCGCCAATTGACCGGTGGACCCTTGTCCATCGGACAAGCGATTGAAATCGATTTTGACAATGGTAGCGTAGACACAACCCAATTCGCAGGGTTGCAGTTCATCACTAACAGTGATTACATCCTATTCCGATACCACGGGGGAGATTCTACCTACGAGGTTTACTCTCAGAACCTCACCGCCCATCAGCAGAGCACTCTTGGTTTTGCCGACGAAGGGCTCTCCTTCAATCTGCTGCGAACTGGTTCGACGACCTTCGACCTGAAAGTCACATTGCGGAATGGAAACTCGCAGACCCTCCCATTAACCACATTGGATGGCAATGTCATGGGAATCGTCCTGCAAAATTCCGCTTCCGGACTCAGTCCCGCAAACGATGCCTTTTTTAATAGTATGCGAGTGGGGGTGGTTCCTGAGCCGTCGAGTGTGGTGATGCTGGCCTTTGGGTGCGTGGGATTGACCAGGAGGTACCGCCAATGGAGAAAATGACTGCGATTTTGTTCGGATTTGTATTTCTTAACCAATTCAGCTCAATAATTAGAGAAAGAAACTAATGAATATTAAACCTATCAATTACGACATTACTCTGCATTCTCAAGCAGAAGCAACTCCAACGAATCCCACGGAATTGCTCGACACCAACGGAAGATCTTGGGGATCGCACCCAACATACTTCTCCAAACTACTCACTTTCTCGATTGCACTGCTGAGTGTTGTGTGCCTTAGCCAAGCTCGGGCGCAAGTATTCCCACTGCTGACGGATCCCGGCTTCAACACCCCGCCCACGAACGCACCCATCGCATACACAACGGCTTACAACACACCTGTCTTCGACACATGGGGAATAGAGTCGGGGGCCTTTGTCCCCGTACTCTTGAACTCAGGTCTAAATCTAATTACTCCCAAGGAGGGAAATGGAATGTTGCGGGAGAATGCAACAGGGGGCGTAGCGACCCAGGCGATTCAGTTTGTCGATCTGTCAGCGCCGATATTTCAAGCAGCCATAACAGCTGGAAATGCAACAATCGACCTCTCCGCCTGTTTCAATGTTCCTTCGGCTGCAGCGGGTGCAGGTGGATATGTTGCTTTGCGATTTTTTAATACCTTTAATCCCGTGGGTCCAGGAAGTGCGATTGCAACATTCACTGCTTCAAATCCTAACCTCGATGCCAATATTGGGACTTGGGAAACTATTGCGTTAAATAATGTAATTGTACCGACAGGAACGCTACGAGTTGGTGCGGAGGTTGGCTTCGGCAATGCGAGGCTCAATCAACGTCCTGGAGTCGTCGATCTGGCCGAGATGAATCTTACAATAGTACCCGAGCCCTCCAGTTTAGTTCTTGGCTTGTTAAGCATAATTGGACTTGCCTCCTCACGGCGGCGGTTGTGTCTGGCCGCAATCTCAAAATCGCTTCCTATGACGATAGGCGCTATCGGGCTGCTAACAATTTTTACCGCAGCAACTTCCCAGGCCCAGATCAGCCCCGGTATTTCGGCAGGTCCCCCAACCCTAATTCCTTTACCCGCCCCCACGCCACACTTCACTATTCCGCAAGGACCCAACGGCGATTTCACCCTGGGTGATCCAGCTAATCCGATTCCGGTGAGTTACAACCCGACTGCCGGTCCGTTTGAAAAATGGCTCGCTCCAAATCCGGATCAGGACGGCAACGGAAACGTAGACATCAATGATTTCTTACTGTTCCTGGCAAATCCAATTCTCAATTTGAATGAACATCTGATCGTTGGCCCAGGACCTTCTTGGACCGATTGGCACGAAGAGATTTTGACGCCAGATTGGTCCTGGGGCACTGTGCAAATCACGACTCCTGGGCCACCTCCCGGACCGAACAACCTTGTGATTCAAAACTCAGGGACGAATGTTGACTTCTTCTTTGATCCCCTCGCCCCAGGAACGCCTGTAGATATCCGCAAACAATTGTTCTTTCAGGGAACAGGATCTCAACAAATGCTCAACGATTTTTTGGCGGGCAATTACATGATTCAGGTTTCCGAGTATCCTACCGTGCCAGAGCCCGGCAGCTTGGTGCTCTTAGGAATGGGAGTAGTAGCAATTCTCAGCCGAATGCGACCTGAGAGAATCGCCACTACGCAGCACATCATGAAACTCTCCCTAGTAGGTCTGGCAACTCTATCGCTGTCCTTGGCAACCAGACCTGCAGTCGCGAGCCCTGTGAGTGTTTCTTCCCAAGACGATCCAATGTGTTGCGATACACTCACCGTGCCGATCAATGTTGACGAATTGGGCATTGCCTTTCCGCCGGATGAATTGATTAGTGCCAATGCCATCCCCACGCCAGACATTGCATGCCTTCAGCATGCGATTCCAGGCGTGGTCAACCGACTGGTACGGATGACAAACCTCTCAGGATTTGACTGGCAAGACTTATGGTATGTAGCAGACCCTGAAACAACCATCACTAATCGTGACGGCTTTGTGAACGGCGAATCAGCCTTCAAGATTGATTCGATTGGAGCAAATCGACCACTTCTCAACGAAAGTTTCTCGCCCGCCGACGGTATTTTTCAGGCGGGCGAAACCTGGGAATTCATCGTCGATGGATACTCCAACCTCTTGGGGCTCCCGGCAAGTGCCTTCGGCTCGGTAGGCCTCGTCGGGGGTGCCTCCGGAGGAGACATTGACTCTTCGGGAAGCATTATCGCCTTGGGAGTTGTGCCAGAGCCGGGAAGCCTCGTACTTCTTCTGGGTGGGCTGTGCGGGGTCTTGATAATAAGAAACCGACAATGTATTTCAGAATCAATGGCAACCAACTCGATCACGACGGGATGTTTGGTGATCATCTGCACTACCGGCTTTGCGATGCAAGCAAAAGCGCAGACTGGATGGACATTTACCTCGCTGCACACCAGCGGCATGACCTCTTCGTGGGCCAAGAGTATTGATGCTGGAATTCAAGTTGGTTCAGCTGCCGGTTCGACCCTAGGCTTGGGAGGCGTCGTCCCAGGCGGGGGGCCAGGAAGTGGAATGGAGGACGCGGTCCAATGGAGCTCATCTGCGGCAAGCTGGGTGAATCTCGATCCCGGGCCTGCAAGTAGTAGAGCGTTGGCTACGAACAAGGGTCTGACGGTTGGATACAGAGATACAGTTTCCTCTCAACGTTCTGCCTACGCGTGGGGGGGGACCGGTTCGAATTATCTCCCTGCGATTATTGATATACGCACCGATAATTCCGAAGCGCGTGGTGTTTATGGTAATACTATCGGCGGGTATTACAATTCGCGCGTTACTGGTCGTGTAGACCATGCCGCCGTGTGGAACTGGCTTGGAAGCACCACGCCAGCCACTTTGCAGGACGTTCATCCAGTGGGAGCGTATTCCTCTGAAATAAATGATGTGGGATCGGCATTGTGGGCAGTTGGATCGGCCCAATTTCCGAACGCCGTGACCGGCTTTAATGAGCGACACGCAGTAGTGTGGCATGGGAAAGGAATTGGTTGGACCGATATACACCCTGCGGGAGCAAGAGGCAGCGTGGCGTTGGGGAGCGACGCATTCGATTCCGTGGGATATGTACGCTTTCTCACCTCCCCAGATCGACCCGCCTTATGGCACCTGACAAGTAGTAGTTGGACCGATCTCACTCCGACTGGTGGAATAGGTGGCTGGGCGATAGACGCGGAAGCGGGTTGGCAAGTTGGCTTTGCCTATTTGAGTTCTTCGCCGACTGCTCATGCAGCACTGTGGAATGGAACGTCGACTTCTTTTTTCGACCTAAGTACTCTACTGCCACCAAACTATGTCAGTTCTGTGGCAGAAGGGGTAGATGTCACTCCGACTGGAATTTGCATCGTGGGAGAGGCCCTTAATTCAAACACCGGACAATTGGAAGCTGTGATGTGGTGCCAGACAATTCCCGAACCTCCCTCACTCTCCCTTGCAGGAGCAATTCCAATGCTCTGTTTCTTGTCTCGCCGTCACGGACGCCAGATAGGCAAAGGGTACAGGTCTCTCTGAGGAATTTGACTCGCACACCCTTCTTTTTCAATTGCAATTAATCTAAAGAAACGTCACAGGGAATTTCAAATGAGCATTAATTTTCTAGGCCTCGCGCGGGCGATTCCAGTCGCTCTGTATGCCGTTCTTGGACTGTTGGTTTTCTTCGGGAGAGCTTATGCAGGCCCAATCATCGTCGGCCATCTGGGAGGGACGGGAGCAGGGCAATTTGGATCGATTCTAACCTGGGATTATGCCATAGGGGGGACACCAACATCTGGTTTCAATAAGCAAAGCGTCGGCGACGGTCGTGCCGTAGAAGTCGTTGGCGGCCTGGTCTATTACACCAACACGAGTTCGTTTGGCAGCGGACCTAGCCCCGGGATACACGTGGCGCCGTACAACGGGGGAAATGGTGGGGCCGATCTCACCACGCTTCCCAATCCGCGTCCGGGATTCAACATCCAGGACCTGGACTTCTTCAACGGACGACTGTACGCATTGACCGGTTATCTACCCGGACCCCAGCAAGGGCCGCTCATCGTTTATGGCTTGAACCCTATGAACGGGCAGATTCAGACTACGGTCACCATCCAGGGTCCGCTCCCTGGGGCTGACGGATTTACTGTTCTTCCGAATGGAAACTTCCTGATCAACGATAACGACGCCGTCAACGTATATCGTGAGTACGATGCTTTGACCGGTCTGCTTGTGCCATCTGCTCCGGTCATTACAGTGAAGTCGCCAACTAATAGGGCCACAGGTGTGGACTACTTCAACAACAGTCTCTACTTCTACGGTGTGTTTTTCACGCAGGGAGGTTTGGGCAAACCGGGTCTTCTGAACACGGACCTGAACGGGAATGAAATATAAAGAGTCCAGGTCAGCCCAGTCCAGACAATCGAAGATATCTCCGTCATCCCGGAGCCGTCGTCACTGCTGCTTTGCGGCTGCGCAGTGGCTGGAATTATGATTCTGAGCCGGAGGATAGGTCGGAGGCAGACCTAAATTATGAATGCAATGAGAACTCTCTCGACTCATGTCTCATTCAGCTACACATTGTGCTCAATTCACTAAGATAGGTGATTGCTTCTTCGAGTTCAGGAGTTTTGACTCCAACTTGGCGACCTGCTCGGTCGTATTTTCCAAGCAAAACCAACTCGTCATAGTCTTCTGATTCCTTGAGCCAACGAGCTTAGCGCCATCCGATTGATCCATCGTCGGTTGAATGAGCGAGCATATGGTTTTCAATTAGCCGCGCCGTCCTCTGGGTGATCATTCCATCGAGTGCTTCTAAACCCGTGATAACGTGGTCGCTTTGATCGATCCCTTTGCCCACGGCGAGTAGCAATGCCGCTGTCAAGAATTCTTCGTCGTAGGAAAGTTCATCACAGGTAAGATCAAAAACTTGCAAACTGTGGTAAAGCGGATAACGTCCTAATTATTGCGCAGATTGTTTGGGCAGCCCCTGCTTGGTAGGAATTGGATTGTTACGATTCATTCCCCCAAGCGAAGGAGACTGCCACGATGGCGAGTTTAACAGGAAGTACTGAAAACGGAAGCATGGTTCAGATCGACGAGGCTCAGATTCGAGGGCACGTCGACGAGGTGGTTCGCAAGAGCGTCGAGGAGACGCTCAATGGACTGTTGGAGGCCGAAGCTGATCAACTCTGTGGAGCGAAGCGTTACGAGCGGAGCCCCGACCGCGTGGATACGCGGGCCGGGTCATACGATCGCGGACTGCAGACAAAGGCAGGCCAAGTGACGCTCAAGGTTCCTAGACTCCGCAGTTTGCCATTTGAGACGCAGATTATTGAGCGGTACCGACGACGGGAGTCGTCGGTCGAAGAGGCGCTAATGGAGATGTACCTCGCCGGGGTGAGCGTTCGCCGGGTGGAGGACATCACCGAGGCGTTGTGGGGAACACGAGTTTCTCCGAGCACGGTGAGCGAGCTGAATCAGCAGCTCTACGAGCGGATCGAAGCCTGGCGAAACCAGCCGATCGAGGGCGATTTTGCCTACGTGGCCCTGGATGGTATTTGGCTGAAACGGTCGTGGGGCGGCGAGGTGAAGAACGTGGCGGTATTGGTTGCCGTGGGCGTCGACCAGGACGGCTATCGGCAGGTTCTGGGTGTTTGCGAAGGGACGAAGGAAGATACCGAGAGTTGGCGGAAGTTCCTCCGGCATCTCAAGGAGCGTGGCCTGAAGGGAGTTCGCCTGGTGACCAGCGACAAGTGTTTAGGGTTGGTAGAAGCCTTGGGCGAGTTTTATCCCGAGGCAGACTGGCAACGGTGTGTGGTCCACTGGTATCGCAACGTCGGCTCGGAAGTTCCTCGTCATCGAATGAAGGAGGTGATGGCGATGCTCAAGGCAATTCACGCGCAGGAAGACCGCGAGGCGGCCAAGAAGAAGGCGGGCGATGTTGTGGAGAAGCTGCGAGCGATGAAGCTCACCAAGGCAGCCAAGGTGGTCGAGGAGGGCGTGGGCGAGACGTTGCGGTACATGTCCTATCCTCGCGAGCATTGGACGCGGATTCGCACGAACAACGCTTTGGAGCGATTGATGCGCGAAGTCCGCCGGCGGACGCGCGTCGTGGGTGCCTTCCCGGACGGCAACAGCGCATTGATGCTGGTATCCGCAAGACTGCGACACGTCGCTGGTACCAAATGGGGCACGCGCAAGTACCTCGATATGGAGCGATTGCAAGAGACAACGAAGGAGACCAGCGGAGTGGCCTCGTAGGCCGCGCACGCCCCCAACTCGTCGAGTAGGCCCGGGGGATCTCTCCCCCAAGCCTCTCACAGAACCGGACTTGCGGGTCACGCATCCGGCTCTTCAAGTTGCTGCCTTAGGTTTCAAACAGTCGTTGCTGTTTGATGAAGACCTGTCGGGAAGGGTTCAAGGCATGCCAACGGTCGGTGAGCGGCATCAATCGTTCGGCGAACCAGGCGTTGGAATACGCCTGATGGATGCCATAGCTGACACTGCGTCTCCAAACGCCAGCACGAGTGAAGGCGGTCTTAGCCGCCGACTTCCGAGAAACGCCACGTGTTTGCAGGTGGCGGAACAGATACCGGTCCCGCTTCTTCTGACGAATGATAATCGCCCGAATACGACGCCGAATGTGGGCGTCGAACTTGTGGAGCGGTCGCAGGGAATCTTCGGTACACAACCGAAAGTATCCAATCCATCCTCGCAGGTAGCGTTCGGTTCTCTCGAAGCACGTCGACAGCGATTGACCCCAGACTCGTGGCGTTAGCTCACGAATACGGGCATCCATTCGCTCCTTAGTTCGGCGAGAGATTGCCACCATGACTTGGCCCTCGGCATTCTTGCCGAGTTGAAAGCCGAGGAAAGTTAGATAATTCGGACCCGTGACGGAACTCTTGTCTTCATTGACCAGCAGACGCAAGCGTCTATCAATGAATTTACTGACGGAGTCCATCACCCGACGACCGGCACGTTCGCTTTTCACGAACACGCTGAAGTCGTCGGCGTAACGCACGAACCGAAGTCCACGACGTGCCAGTTCCCAATCGAGTTCGTCAAGAACTACATTGGAAAGTAGCGGAGAAAGCGGACCACCTTGCGGTGCGCCTTCGGTCGTGGCCGTTCGTGTGCCATCGGGCAACACAACCTTCGCCTTGAGCATGCCATGCACTAGCTTTAGGAGACGCCCATCCTTTACGTGGTTCGCCAAGCGGTTTAATAGCCGCTGGTGGTGAACACGATCGAAGAACTTTGAAAGGTCAATATCGACCGTCCAGGCATATCCTTCTGCCAGATATTGCTTGGCCGCAGCAATGGCCGTTTGTGCACCACGCCTCGGACGGAATCCGTGACTGCTGTCGTGAAACGTCGGCTCGAAGATCGGCTCCAAAACTTGGAGTACGGCCTGCTGAACCCAGCGGTCCACGACATTCGGAATACCTAGGCCCCGATGCCCGCCACCGGACTTGGGAATCCAGACCCGGCGAATGTCGCCAGGCAGGTAGGTACCCGAAAGCAATTCACGGCGTAGCTGAGCAAGCAGTTGGGGCGAAGCCTCAACCACTTCCCGTACACCACGTCCGTCCACACCTGCCGCACCTTTATTGCGCGCGACGTTAAGCAACGCCCGGGCCAAATTAGACACCGAGGCTACTTGTTCCAGTGACCGACTTGTGTCGTCGGCTACCCAGGTGGCTGGATGATCTACCTCCTTGGTATTCGCTCTGAGCAGCAGGTGCGACTTTCCCTTGGATTCGTCCGAGGTTCTCTCGTCCTTGCCCCCATGCGGGCTGTCGGCAAACGCGAAAGCCAGTTGGCATGTTCCAGCACTTAACAACTTGTCGCCCCCTTCGCTCCACCGGCATTACCCAGCTTCAGCACTACTATGGGGCGATCCGACTTCTCTGCGGGCATCAACCGGTCGTCGTTGCCTTCTTCCGGAATACCGATAGGCGGACCCGCAGAGATCTCCTGGGGTAAGATCGAACAATGTCCTGCCGCCTCCGCCCTCACTACTCCTCGGCCACCAACGGATATCGGGCGTCGCGCTGGAAGGCACGCTAACCCAGGTCCGAGAAGCCCGTTTGAGGGTTCACTTACGTTCGGTGCTGCAGTTCGGCTACGGCTTCCTCCCCACACGCCCTCGCGGGATAGACTTCGATTGTCCAATGTCCAAACTCCGTCTCGTGCAGTTGCTTTCACCTCGTGGTTACCTCCGTTAGGATCCACAGGGGACTTCCACCCTCAATCGCTCGACCATGCCCAGCGCACCTCCGCTGCTACGCAGCTACGGAGTTGGGGGCGGACCTACCGACAGGGCTAAACCCTAAAAACAAATGTGCGCATCTTGACGGACACTACCCGTTGCCAGCCGGATGGCGTTGTCGACGTGGTGCACGCCTCGGCGACTGGCGACCCGTTGTAACCGTGCCGCGTCCGTGGCAAAGTAGTTGCCCAGCAAACGGGACTTGGCCAGTAGTCTGTGAAACCGCTGTTCCCACAATTGCCGGCTCGTGCCGAGCCGGTCGAAGATGCCGGCCACTTCCTCCGAGAGTCGTGCCTTGCCCTGACGGCACAACCGACTGGTGTAGTCGACCAACAGCAGATAGCTCCCTAGGGAAAAACCTTCGATCATCCCTTCCCGAGGTCCACCTTTGTTGCGCAAGTCCTCGATGGGGCAGAGCCAGTGGTCTGCCTCCAACAGGCCGATGGCCCAAGAGCCAGCCACCGAGCCGTGGGCTGCCTCTGAGAGTGCGGGGATTTTTCCCTTTTCTCTGGCATGGCAGACCCGTTGGCGAATCGAGGTATGTGGGCTGGTTTCGGGGGTGGCCGCCACTCCCGCCGCGACGGGGTTGAGGTCGATGTACGCACACGTGGCCAGGAGAGCCTCCTCTCCTGGCGAGCAGGACTCGGACAGTCGCGATCCGCTTTTGCCGAGCTCCACTCTGCAGCCGCGTCGCGGCTAAACTTTGTAATTGCCTGTGAACCCTCTTTTGCAGATAATAGGTATATGAGTACTTCGCTGAACTCCCCTGCCCCGCGTCGTGAACCCCACCTGCTCAAGTTCGGGCTCAAGCAACTTTTTCTGATTGTCACGCTAGCTGGCTTATTCTGTACGCTCATTGTCCTGACTCACGGCCCTTGGCCACTGGTGATCCTCGCGGTAACGCTGCTTCTGCTGGCTCACGTCCTGGGGAACCTGATTGGCACTCGTTTGCGCGACACTTCTCAAGAAGTTCGTCAGTGGCGGGCCACTGATCCACGGCAGGTCCCCGACCATCCTCATTCGACCCCAGAACCTTACGAGATGGCCAAGTTATCCCTTCCTGAAGAAACCAACTTGGCCAATTTCAGCCAGTTAGTAAGAGGCATGCGGTGGTTCTTGCTTACGGGGTTCTTGATCGGAACCTTGTTGGGGGGCACACTGCTAGCCGCTACCATCGGAAACCGCGTCGGCTGGTCGGGGTGGGTGGTTGGCACGATCTCTAGCGCAGTGTTGGGTACCTGGGTCGCCTTCTTGGGGGTGAGCTTCACAGCGATTGCTCGGGATGCTCTGCGACAAGCGCACAGTCGTCAGTAAACTTTACCGAGGTATAGCAGGCTAGATCCTGCGAGTCACATTCACTCCGTTAATGCTCTCTTGTTCGTGGAGAAAATAGTAGACATTGATCTCGACTGTATCGTTCAGGAAGTTGATTTGGCCCAATTCAATCCTGCTAATCTTTAGCCCGGTCCGTTCTTCTAGGTCTGCCAGGAGCTCTTCGTATCTGGCTGGTTTCGCTAGTTCGATCTTCTCATAAAGAATCTGCTCTCGCATCTCTCGTTTAACGAACGAGAGATTCTCTAGAAAAGCAGAAAGGAGGACAATAACTATGTTCGTGAATGCCAGCTCAGCATAGCTCATTTTCTTGTTTGCCAAGGAATTTACGACAGCAATTCCGATGACCATAAACAAATAGGTCATCTCCTTGATAGGTATGGTATCCGTACGATACCGAAGAATTCCAAAGATGGCAAAGAGTCCTAACGCCATGCCTAGTCCGAGGTCAAACTTTTTAAGTGTAAAGCATATGAAAAAGACCATGACGTTAATCATGAAATACGTAAATAGAAAATCTTTGGTGCCGGAGTTTTTGTAGTAGACCAAGCAAACAAGTATCGTCACAACAACGCAATTGATGCCAAAACGCACTAGGAGTTTCAGCATGTCGTCATCATAGAGTGGAATCTCAAGTGGTTCCAATACAGCGAGAGCTAGAGATTCCAACATTCTGAAGCAGACCTATGTTAAGCGGTTCGGGCCGTCTAAGCGATTTTCTTAATCGCCAGAAGTTTGCGTTTGAAACGGTTGTATTTCAGATGAGGCTTGAGCAGTGAACTCCCAAGACAATACTTACTCACTCGCATGGGCCGAACGCCCAGATTTCGAAGGTGTTTGCGAACTGGGGAAGAACGATCGTCCTTTTCCTGTTTTACTTCGGCGATGACGAGATCAGGCAACTGTTCGTGGGTGCCTGAAAGATGGAAGTCAAGTCCCAAGTCAAATGTCACCCGTTCAGCACAAAGCTGGTTTACGAGTGTGATGCGAGAAAAGTAGATCCACAACTGCGGTTTTAAGTCAGGCAAATCTCCGGTCTGCGAGAGAACAAAATCGCCCAAATTCGGAGAAATATTTTCCTCGATTGCAGGGATCGCAATCCGTCGCTTCTTGGTGCGGCCTTTGCTGTTTTTCAGCTTGATCTCAAAAAAGCAGCAGCCGTTGGACGAATACTTGCGCATTCGAATTTTCTTTCGATTCAGCTTGCCGTTATGATGGTCAAGATAGCTCGTGAGCTCCGGCGTGTCGAAGTAGAGTGTGGCATAGGGAGACACACA